>JAISOT010000095.1 GCA_031275465.1 Desulfovibrio sp.
CTTCCCGCCGGTTATGTGGCTCCGGACAAGCGCTGGACGGCTTCGAACACCCAGCTCATGATTCTGATGGTCAACACCAGGCTTGTCAAACCGGAAGAGATGCCGAAAAGCTGGGCCGACATTCTTTCCCCGAAATGGAAAGACAAGGTGGTCATGGCTGACCCTGCGAAATCCGGTTCTTCCTATGCCCAGATTTATGGGATTTACAAGCTCTACGGCTGGGACGGGCTCGCCAGGCTCGTTGAAAACGTACGCATTCTTGACAGTTCAAGTCTCGTGTACAAGGGCACGGCCGAAGGTGAATTCGCTGCGGGCATTACCATGGAATATGCGGCATACCGCTATGTCGCGGGGGGATCCGACGAGGTGAAAATCGTTTATCCCTCCGACGGCGTGATTTCCGCTCCGGAAGGGGCGGCGCTGGTTGCCGGAGCCAGGCACGAAAAGGAGGCGCGCGCTTTTTTTGATTATCTTCTTTCCAAAGACGTCGTTTCGGAAATATTCGCCAGATATTACCGCCGGCCGGCCCGGCCGGATGCCGGAAAAATAACCGGACTGCCCGCCCTGGACGAAATGAATGTGCTGAAGGATTACAGCCCTGCGGAGGCCAATTCCCTGCAGAAGGAACTGCTCGCCAAATGGCGGGAACTCGCCCTGAACAAAAAATAGGAACGCCGGCCCCCATGTGACAGCGGAAGGATATCGCGCATGGCCTCCATTGTGCTTGACGGCCTTGTAAAACGCTTCGGAGAGCAGGCCGTCGTTGACCATGTCAGCCTGGAGATCGCCGAGGGAGAGCTTTTCACCCTGCTTGGCCCCAGCGGTTGCGGCAAAACGACACTTTTGCGCCTGCTGGCCGGTTTTTCCCTGCCGGATGGGGGGGACATTTTTTTCGCCGGCAGGTCAATCGTGAAAACTCCGCCGCACAAGCGGGAAACGGGAATGGTCTTTCAAAACTATGCCCTTTTCCCCCATCTGACGATTTTCGAAAATGTGGCCTATGGGCTGAGAGCCCGGAATACGCCGCAGGCGGCCGTACGCGAGCGGGTTTCTGCGATTTTGGATGCGGTGCACCTTGACGGCATGGGGGAGCGGTTTCCAAGACAGCTTTCCGGCGGGCAGCAGCAAAGGGTGGCCCTTGCCCGCGCCTTGGTCATCCGGCCGCAGGTGCTGCTTATGGACGAACCCCTCTCCAACCTGGACGCCAAACTGCGGGTTGACATGCGGGAGGAAATACGCCGCATTCAGAAAGAGTTCGGCATCACCACCGTGTACGTCACCCATGACCAGGAAGAGGCGATGGCCATTTCCGACCGCCTGGCCATACTTTCCGGCGGACGGCTGCAGCAGGCGGGAAACCCCTGGGAGGTGTACTTCAACCCGGTTAACCGCTTTACGGCCGAATTCATGGGCGCCTGCACACTGCTGGAAGTTCTCCCCGGAGAAGAGGGGGAGGGCGCGACGGGGCGTATCGGCCGGATGCCTGTTGTCTTGGATATGGACACCCGCCGGCGCCCTCCCTTCACTATCATGCTGCGTCCCGAGTGGATAGAAGAGGCCGGCCCCGAAAACCGGCAAAATCGTTTTACCGGCATAGTGCGCGAAAGCACCTTTCTCGGTTCGGCCATTTTTTATCAGATAGAGGCTCTGGGACAGATCGTGCGGGTTGACGCCCCCGCCGGCGGCAGAATGATCCCGAAGCGTCCCGGGGAAAGCGTGGAACTCTTTTTTTCGCCGCAACGCCCGGTCGTCCTGGCAGAGTGATGCGCGTCAAGACTCTTCTCACCTCATGGAACGCCATTTTTCTGGCCGCCCTCGCCGTGCTCTTTCTGCTCGTGGTGTACCCCATGTCCACCGTTTTCAAGGCGAGCCTTCTGGATGCAGCCGGGAGCAACTTCACGCTTGAAAACTACACTACGGTGTTCACAACGCCCTTTTATCGAAACTGCCTTGTGAACAGCCTGTTCGTGAGCGCCGCGGCAACATTTTTCAGCGTGCTGATCGGCGTGCCTTTCGCCTTTTTCACCACGCGGTTCAAACTGCCCTTTGCGGATCTCCTGCGCACCCTGGGCACCTTGCCTCTTATTCTGCCTACTTTTATCGGCGCCGAAGCCTGGCTGCTCATGCTCGGGCGCAGCGGTTTTGTCACCAGATTCATTGAGGATATGGGCGTTCGCCTGCCGAGCGTCATGGGGCGGCACGGGATAGTTCTGGTTTTCACCCTGCAGTTTTTCCCCTTTGTTTTCCTGATGGTTTCAGCGGCCATCAATTCTGTGGATCGCTCGCTGGAAGAAAGCGCCCGCAACCTGGGAGCGACGCCTTTCAGGGTGTTCCGCACCGTCACGCTGCCCGTGGTAACCCCTTCCATAGCGGCGGGAGGGCTTATCGTCTTCTGCATGTCCATTGAAAACTTCGGCGTTCCCACCATCATCGGCGGCAATGTCAAGGTGCTGGCCGAACAGGCGTACAGTGAATTCATCAGCGAAATGGGCGGCAATCCCGGTATGGCCGGTTCCCTGAGTTCTGTGCTTGTCGCCATTACCCTCGTTCTGACCGTTCTCCAGAAATTCTGGGTGGAGCGCAAAAGCTACGCCATGTCGGCCCTGCGCCCCCCGGAAATACTCGGGCTTCCCCCTGTGGCGACATGGGCGGCCTTCGGCTATTGCGCCCTTGTCGTTTTTCTGGCGCTGGCGCCATTCCTGGTCGTGCTGGTGGCGGCGGTGACCAAAACCAGCGGTCCCGTCATGTACTACGGGCAATTCAGCCTGCAAAACCTGAAAGCTGCCATCGCCGTCGCGCCCAGGCCCATCGTCAATTCTTTTTTTCTTTCCACCACTGCCACTCTGACGGGAATGGTTTTCGGCATGCTGGTCAGCTACCTTATTGTGCGCAAGCGCGGCTTTTCGGCCTATGCGCTGGATCTCGCCATGATGCTTCCCCTGGTCATCGCCGGTTCGGTAATGGGCATCGCGCTTGCGGCCACCTATAACAGCGGGCCTTTCCCCTTGACGGGAACCTGGATGATTCTGGCGCTGGCCTATTTTATCCGCAAAACCCCGTTTTCGGTCAAAACCACTTCAGCCCTTTTGCAGCAAATTGACGCTTCGGTCGAGGAGGCGTCCATCAACCTCGGCGTCCCCCCGTTGCGCTCCTTCCTGAAAGTCGTGATGCCGGCCATGTTGCCCGGCATCCTGGCCGGCGGCATTATCATGTGGGTCACCATCCTCGCGGAACTGAGCTCAACCATTGTCCTCTATTACGGCCCCTGGAGCACCATGACGGTACAGATATTCCAGTATATCGGCAGCGGCGACTTCGGACCGGCTTCCGCCTACGGTGCTCTGCTGATCGTCAGCGTCCTTCTCCCGCTTTTCCTGCTGAACAAGATTTTCGGCAAGGGCCTGGCGCCTTCGCTGTGACGCCCCGTGATCGACGAACCCGCCGATTGAACGATATGCGCCGCGCCGCGGGACCGGGTTGTGTGAAATAATCGGCGGTCTTGCCCTCGCAAGGCAACTGGTTTACCCTGGCGGCAGCCACGGGAGGAAACGAAATGCACGTCCTTGTGACCGGCGCGGCCGGTTTTATCGGGTTTCACTGTGCCGCGCGGCTGCTGGAGCAGGGGCACGGCGTCGTCGGCCTGGACAACCTGAGCGACTATTACGACGTAACCCTGAAAAAAAACCGCATTGCCAAACTTGAAGCGGAACCGGCCTTTCGCGGCCGTTTTCGCTTTGCATTTCAGGATCTGGCGGATATTGCCGGCCTGCGCGACCTTTTCGAGCGTGAAAACTTCAGCCATGTCGTCAACCTGGCGGCGCAGGCCGGCGTGCGTTACAGCCTGCGGGATCCGGCATCCTATATCGCCGCCAACCTGACGGGCTTCGGCAATGTGCTGGAATGCTGCCGCTCGGGCAAAGTCCGGCATCTCGTTTTCGCCTCTTCGAGTTCCGTTTACGGCCTGAACACGGCACGACCCTATTCCACCCGCCACAATGTGGATCATCCGGCCAGCCTCTACGCCGCCACCAAAAAAAGCAACGAACTCATGGCCCATGCGTACAGTCATCTTTTCCGCATTCCCTGCACCGGCGTGCGCTTTTTCACGGTCTACGGGCCCTGGGGCCGGCCGGACATGGCTCCGCACATCTTTGCCGCGGCTATCCTAAAAGGCGAACCGATCAAGATGTTCAACAGGGGGCGCATGCGCCGCGATTTCACCTATATTGACGACGCCGTGGACGGCCTTGTGCGCCTCCTGCCGGTCATTCCCGCGCCTGACCCCGATTTTGACCCGGCCGCGCCCAACCCGGCCTCAAGTTCGGCCCCCTGGCGCATCTACAATATCGGCAACAACAACGCGGTGGAACTGGACGAGTTTGTCGCCCTGCTGGAAGCGGCCTTCGGCAAAAAAGCCGAAAGGGAACTGCTGCCCATGCAGCCGGGCGACATGGAAGCCACCTTCGCCGATATTCAGGATATGCGCGAAGCCGCCGGTTTTACGCCGCAAACGCCGCTCCCCGAAGGGATTGCCAAATTTGCCGCATGGTATAAGGAATATTACGCATGACGGAAATCCCCTCCCGTCCTCCCTGTCGGACGCCCCCGGAGATACTGGCTCCGGCCGGCGACCCGGACAGCTTTCTTGCCGCCCTGGCCGCCGGAGCTGATGCCGTCTACGTGGGGCTCAAACACTTTTCAGCCCGCATGCAGGCGAAAAACTTTGGCCTGACGGAACTTTCCCGGCTGGCGGACCTGGCCCACGCGCACGGCCGCCGCGTTTACGTCGCTATGAACACGCTGATCAAACCGGGGGAGATCTCCGCCGCTTTCCGTCTCGCCGCGCGTCTGGCGCGCCAGGTGAATCCCGACGGCCTTATCGTGCAGGATATGGCCATGCTGAACATCGCCCGGCAGGCCGGTTTCGAAAAGGGACTCTTTCTCTCCACTCTCGCCAATATCACGCACCCGCGCGCGCTGGAAACAGCCCGCCGGCTTGGCGCGAGCAGGGTGATACTGCCGCGTGAACTCTCTATTGACGAGCTGCGCGTCATGGACGCCGCCTGTCCCGAGGGGCTTGCCCTGGAATGCTTTGTGCATGGGGCCTTGTGTTACTGCGTCTCCGGCCGCTGCTGGTGGTCAAGCTATATGGGCGGCAAAAGCGGACTGCGCGGCCGTTGCGTGCAACCGTGCCGCCGCATTTACCGGCAAAACGCCTCGCCTCGCTCTCCGCGCGGAAAACCCGCGCGCGCGGACAGGCAGGGCCGCTTCTTTTCCTGTCTTGATCTTTCGCTTGACGTGCTTGTCAAAACGCTCCTTGCCATGCCGCGCATTGTGTCCTGGAAGATCGAAGGCCGCAAAAAAGGCCCGCATTACGTCTATCATGTGGTGACGGCCTATCGGATGCTGCGTGACGACGCCTCTGACGCCAGGGCGCGAAAAACGGCCCGGGAACTGCTTGATCTGGCTCTGGGCCGCCCGCCGACGCGGGCGCGCTTTCTGCCGGCCAAAGCGCTCACCCCCACGGATCCCAACGGACAGACGTCCTCCGGCCTTCTGGCGGCAAAAGTCCGCACGAACGCCGACGGGCGGATGTCCGTCAAACCGCACTTCGATCTTCTGCCCGGAGATTATCTGCGCATCGGCGTGGAGGACGAGCACTGGCACGCCACGCTTCCCGTCACCCGCCGCGTTCCGAAAACGGGAACCCTGGCTCTCAAGCTGCCCAAATACAAAACGCCCAAAAACGGCACGCCGGTATTTCTCATAGATCGGCGGGAACCGGAGCTGGCCGGGATCCTTGCGGAATGGAGAGCGGAGATTGATCATCTGCCGGGACGGCGAAGCGGGCCCGTTAGCGCAACGCCCAAACTTCCCCGGCCTCTTGTTGCCCCAAAATCCCGTCCGGATATGCGGCTCACGGCCGCGGTGCCCCACGGCAAGCAAACGCGCGCTTCCCGGCACGGGCTGACGGCGCTCTGGCTTTCGCCGCGCAGCGCCGCCCTCTCCCGCACTGTTGTGCCGCGCGTCGTGTGGTGGCTGCCCCCGGTTGTCTGGCCGGATGAGGAAACGGCCCTGCAGCGTCTGATTGTCAAACTCCTGCGTGACGGCGCGAGGCGTTTTGTGTGCAACGCGCCCGGTCAGCGGGCCTTTTTCCCTGACGCGCCCGGCGGCGAACTGGAACTGCTGGCGGGCCCCTTTTGCAACACGGCCAATGCCGCGGCCCTGGGCGTCCTCAAAGACCTGGGCTTTGCCGCGGCCCTTGTCAGTCCGGAGCTTGCCGGAGAAGACATGCTCGCCCTGCCCGGCGCCAGCCCGCTGCCGCTGGGCGTTGTCATCAGCGGATTCTGGCCCGTGGGCATAAGCCGGTTCGGCCTGTTGGGGGTGAAGGAAGACGCTCCCTTTACCGGGCCCAAGGGCGAAATTTTCTGGGCCAGACGCTACGGAGGGAATGTATGGCTGTACCCGGGCTGGCCGCTGGACCTCACGGAAAAACGTCCCGCCCTGGCTGCCGCCGGCTACGGCTTTTTTGTCCACGTGGAGGAATTCCCGCCGCGCGGCCTGCCGCAGGCCCGCCGCCAGGGGCTCTTCAACTATGAGGGGTCGCTTTTGTAGCAATCAGAGCATGTTGCGCTTGAGATTGTCGCAAGGCGAATTCACTTCGCCGTCAAGCGACAATCTCAAGCGCAACATGCTTTAGAAGAATCTTAACTGATTTTCTTTTTTTGTTTCGCTGGAGTCGCACGGCTGACTGCAAAAAGGCCGGGGCTTCTCCGGCAGACTCCTGGTTGCAGCCGGAAAAGGCTTGCCTTTGACGCAAATATTATTTATTTCCCGCCCGGAGATTCTGCAAACCATCAACGACCAGCTTCACGGCATTCTTCAGGGGCAAAGGCTTGGCATGACAACGCTGTTGATTGTCACTGGCGCAATGCTGGTCACAAGGCAGGAACCCTGCGCGGCAATCCGCAACGGGGAATAATACGCCCGCTGTCACAATGACTGACGTCCGAAATTTCCTGCCCGCCTCAGATGTTGTATATATTGCCGGCCCCGGAATTATCCAGATTCCTGTTGTGCAGAAGAAATGCCCTGTCGCCGTCAAAGGCGTACAGGCGATAGACCAGCGCCCTGACCCGGTCTCCCGCCGCTATGGGAGTTTTTTCCAGTGAATAGCGGGTGGGGAAAGTCATGCCTTTTATGTTCAGCACGACTTCCAGAAAGGCTCCCCTGAAAGCGATACGCTCCACAGCGGCGTCTTCAACGCTGTTTTCATACTGTATCGTCTCTTCCCCCGTGAAGATTTTGACGAACTCCGGACGGACGGCCCCGGAAAAGCCGCGCGTTTCAGATTCAAAACCCTTGAGCACCCGGTAATTTTCAAGCAGCGCCGACTCGCCTATGAAGGAGGCCACAAAGGGCGTCGCGGGCGATTTGTACAGGTCTTCCGGCGATCCTTTCTGCTCTATGCGGCCGTTATTGGCGACTATGATTTCATCGGCCACCTCTATGGCTTCATCCTGATCATGGGTGACGAAAATGCTGGTAATGCCGAGGCGGCGGATCATGTCCCGCAGCCAGATACGCAGTTCGCGGCGCACCTTGGCGTCAATGGCGGCGAAAGGCTCATCGAGAAGGAGGAGTTTGGGATTGGGGGCGAGTGCCCGCGCAAAGGCCTCGCGCTGTTTCTGCCCCCCGGACAGCTGGGCCGGATAGCGTTTTTCCATGCCTTCCATGCCGATCAGTTCAAGAAGTTCCGAGACTCTGCTTTTTATGGCCGCTGGCCTCTCTTTTTTGACAGACAGACCGAACGCTATGTTGTCAAAGACATTCATGTAGCGAAACAACGCGTAGTTCTGGAAAACGAAACCAATGCCCCGGCGTCCGGCTTCGACCTCGTTCACGCGCGTTCCGTCAATAAATATGTCTCCGGAATCAGGGTGTTCAAGGCCGGCTATCATGCGCAGGATCGTCGTCTTGCCGCTGCCGCTGGGGCCGAGAAGGGCGGCCAGAATCCCTTGCCTGATGTTGAAGCTTATATCGCGGGCCGCCTGGAATTCTTTGAAATATTTGTTGATGTTTTCAAGTTCAACGTACATTTGTTTCCTCTTCCTTGTGCGCCGCGTATTCAACCACGTTGCGCGCCGCCAGAATGACGATCGCCGCCACAGCCAGTATGGAGGCAACGGCAAAGGCGTCCGCGAATCTGTATTCGTTGTAGAGAATCTCCACATGTAGGGGCAGCGTGTTGGTTTTGCCGCGCAAATGACCGGACACCACGGAAACGGCACCGAATTCCCCCATGGCCCGCGCCGCGCACAGAATCACGCTGTACAGCAGCGCCCAGCGGATGTGCGGGAAGGTCACCCTGCGGAAAATGGTGAAAAAGCCGGCTCCCATAAGCGCCGCGGCCTGCTCCTCGTCAGTGCCCCGCGCCTCCAGAACCGGGATGAGTTCCCGGGCGACAAAAGGAAAGGTGACAAAGACAGTCGCAAGAATGATGCCGGGCCAGGCAAAGACTATTTTTATTCCGCATGCCTCCAGAAAGGGATGCAGGGGGCTCAGGCGCCCGAAGGTCAGGATGAACACCAGGCCGGCTATGACCGGGGACACGGCGAAGGGAACGTCAACCACCGTGCTGAGCACGCCTTTTCCCCGGAAGGAAAAACGGGTTACGACCCACGCGGCCGCGAGCCCGAAAAAAGTATTGAGGACTACGGCGGCCGCAGTCGCGGCAAGCGTCAGATGCAAGGCCTTGGCCGTATAGGTGTCGGTGACGGCCCGCATATAGAGATCCAGCCCGGAACCGAGGGCCTCCGCCATGACCACGGCCAGGGGCAGGACCAGCGTCAGCAGGACAAAAATCACGCTTGTGCCTGTGAGCAGACGCGGAATCCAGATATTTCCTTTCAGCGACATGGCTATTCCTTGATGAAGGAGGAGGCGCGGGACTGGACGCAGTTTATGAAGAACATCACAACAGAGGAGACAAGCAGCATGACCAGAGCCACGGCTGTGGCTTCGCCGTAATTGAACTGCTCCAGTTTGCTCATGATCAGCAGGGGCGCTATTTCCGTTTTGAAAGGCATGTTCCCGGCGATAAACACAACACTGCCGTATTCTCCGAGTCCCCTGGCGAAAGCCAGGCCGAAACCGGTCAGAATGGCGGGCGTGATTTCCGGAAAAATGATTTTCCGGAAAACACGTTCCCTTGATGCGCCGAGCATAAGGCCGGCCTCTTCATACACGCGGTCAAGCCGTTCCAGGACAGGCTGAATCGTGCGTACCGTAAAGGGCAGCGTGATGAACGTGAGGGCTATGACTATGCCGGCTCTGGTGTATGCCAGTTTTATGTCCAGCGGGGCCAGCGCGCCGCCGATCCACCCCTTGTCCGAGCAGATGGCGGTAAGGGCTATGCCCGCCACCGCCGTGGGCAGGGCGAAGGGCAGCTCAATCAGCCCGTCCATGATGCGGCGGCCGGGGAATTTGTAGCGCGTCAGAACCCAGGCCAGAATAACCCCGAAAAGGCAATTGATGAGTGCGGCCGTGAGGGAGCAAAGAAAGCTGACCTCATACCCGGCCAGGACGCGGGGATCCAGCGCGGCGCTCCAGAATCCCGACCACCCCAGACTTGACGTCTGGAGGGCCAGGAAGGACATGGGAATCAGCACAATCATGCTTATGAACGTCATGGTTATGCCCAGGGATACACCGAATCCGGGTATGATTCTGCTGCCGGCTTTTCTTCGCATTGTTTCACCCGTATCTTCAAAATGTCGTGAGGGCCGCCGGGCGCCGCTGGCGGCGTCCGGCGGGAGAAGCCGTTTCATTTCCCGGCATATATCTGATCAAAAACGCCCCCGTCGGCAAAGTGGACGTTCTGGGCCTTTTCCCATCCTCCGAACAGCGGATCGTCAATGGTTACGAGTTGTACCTTGAGGTCAAAAACGCCGGCGAATTCACCGGCGATTTTCGGATCGCTGGGACGGTAGTAATTTTTGCCGGCTATCCGCTGCCCCTCATCGGAATACAGATATTCAAGATAGCCGCTGGCCAGCTCCCGCGTGCCGCGCTTGTCCACCACGGCATCCACGACAGCCACCGGGGGTTCGGCCAGGATGCTGATCTCCGGCGTCACGATTTCGAATTCATTTTTGCGTTCGGCGATGGCGAGATGGGCTTCATTTTCCCAGGCCAGCAAAACATCGCCCTGGCCGTTGCGCACAAAGGTATTGGTGGAGCCGCGCGCTCCGGTATCCAGCACCAGCACGTTGCGGAAGAGTTTGCCCATATATTCGAGCACGGCCTTTTCTTCGCCTTTGTATTCACGGTGCGCCCATGCCCAGGCCGCCAGATAACTCCAGCGCGCTGCGCCTGATGTTTTGGGATTGGGCGTGATCACCCCGATCCCGTTTTTCGCCAAGTCGCCCCAACTTTTCAGGTTTTTCGGGTTGCCCTTGCGTACTAGGAAGACCATGGTGGATGTGTAGGGCGCGCTGTTGGAGGGAAAAGTTTTCTGCCAGCCTTTTTTAATCAGCCCGGCCTTTTCAATGGCCGTTATGTCGTAGGCCAGGGCCAGGGTGACAACATCCGCCTCGTTGCCCTCAATAACGGCGCGCGCCTGCTTGCCGGAGCCGCCGTGGGACTGCACTATGTGCACGTCCTGTCCGCTCTTGCCCTTCCAGTACTTGCGGAAAACCGCATTGTACTGTTCATAGAACTCCCTTGTCGGATCATAGGATACGTTGACGATTTCCGTGGAGGCGGCAATGGCCGCCGGCGGCTGCGACAAAAATGCGGACGTGAGAAAGACGAGAATCCCCGCCGAGAGTAAAACCGACTTTTTCATGATCCCATCCTCCCTTTGAAAATTAAAATTTGTAACACAGTCGGTTTTGTAATATTTAAATTTCACGGAAGCGGGAAGGAATAATTTTATATTATAATATATTATGGGTAGATAACGAGACAGCAGCCGGAAAAGGCTTGCCTTTGGCGCAAATATTATTTATTATAAAAACGATTGTTTTAATAAATTATAAGGAAAAACCATGGATCTGCAGAAACTCAGAATTATCCGCCAGGCGGCCGCCTGCGGCTTTAACCTCACAAGGGCGGCCAAAGAGATGCATACCTCGCAGCCGGGCGTAAGCAGGCAGATACGCGAACTGGAAGACGAGCTTGGCGTGGAGCTCTTTATCAGGGTCGGCAAGCGCCTGGTGACCATGACCGAGCCGGGCAAGGAAATTCTGGAAATAGCGTGCAGGATATTGGCGGATGTGAACAATATCCGGAGCGTTCCCGCCCGATTCGAGAAGAACGGTTCGGGCGCCCTGCGCATAGCCTCGGACATGCCCGGCATCGCCCGCCTGCCGGATACCCTGAAGCGTTTTCACGCTTCCTTTCCCGATGTGCGCATCTCCGTGAAACAACTGGACACGGCGGGCGTTGCGTCAGCGCTTCTCCACGATGAGGCCGATGTCGGCATGGCCGGCGAACATTTGCGCAATTCGCGCGATATAGCGACATTCCCCTGCTTCGTTTTAAAATACAAGGTGCTTGTCCCGGAAAAGCCGCCGCCGGCCGGGAAGAAAAAAATCAGCCTGCAGGCTCTGGGCACACGCCCCCTGCTCACCCACAACGCGGGGACGGAGGAAAGGACCATTGTGGATAACGCCTTTGCGGCGGCCGGCCTCAAACCGAACATAATTCTGACGGCGGACGGCCCCTGCCTGATCAAATGCGCGGCCATGCGCATGGGCACGGCCATTGTGTGCCACGAAGGGGAAATCAGGGAAAAAGACCTCAGCGTGTATGAAACCGGAAACCTTTTCGGCAGTGCGGCCTTTTTTCTGGGCGTGCGCAGAGGCAAGCTGTTCAGGGATTTCGAACTCCAGTTCGTGCATTCCCTTTTGCCCGGACTGGATTTGGAAACAGTGCGCAAGGAGGCGGCAGGCAGAACGCCGGCGCCCTATGTGCCCGGCTACGCGATTTGACGCAACATTTTGCGACAATCTCGCGGCAAAAATTTGCGAACAAATCCTTGCAGAGCGATTTATATCATTTCCTATTGATAACGCAAGATATTGATCTATTTTCGTGTTAAATATCAACAACGTCGATAAGAAATGGTATTATACATCTTCAATGTTAAATCGCTCTAATTTTCCGCGCCGAACGCCAAATCTGCCATGAAATCGATATTCTCTTTGTCTTCGAGCGCCCCCGAGACAATTTTTTTATCCAGGTACAGCACGTTCGTTTCCCTTGAGTCGTACTTCGGCCATGTCACGCCGGAAGGAGTGGCTTCACCGAGGTTCGGATCTCCGGTTTTGATGAAGTTCACCCAGCGCCTGTGCGTTTCCCCGGCGAGTTCCTCGGCCTCGGGACCGGACAGCCCCATGGTTGCGAGGTTGTTGAAAACGAAGGGCAATTCCGAGGCGTGGGCCGCTCCCAGTCCGGACTTTTTGTTGCCGGGTGAAACGTATTTGAACTTGTACATGTAAACATTGCTTCCAGCGTCGGCGGCAATATCTGCGAAACGTTTCATTCCCGCGGAGAAGATTCCATAGGCGGCGGCCTGCCGCGTCCTTTGCAGGCGCGTATTCCGCGCGTCAACCTTGAGCCGGTCGAAGACCTGAAGCGCCTTCTGGCCGCCGAACACCCGCGCGACCAGCGCCTTGCACCCGCCATCGTCCGCATTCCCGGGGATGAACAGGCTGCCCTCGTCGTTGTTGAAGCCCAACAGAAAATTCACCCCTGCCAGCTTGCCGGCAGATGCCGCGTCCGGCCGGGATTTCGGGAGAACCTTGCCGTCGAACGCCGGAGTCAAAAAGAACGGAGTTGCCGTCTGGTCGGCGGCGAAAAAGCCGAGATACGCCAGTACCTCGGGATCGGCCCGCCGCATTTTCGCGAGCCCGTCCGCGCTGTCGTCAGCCTCGAAGATATCCGCCAAGACGCGGGACGCCCTGATGGATTTTTCCAGATCGCCCCTGGCGTGGTACGAGAGTTCCGGCAGGGACAGGACTGAGCCGCTTTCCATTATCACCCCGCGAAACAGCCCGTTCGCGAGAGGGCTCGTTGCGAGGGCGGAAACGCTGAAGCTCCCCGCCGACTCGCCCCCTATGGTAACTTTGCCTCGGTCGCCGCCGAACGCGGCGATGTTGTCCCTGACCCATTCGAGAGCTTTGATCTGGTCCAGAAGCCCCCAGTTGCCGGTCGTACCGTACCGTTTCAGCGTCTCCCGCGAGGCGAAAAAGCCCAGAGCGCCCAGGCGGTAATTGACGGTAACCGCCACGACGCCTTTTTTCGCGAAGCTCGTCCCATCGTACATGGGGGACGACCCCGAGCCGGAAGAGAAGCCGCCGCCGTGGATAAACACATAGACCGGAAGCCCGGCCGCCTCCCCCGGTTTGGCGGGGGTCCAGACATTCAGCTTCAGACAGTCCTCGGAAAAGGGTTCCGATCCGGCAACGGCGGGATGCTGAAAGCACTGGAAGCCGAACTTGTCGCAATCAAGCTCGCCGCTCCACGGCTCCGCGTCCTCCGGCGGGGCGAACCGCAGTTCCCCGACGGGCGGTTTCGCGTAGGGAATACCTTTATAAACGAAGATGCTCCCCTCATGGATGCCCTTTAGCATACCGCACGCCACCGTCACTCTTGGAGCTTCCCGCGCCGCGCCGCTCTCCGCGAATGTCGTCGGCAACACCACTATCGCCGCGCCGATCAGGCCGACCCAACATTTCGAGAGGAATGTACCTTTCTCCATTTTTCTCCCTGCCTTTCCAATGTTGATTACTTCGAACAAAAGCCCTTCCGGAGGTGAGCTTCGATGGCAGCTTGAGAGTGCCGACATAAAGATATGTTTGTGACATAATTGACCCGCCGCAAATAGGGCGGAGATCCAAATTATGCCCGAACGGAAAAATTGCAAGTCTGAAAATGTGGTAACGAGTGGAAAGGGTCGAGGAAAACAGCGATACCCGCCGCCATCCGGGAAGGTTTACCCGTCGCGCGATGGCCGTTTTCAGGAGCCCGGCCGTGGTTGGCTTGTCCCGTTTCGCGATTCGCGCGCCGGCCGCGCGATTTCCCCGTCACTTCACAAAAAAATTTCAGAGGGTATTGACATAACCCGTAAGGTTCAGGTAAGCAACGGTCAACGCCTGACCAATACTTTCCATCACGAGGTTTCCTCCGTGGGTGTCACGCAACAGGCACAGCGGCATTACCGGAAAGCACGTTAGGCAAATCCCGATCAGGGCCAGACGGGTCGGGCATGTGAAATTCCCGGGTATGGCCGGAAGCGGTGTTGCGAGTTCGCTGAAGTGATTCGGCGGCTTGCCGCTGATGGATCCAGCCTCATTGGGAGCCCGGCGCGGGTTGCGCCGGCCTACCCGGCAGGTAGCCGGGGTGCTGCGAACCCGGAAGGGTGGTAAAGGCCAGACGTATTGCGTCTGGCGCCCGCGCGAAAGCGAGGGAAAGCCGGAGAGACAGAGTCGCTTCGCACCCGGATGGACGGTTAACCGCAAGGCACGTTCGCTCACGCTCTTCTTTGCCGAGTGCCTCAATTATCCCACACATTTTTGTTCAGCGGAACAGCGTCCCCTTGCCCTGTAGCGTTCTTTCGCCACAGGCGGCGCGTTTTTCCGTGGCGTCCCCATTTTGGGGAAGGAACAGCATCGTTCCAAATAAAAAATCAGGAGCTTTTATTATGGCAGACATCAATCTCGCCAAGCCGGCCCGTGGAGAGAGGCAAACGGTGCGGACAGGCGACAACTCGCGTATTGTGCTGGATTTCCCGGCCAATCTGGCGACCTTGGAAAAAGACGGGGGCAATCTTGTTTTCAGCTTTGACGACGGCAGCGCCGTGACGCTGGAAAATTTCTACCGGCAGTACACCGCTGAATCCATTCCCGAATTTCAGGCAGATGGTCAGATCATCGCGGGCGCGGACTTTTTCAACGCCTTCGGGCCCGACCTCGCTCCCGCGGCTGGCCCTGGCGGCGCGTCGGGCGGCGGCCGCTATCAGGAATACGCCAACGCGGATCTGGCCGATGGTATTGACCATCTGGACCAGCTGGACTGGAACAGCGCAGACTCCGCGGCCACAGGGACGTTCGTGGGTGATGAGGCGAACGCAGCGCCCGCAGCAACGCCTGCGGCTGACAGCCCGTCCGGCCTGACTGGCATTTCGGACTCCGACAGCGATGCCGACGCTGACGCTGATGCCGACGCCGACGCCGACGCGGACGCTGATGCTGATGCTGATGCCGACGCTGATGCTGATGCTGACGCGGACGCCGACGCCGACGCTGATGCTGACGCTGACGCTGATGCCGACGCCGATACTGACGCCGACGCCGATACTGACGCCGACGCTGATGCCGACGCCGACGCCGACGCTGATGCTGATGCTGACGCGGATGCCGACGCCGAAGTGAAGTTGTCCGAAACGGGTCTTGTCAATGCGACTCCGGGGTCGGACGAAGCCGTCGCTGTCGTTGATCCCCTGCTGGGCGTCAAGCAAGGCGGCCTGACCTGGGACGTGGCCGGGCTGAACGGGCAAGGCTGCAAGGCGGCGCCTATTTCGGGAAAAGAATACGGCGACGTGAGCTGGAGCCAGGATGGCCCGGACCTGGTCGGCACCGTTGAGGTGGCGGAGGTGGATGGCAATCCCGTCGCTGTCCCGGTGATGCGTCTTGAGCCGCAATTTGCCGGTGACGGCAACTTTACCGGAGCGGTGAAGGCGGTCCTGACCGGCGTCTTTGAACACGCCCAGCCGGTTTCGGACGAAAGACTGCCCATAGACGTGAGTCTGGGGCAGTCCAATGCATCCGGAGAATCCAAAGCCAGCGCCATTCGGGTTGAAGTGACGGATTCCGGGCCTGACCCCAGTACTATGGAGAAGCAATTCGTTCTCCATGCCGACAAGTATGACGACATGAGCGTTGAGGGAAATCTGATTGAGGGAATACAGGGTACTTCGCCGGAAGCCATAAGCGTCACGGAGGTGAAATACAAAGGCGTTGCGCATCAGCTCACGGAAGGTGAAGACGGCGTTTGTCGCACCGGGCGGATTGACCTCGGCAACGGCGCCTTCCTTGTGGTTGAAGGCGACGGAACCTACAAAATTGCAGGCGGACACCTTGACGGAGGCAAGGAAAATCTGCCCGGTCTCACGGTCACCGTGCGGGATACGGACGGGGATGCGGCCAGCGTGGATATTCAACTCTCCCTTGTCGACGCCGGCCCGATCGCCGGCGATACAGTGAATCAGCCGGAGCGGACCGGTTATGTCTGCGGCCCGGTTTCCACGAAAATCCCCGGAACCGCGCAAAGCAGCTGGGGCAGCCTGATGGATACGGATTCCGGCTACAGCGAGGGATTGTCCCGATTGGGCTGGTGGGGCAGTGATCCCGGTTCAACCAGGGCCGGCAGCCTGACCGGCGATACCGATGTCTGGCAGAATTATCTCTTTGACGTCATAGACGCCGCGGATATGATGTGGCGCATTTCCGGGCACGGACGCGACAAGGAAGATCACACCGGCGCGGGTGAGGGATGGCGTCTGGCCCCTGTGCCCAAAGTTCCCGGCGCGGGCGACAAATACCTGCACATGAAGGATTGCGCCGAGTTTGACACCCAGAATCCGGGTACCTATTCGCACGACGCCGCGTATCTGGCGTACGCCTTCGGTATGCCCCCCGGCCTGAAGGGCGCGGATGCCAACAATTATATTGACCGCATACTGATCAATACGATCGGCATCCAAACGGCTGTGCCCTATGACAAGAACGGCGTGGACAGCGCCGCCGGCAACGCTGACGGCCTGCACGCCCGCAATGACTATGACTGGAACCTTATCTCCAAAACGGTAAGCGGAAACCGGGGTTCCAGCCTGCAATTCGGCTGGTCCTTCGCCCCCGGCCAGAGCGACGCAACGCATGTGGGCAAGGACGCCGCCTTCTGGATGCTGCGGGACAATGACTTCGGGTCGGCCACCTACGGTCGGATCGTGGCCTCCGGCGTGCTCTCCCAAGGTCGGTCCGCCAGCGGTGTGGCCAACATCGTCCTGCCGGCCGACGGCAAGTATGTGCTGACCATCGGTCAGATGAACGTGGGCGATTACGGCTCCCCGCAAGAGAAGTACAACCCGCATCTGGTGATCGGCGACGTGGTGCAGCAGAGGACGGCTCCCTTCTCGGGCGACATACTGCCCGGCGACGCCGACCGGCTGACAAGCTTCACCTGGGGCGGAAAGACCTACGTGTTTGACAGCAAGCACAAGTCCTACGAGATCACAAACGGCGACGGCCGGTTGTTCGTCAGCGACGACGGAAGCTTCAGCTTTGTGCCGGTTGCCGGCGTGGACTCCAGGAATGTGGATTTGCGGGGTTCCTTCACCGTGGCCGGAAGCAACGAAGGTCGCGACTTCATCCTTGACGGCGGCCATGCCGGTCAGTCATTGCCGGGCTACAAGGCTTCGGGCAGCCTGATGAATCTGGATGACGAACATCGGATCAACAGGCCCGGGAACTGGAGCGGCCCCGGCGAGCACGGCGACGAAGCGCGCGTGTACAGCATAACAACGGCGGGCGGTGACGAATACAGGATAGACAAGGGCGGACACGTGGCCGTTGATCTCGGCGAGGGCCGCACGCTCACCGTGTATTCCGACGGCCGTTATGAATACAGCGCAAGCGACGATGGTCAGGGCGCCGACTTTACCTATGCGCTTATGGACAAGGCGGCGATCTCAGCAGCGGCACCCTGAGCATTGAAGGCGAAGCTCCGGCAAGACCCC
>JAISOT010000179.1 GCA_031275465.1 Desulfovibrio sp.
AGCGATACCCCTCAGATGTATCGCGGCCGCAAGGGCCGTGACGGCTCCGGTTCTATGCCCCTGCCTCTTGTTTCATACTCATATAACGTTGCGTTCCCCACTTTTGGACTGCCATATACTCCGCGCAAGGCTCCTAACCCTTGCGGGGGGCCGTGGTGGGGCGATTAGCACTTACGCCCTGCCGGTGGGGGCGTTTGCGCGCCCCCGCCACTGCCTGCCCGCCATACTGGCGGAAAACGGCGCGGCCTGCCGGAAACGGCGCGAAGTACGCGCAAAATCTTACTTCCCCAAAATAGCCCAGGCACACCGCATATCCAAAAAATCCGCCCACGCCTGCATCATCTTGCGCCGCTCGGCCAGCAATTCCGACCGCTGATAGGCGGCGCGCACCTGATTTTTGTCAACGTGGGCCAACTGGCGTTCTATGGCCTCGCTCGGCCAGCCCTGCTCTGACAGCGTTGTCGCGGCCATTGCCCGGAAGCCGTGCGCCGTCATGGCCTCGCAGCCATACCCCATGCGCCGCAAAGCCGTGTTCAGCACCATGCTCTTCTCGTGCCGGTTTTTGTCCCAGCGCGAGGGGAACAGCCAGCGGTTTTTCCCGGTCACGGCCTGCAAGGCGCGCAGGGCGTCTTGCGCCTGTCTGGACAGCGGCACTATATGCGGGCGCTTCATTTTCATTTTGTGCGCCGGAATGCGCCAGACAGCCGCTTCCCATTCCATTTCACTCCATTCCGCCCGGCACAGTTCGCCGGGCCGCACGAAGGTCAACACCGCCAGCTTCAGGGAATACCGGCGTTTTTTGGGGCGGTAGTGCTCTATGTCTTTCATGAGTTGGCCGATCTGGCGCGGCTCGGTAATGGCGGCACGCGGCTTGTGTTTTTTCGGGGTCAAGGCCCAGGTCAAATCACGCGCCGGATTGCTGAAGATTAACCCGCAGGCTATGCCGTAGCGCATTACCTGCGATACCGGCGTATACGCGGGCACGGCCACGGCCGGAGGATTCGGCAGAAAGGAAGCATTGGCCGCAATCGGAAGCAGCAGTTCGCCGCCCACAACGGCGGCGCTCTGCTCGATGCCCTGATCGCGCATGTCGTCGCCGAGCAGCGGGTCGACAAAGATGCCCACCCTGGCTCCGGCCTCGCGGGTATACACATCCGCTTCCAGGCGTTGCCGGGCGATCTCGGCCAGCGCATAGTCCAGGCGTGCCCTCAGCGCCTCCAGGTCGTCAAAGGACACGACCTTGCTGCCGTCGTTGACCACCTGCCCCGGCCCGCCGCGCCAGTCCTGATATACGGTGGCCAGAGCCAGCAGGCCGTCAGACGGAGTCGGAGGCCGGGAGTTGTATTCGGCCGACACTCCCTTCAGCCACAGAAAGCCGCCGTCTTGGGTGAGGCACAGGCGGTCGACCCGGGGCAGGGACTGATTGTAGGAATAGATGATGGATGAGCCGGACACGGCGTTCTCGACCGTGAAGCCGTCATAGTCCTGGTCCACAGGATCAGCGGCGACAATGGCGTCAAACACGCATAGAAAAGTGGAGCCGGGGGCAGGCTCGTTGCCGGGGGGACTCCAGTCCACGGTGTCCCCGGTTTTCCTGTAATCGGCGGTAGGGGTATACACAGTTTCGCCCTGGCGGCATTCGACTATGCTGACGACGGAACTATGAGGCAGGGCGTCCGCCGCGCCGGAATACCCTCCGTGCACGATGCTCTCCGTGAAGCGGCGGGTGACGCGCAGTTGCGTGACGGAATGGATGGGCGCGTGCGCGACAATGACGCGCTGCGTCCCGGAACCGTCCGCCGTGGTGATCTCCGTATCCACAAAGCGCAGGTCAGGCACAGCCGGATAGGTCAGCCGCTTCGATGTCGGGACGTCCACCCCGTAGCCGTTCACCCGCGCCCGGCCTTCGGACAGGGTATAGACCTGGTTGCCCGCCGCGTCGTCCCCGGCCCGCTGCAAATCCAGACCGGTCACCACATAGGATCCCCCGGCCGTGGAATCGCGGTCGTAGCGGGCGAGGCCCTGGGTGAATGCGTCCATTGTGGGCGGGGCTTCCCTGGCCAGCACCTCGCCGTTCTCCACGGTATAGACAGGGTAAAACTCGCCCTCGCCGCCGTCGCCGTCATGGCCCCAGGCGGGCGTGACCCGCAGCCGCCATGCGCCCGGCTCGCCCTCGCCCCGTGAGCCGATGGCCGGATTGTACAGCGCCGGGTCCTCAAGCTCGGAAATGACGCGCTCCACAAGGCGTACGCCGACGGCGGACGTGCCGGTGGTCGGGATGGTGAACTCGGCTTCCGGTACGCCGCGCACAGCCCCTTTGAGATAGATTGCCCCCGAACCGGCCCGAACCTGACCGCTGCCTTTGTCAATGCTGATCTGGGCGTCGCGGATGATGTCCCCGTCCTTGAACAGGGCGTCGGCCACTCCCTGCAGGCGATGCCGCGAAGCGGATTGCATGGCGTTCAGTTCCGCGCCCTGCAGCGTATAGCCGTCGCGGTAGAGGAGGCTCTCGTAGTTTTTGTCCGGGTCAAAGGTATTGTAATAGCTTTCAGGCATGTCAGGCATGGGTATCTCCTATATCGGCAGCACGAATTCCACGGTCTGACGCACAGACGGGCTGCGGTTGATGGACGGAACAATGATCTGCGCCGCGAGCAAAAGGCCGGGATCGGCGATGTCGCCGGGCAGGAAGTAGCGTTGGCCCGGAGGCAGCTCATCCACGAATTCCGTGTCCATGAACACGCCCATTTCACGAATCACGGCATTGCCGGCATCGGCGTAATCGAAATTCACGCGCATATAGAGAAACGGCGTCGGGGTTCCATCCGTCGCCAGGCTGTACCGCGCCTCCTGCACCGCGCCCTCGCCCCCGATTGTGACCGGGATCACAATTTCACCCGCCTCGTCAGGTTCCACAAAGGCCACGGTGTCCGGCGCGCGCCGGCCCAGTTCGCTCGCCAGCGCCGTCGCGTCAACCAGGGACGGCAGTTCGGCTTCCGGCCCGTCCCAGGCCGGGACGCCGCCGCCCCATGCCAGATGCAGAGGACGCCCGGAAATGGCGAGAGCGATAGCCGCCCTGCCGACATGTGTCAGTGTTGCAAGCGCCATAGTTCCCCCTATTGAATGGTTGTTTTCGTTTCAGTGCTCCAGGCCCGGCCGGAGTCGGCCCATGATCCCGTCCATGTCTGCGCCGCGAAGCCGCTCACGGCGGCGGGCGGATGCGCGTCCGGATCAAGTTCTTCGCCGAGTGACGCCAAAATCAGGGCAATCCCCGTTTGCGGCCCGTCCGTTGACCGTGCCGCAATGCCGGTGGAAAGAAGGCTGTGGATTCCGACAGGAACACGAACCGGCGGATGTTCCGGAAAGAATGCCGAAAGCCGCGACGTGCCCGCCGTCCGCGGAATACCGGGCGCGACTTCCGGGGTTGCCGCGCCCGCCGCGACAATAAGGAACTCATGGATGCGCCTCTCCCGCCGCTCCGGGTCATGTTCGGAAAGGCGGAAGGCCGAGAGGCGGGCGGGATTGTCGATGGTGACGGCAAAAGCCGCGCCGAGGCGGGCGTTGTTGTCCGACAGCGCCTCTCCCCATCCCGGCACAATCTGGGAACGGGAAAACGCCCTGTGCCGCATTTTCCAGCGCGGCAGCTTGCGGTCAAAGCCGGTGTAGTCCAGCCATGACCTGGCGTCCCACAAGCCGCGCCACGTCCTTCCCGCGGTTTGCCTGTCCGCCCAGAGAATGCTGAACAGGCTTCCGATCACAAAGGGATTGTCGCGCGGGTAAGGCCATGACAACCGGGAACGGCCGACAATGAAGCGGTCAAGATACGGCGCGAGAAAACCGAGAGGCACGGTGCTGCCGAAACTGCCGCCCATGCCGTCCGCGGCGTACGGCTCCGCCTGATACGCGTCGCGCGCGCCGAAGGACACCAGCACGTCCGAGCCGTCATCAAGGCCGCTCTCCACGGGCACGCCCGAATGGAAAGACAGCCAGCCGTCGCCGAGAACCGGCCCCTCGGAAACAACGATGGGCCGCCTGTCGAAAACATCGGTGTATATCCGCCACAGACTGCAGCGGGCGGGCTGCATCTCCCAGGCGACGCGGCAGACCAGCTTCACGGTTTCAAGATCGGCGATGGACGGCAGGCCGAGTTGATACGTGGCCCACCAGTCGCCCCTGCCGTCCTCCTCGATTCCGGCCGTAAGCCCGAACAGGGCCAGAGCGTCCCGGATGCCGGCCGGGGTGCCCTTGATGCGGTGCCAGGGGATGGAGTTGAGCACCATGCCCGCGAGCCGCGCATCCGTTCCGGCCGCCTCCCGGAAGTCGACGTGGAGCTGCCAGGCCAGCAGCTCCAGCAATGCCGTGGAGGGCGCGGGCAATCCGCCGCGCGCGCTTGTCAGACGGCCCAGGGAGGCGATCATCTCCTCCGGCGATTGATTGCCCATGCGGCCGAAGATGAGCAGGTTCGGGACGGCAAGCGCCGTTTTCCGCAGGAGGGGAGACAGGGCTTCGGCGGCGGCCCGCATCCGCGCATCCCCGGAAATGCTGCCCGGCAGCAGGGCCGCAAGCTGATCGTCGTCCCACAGCCGTTTCATTCGTCCTCAACTCCCAGAAAATTCGCCGTCACCGTCGTTTCCCGCGCCAATTGCCACGCGGCCAGCACCGTGTATTCCGGGCCGCGCGCGGCCACGCGCCGCGCCCCGGCCTGCTCCATGAGGGAAATGAGCTTCGTCGGGTTGATGTCCCGTCCGGGCGCCGAACGCTGCCAGAGCCGGTAGCGTTCGACCGCCGCTTCCACCGCCGCCTTCCGGGTCGCCAGCAGCGGCTCGTCGGCTTTGAGCAGGGACCAGTCCACGTCTATGGCGTATTCCACAAGCTCCGGCGCGGCCACGATCACCGTGTCCGTGAGCGGCCGCACGTCGTCGGCCGACAGCTTTTCGCGCACGGCCCGCAGGACTTCCTCCGGCGGCAGCCCGCCGCCCGCCATGACGGGCCGCACGTCCACCGTGCCGGGTTTGGGGCTCCACACGCCCACGTCCGCGATGTCCTGATGCGCGCTCATGGCCAGGGCGCGGTAACTGCCGGCGGGCCCGGCGCAGGTGAAACGCTCCGGGGCCTCCTGTATGCGGGCGCGGTACCTGTCGTCCGACTCCACGTCAGCGCCCAGCATGGTCACGGTGACGTTTTCCGTCCGCGCGACATAGGCCACGGGATCAATCACGGCGTTGATCTGGCCGGGCACAAGGCCGTTGGCCGCCGCGCCGGGCTCCACCGCGACAACCGCGCCGGCCGCCTCCGTCTCCCCGGAGGGGATGAGCAGATCGGCCCGCAGGGCGAACATGCTCCTGCCGTCCGCCGTGGTGACGCGCGTCCCGGCGGGAACGGCCACGTCAAAATCCAGCGCGCCGTCCAGCGCGAAACGCTGTTCGCAGGATGCCGCGCTGTGGCCCAGACGGGGCGTGCCCACCATCATGCCGATGTAGTCCAGATGCGCCCCGGCGGCAAAGGCCAGCAGATTCTGCCTGCCCGCCAGATCAATCACGCTGTTCTGCACGGCCATAATGTAGGCCAGGCTTTCCAGAAACAGACGCACCGGGTCGCCGGGGTACAGGGTCGTTTCCGCGACGCGCTCATAGGCCGTCAGCACCGAGGATTCAACAGAGGCGATGTCCAGATCGGCGAATGACAACTGACTCACAGGCTTACCCCTTCCTTGAGATGAAAAACCACGCGCGGGTTGTAGCGCCCGTCAATGAGGCCGGACATGCCGCCGATCGGCTCCAGGGTAATCCGCTCAACCTTGACGCGCGGCTCCTTTTCCTCGATGGCCTCGGTCAGTTCGGCCACAAGCCGGGCCGTGACCAGCGGCGAGGGCGAATCCAGGGCCGCGCCGACGTGCGCGAAACCCCGGTCCAGGGGCACGGAGTACATGGTGGTCAGGATTATCATCCTGATATTCTGGATCAGTTCATCCATGCCCGTGGCCCCGATGACAACCGGCGCGCCGCTTTCAATGAGCATTTCCATCAGGTGAACCTCTTTACGCCGGCTTCGGCGCCTGCAGGCGAAAACGCGGTTTTGCCTGCGCCTCCGCCGCGGGCGGCGGCACTTGCGTTCGCCGCCGCAAATTCACTGCCGTTCATTTACACATACTCCTTCAGGGTGAGGCGCAGCGCGATGACCTGCACGCCCTTGCCGCCCGGCATGATGTGCCGCCATTCCTGCGACACGTTGCGAATGGTCACCCTGCCGAAATTGTAGCCCGCGATGATGAAGCGCAGCACCCGGCCTTCCTTGCAGCAGCGGGAAAGCCCGTCCGCCAGCGTGACCGGATCAACCCCCATGCTCGCGTTCAGGCGGATGCTCATCTCAAATCCGGCCAGCTCCGGAGCGAGAAATTCCGAGCGCGGCAACTCGCCCTGGACCTGATGGTCCTCATAGCGGGCCTCGCGGCTCTTGCTGATCGCGTCGGGCGTCAGCGCAAGCTGTGTGCTGGTTTCAAAAACAATATCGCCGAGACTGCCGACGCGCATATCAACCCCCCACCGGAGTGCCTGTGGTTGACGGTCCTGATTCCACACCTTGGTGAATGTGCCCGCGCACGCTCACGGCCCCGGCGGTCACGTCCTCATCCGGCACGTGCACCGAGCCGTCGCGCACAACCACCGTGCCGCGCAGCACGCCGTGCCCGGCGTTGCCGTCCTCGTCCGTCCAGACCAGCAGCCCGGCCAGTTCAATAAAGGGAGCCTTGAGTTTGATGCGCGCGGCGGATTGCGCCGTGATCTCGCCTTCGGCCTCAATGCTGACGGCGCCGGTGGTTTTGACCTCCACGTCGCCCTTTACGTCGGCGAAGAGCTTGTGGGCCTCGCGGTCGTAGTGGATGACCGTGCCGTCGGAGAAGCGGCTGTACTCGAAATGCGCGGGCTGTTCAGGGTCCGGCACGGCCGGGGAATAGACGGCCCCCAGAACCACGCCCGTTTCCTGCCCGCCCGCCTGTCCGGAAAAAAGCACGGCCACCGGCTCGCCCACATCCGGCATCTTGATTTCCTGATCCTTGAGGACGCGGCGCTGCAGGGTGGGCAGGGGCATGGAAACGACATTGCCGCCGTCTTCCATCTGGACGCGGGCCGCGCCGCCCTCAATCCCCGTCACCCTGCCGAAACGCAGGGAGGCCGGATGCCGCGCCTCAAGGGCCGCGATGCGGCGCTCCAGAGAGGCGTAGTCAAACATGACCCGCCTCCCTGTGAAAAACAGAGAGGGAAGAGGGGGAAATTGAAGGGATTACTCGCCGACGGCGGCGCGGGGAGATTTCAAGGTAATGGGACCAGCCGTATTCGCGCGTCCGCAACGCAGCAGCGGAACAAAAAACCAGCCGCAGTACAGAAGAACAAACAGAAGATTGCTTATGTCCGCCGGAACATAGGCATGTACGGGGTCCGGTCGAGTATCTGACGCGCCGGGCGGGTAATCTCCGAAAACCCAGTTTATCGTCCCCGTCACCATGAAAAGGAGGGAAAGCAGGCATACGACGCACAATGTGCCGATACCCGGAGAAAAGAACCGAAGCAGCCAGTTGTTGCCCAGTGCGAAAACGCCGAACCAGATCAGCCCCAACATGCCGAGGGGCAAATGAAAATTCATCGGCCCGGCCGTTCTTACGGGAGCCAAAGACCAATAGGAGAGATACAGCAGCGGAACATACAAAGCCGCATACAGACAGAGATACAGCGCCGCGCGGAGGCAGGACGGCATTTTTACAGTGAGCATGTGTATTCATACCGTACCCCCGAAAAATTTTCAACAATATGTGGCAGCGACAAGACAAGAAAATCGCCGCCGCGACCGTATTTGTTGCGGAAATTGCGAAAATCGGCGTTTTCAAGGCCAGTGTGTCCGTCGCCGCCGGTTCCGATGTATGACAGACCTTCACAGCTCCATGCCCCAAGAGCGTTTATGCCCAGTCCTCCTTCCTCGTCGAAATTGAACACGTCATGCACAAAGACGGCGATTTGAGTTACATGAACACTATGGCCGCCTTTTCCGTCCGGCTCCGTATATCCCGCGGCCAACGCCCGGAACGTAAACGCGCCGAGGGCAGTGGAGAGACCGTCATCAAAGGGAAGACCGGGCACGGGAACAAGCGTATGGTACGCCTTTTCCCATTCCGTCCAGTGAGCCGCAATGAAGTCAAAATCAGTCGGTCCATCACACATGTAGCCGTCACGGCAGAGGATTTCCCCAAGTTTGTTCAGAGCAGGCCCATTCACAATGCCGGGTGTGCCGATGTCCGCTCCATGAGGATCGTCCTCGAACCTCGTAAAAGTCCTGTACATGTTCCGCGCCCGCGCATAGCTCATGACCCAGTCCCAGTCCACCCGGAAGGGATCGTTGGATTCGCCCGCGGTCAGCGTCCTGCCGCTGAACCAGTGATGAAACATGGAACGCAGGTACAGCCAGCCCTGCGCGTCGGCAGCGGATGGCTGCCGTGTGGCCATTGCGTCCGCAATGTCCGGCAGGCAGAACAGCAGCTTCGTCAGATCATCCACGCCGGAGAGCAGCCAGAAATCCTTGAACAAGCGAAACTCGTTCTCCCACTTCTCCACGGGATTGACGCCGGAGTTGACGTTGATCCGCGCGGATGCCGGTCTTGCCGCGATCTCCGCGCTGCCCGCCTTGACCACCACGTCCGGCTTGAGGCGGCATTTGGACAATTCCAGCGAGGTGGCGTAGCCGCCGCTGCCGCCCACCTTGTGCTCGGCCTTCTTCACGATGTAGCGCCCGGAAAAATCCCCGAAGCCGGTCAGATCAACAGTGACCAGCGCGACCGCGCCCGGATGCCCCATGATCTCCATCGTGGCCGTGTTCTCTTGGGAGTTGGCCGCATCAAGGGTTGACCCGGCGGCCTTTACGGCATCCATGACGGATTCCACGCCCCTGTTGAGTTCCAGCATCTTTTCGTCCTGTTCTCCGGCGTCGGCCGCCCGCACCTCAGCCGTGTGCGTCCTGCCTTCAGCCGGATCCGTGTATTCCACATGAGCGCCGGAATAGGCCGTCTTGCTGCTGGCCTGTTTGAACGTATAGGATTTGACCGGAACATCCCCGCCCGTCCGGCTGATCGCGAGCGCGGCCGGGGCGGTTTCCGCCTTCTTCGCGTCCACGAGAATCAGCTTGCCGTCATGGGCTTTGCAGAGCAGGCCGTGCTCCTCGGCCATGCGGGCGTTGAAGGCCAGGTCGCTTTCGTTGCGCTGGTCACGCCGCTCAAAGTCATGGGCGTCATCGGCGTCATACATGAGTTCCAGATCGTGCTCTTCCGCGATCTGCCCGGCCACGACCTTCAGGGAGGCGTTCTCCCAGGCGCGTGTTTTGTGTGTGTCCCGCAGGCCGGTAGTCAGCGCGGACGTGACGGCCTTGATTCTTATCTTGTCCGGTGGGCCGGAGAACTCAATCTCGTCAATCCTGAACGCGCCGCAGGGCAGACTTATGGAATCTCCCCGCTTAAACCAGTCACCGCAAACAATCGTCGCCGTGACCTCCATGCCCTTCTTCGGCTTCCATTCGTTGCTCCATTTGCCCTCCCTGTCATGCAGGGTGATTTGCACTTCATCCGCCTTGCCGTGGGCGTTGTCCGTGAAACTGAAGTCCAGAAGATACGGCTCCAGCCAGCTTGTGGCGTCATGGCCGTCAATGGCGACATGCACCTTGACGCGCCGGGCGAGTTCGACGGCCTGGCTCATGGCGTAACCCACGGCGGCAGGGTTGTAAGCGGCCGCGCCGACACGTCCACGTCCGGCAGGGCCAGGACAACGCCAGCCGGGAAAATCAGGATGTCCGCGTGATCAGGATTCGCGGCGATAATGTCCGCCATGTAACGCTCCTCCCCCCAAAGCCGGTACGCTATGGAATCCCAGGCGTCGCCCTGGATGGCGCGGTATTCCCTAGCTGCCATAGGCCACCCGCATCTGGTCATGGACGACGGAGGAAACAAGGCCCTCGAAGTCCGAGCGGCGGCGCTTCAGGGCATTGATGACCCCGCGCGCGAACTCCTCGTCCGGAGCGCCGTTGATGGTGAAGCTGAAATTGGCCTGTACGCCGGGAGCAACGGGCTGTCCGGCCCGCTCCCCTTGCGGAGCGGCGGCCACCGCCTGGTCCGCCGGAGCGGCCTGTGTTTCCGGAGAGGACGGCGGCCGGCCGGACTTCCCCACCACGGGCGCGGCCGCGACGGAGGCGCCTATCGACTTGACGGCCGCGGCCTGCGCCGCCTTTGGCTTGACTTCCAGTTTGTCGCCCGCGCCGCCGAAAAATTTCCCCAGCCCGCGGAAGGCGTCGCCCAGAATCGGTATGCCTGAAAAAAATTCCTTGATGCTCTCCGTCATGTTGCCTATGGCTTCGCCAAAGGCCTCGGCCAGCAGGCCCGGAACGGAGGCCAGTCCTTCCCACAGGCTGGTGACGCCCTCGCGGAACCACTCGAACTTTTCCCACAAATAACCGAAGGCCAGGGTCGCCACGCCTATAATCAGGCCCCACGGGCCGAAGGCGAATTTCATGGCCGCGCCGATGCCCTTCAGGGCGACGGCCAATACCTGCGACACGCTGGTCGCCGTGGCCATCGCCGGGACGAAGACGCCCAGAATTTTCGCCGCGCCCAAAACGCCGCCGCCGAGAAACGTGCCCCCGTAGGCCGCGGCGAGCATGGCGACCTTCATGCCGACCAGCCCGGCCGTCACGCCGACGACAATGCCGGTCAGCGTCCGGTTCTTCTGCGCGAACTCCGCGATGCCGGAGACTATCGGGCCTATGACCCCCAACAGCGAATTGAGCGGCGGCAGCAGTGCGCTGCCCAGATTGATGCCGAGTTCCCGGACGCGGTTGCTCATCAGGATCAGCGCGTTGGCCGTTGTCCTGGAGCGGTTTTCAAATTCCTTCTGCATGGCCCCTTCATAGGCCGCGGCGTCGGCTGTCGTGAGAAGATTCTTTTTTACCGTTTCCAGATTGGCCAGCAACGGCGTGATGGCGGCAAGCGACTCCTTGCCGAAAATCTCCTGCATGACGGAGAGCCGTTTGGCCTTCGGCAGCTTATTGACTTCCTCCAGCACGCCGATGATGGCCTTCGGCCCGTCCTTCTGCATCGCCTCGGCGAGCGCCGCCGTATTCTTTATGCCGATCTGGGCGAAGGCCTTCTTCTGGGCCTTTGTCGCGGCCGCGCCGGACGTCATGGCCAGGACGAGATTCTTGATGCCGGTGGACGCCACTTCAGGCGCGACCTTCATGGCGTCCAGCGTGGCGGCCAGAGCGGTCATCGGCTTGGCGGCCACGCCGCCCACCTGGCCCAGAGGCCCGATGCGGCGCACAATGTCGGCGATACCCTTTTCCGAGGCAGATGTGGTGTTGGCGAACTGGTTCATCAGGTCAAGCAGGGAGCGCGCTTCTGGCATGGTCAGGTTCATGGCCGAGCGGTAGCCGCCGATGGCGTCCGCCGCTTCCTCGGTGGACATGCCGAAGGCCACGCTCATCTGCGCGGCCATGGTGGTGAATTCCTTCAGCTCGTCCACGCTTGTCATGCCCTGCTGGCCGCCGGCCGCGAACAGGGAGGCCAGTTCCTTGTGTGTGAGCGGCAATTCCCGCCCCATGCTCTTGACGGCTTCCTGCATTTCGTAAAACGCCGGAGTGAGGTTGCCCGCCTCATCGCGCATGCCGTCAATGGTTTTGGCGGCGTCGGCCATGCCGGACTCGAAATCGACGGCCAGCTTCACGGGCGCGGCCACGGCCAGGGCCGGGCCGATGGAGTCCATCATTCTGCCGCGCAACTCCCGCCGCTTTTCCCCAAGAGCCTTGCTCCTGTTCAGGCGGTCCAGAGCCGTCGCCGTTTTGGCTATCTCCGCCGTGGCTTTGGCGTGAACGCCCGCGTACTGTCCGACCCTGACTCCGTATTTCGCGGCCTCGGCCTGCGCGATACGGTATTTCCCGATGGTCTTCTGCAGCTCCGCGCCCAGAACGGCGTCCTTGCCGCCGCCCGCCGCGTATCGCCGCTGTATCTCCATCGTGCGCTTCTGCAGCGCGTCGGCCGCGCCGGAGACTCTGGCGCGTTTTTCCAGAGCTTGCAGTTTGCTTGACTTGGCCGCAATCTTCTGGTCAATTGTGCCGAACACGTTGGCGAAACTCGGCGCGAGGGCCGCGCCGACGGCAATGCTGACCCCGATGCTCTTGCTCATGGCCGCAACTCTTTGATGAAAATGTTAGAAACGCTTCTGGTCACCATATTTGCCGCCGCCTTCATCCTGTGGGCGCTGGTTGTGCCGCTGGCCTGGCTTTTCAACGAAGCGGCGAGCGGCCTTGCCGATCTGGCGGAGTTTTGCGAAACCGTCATCGTCCGCCTCCGGTCCTTTTTTCAAAATCCAGAGCCGCCAGACTCCACGCCTCCGCCTCTTCCCAGGTCAGGGACAGCGCCTCCCCGAAGCTGAAGCCCCCGAACCTGGACAGAATCAGCACGCAGAGCCGCAATTCCTCAATTCCCGGACACGCCCCGAAATCGAAGCAGTTCGGTCTGCAACTTGTCATAGTCCGCCATGTCGAGGGCGCGGACGTCCTCCACGCACAGGCCGCAGAGGCGCGCCATCAGCGCCGTCTCCTCTTTCAGCCCTGTCCTGTCGTTGACCGGGCAATCCAGCATGTCGCCGATGGTGGGCCGCCGTATGGCCACTTCGGCGCGCGTCCCGTCCGGCAGTTCCACCGGATAATCCAGTTTGACGATGACCCGCTGTGCTTTCGGATCGCTCATGACTTCCCTCCTTAGGCCATGCCGAGATTCGTGCGAACGTCGGCGAGAATGTCCTCGTCGTTGACGCGGAAAATCAGGTTGAACTTGTCCACTTCCACCTTTTCCTTGCCGCCGATCCAGAGCTTGAGATAGGCGACCTCCAGCTCGGTTTCCGGGTCCATCTTCTTGCCCGGCTCGAACTTGCCGATGCCCGACGTTTTGGGCACGGCCCGCACCAGCACCTTGACGGCCGTGCTGGGAAAGCTGCCCGCGCCGGCGTCATAGCCCTGGATGGAGCCACGGATGTCCAGATGGTGCGCCTGGGGCCGCAGCAGGGTGACGGAAGCCTCATTCACCGTGTTCCAGGTGATTTTCAGCGTCATCGACTGAAAATGCCCCAGAACCGGCATGTCCATTTCCCCGCCTATGCCAAGCCCGGCAATGGACTCGGTCATGAACTCGAAGTTGGGCAGCTCCACCGTGCCCACGCCAAGCAGGTCCGCGCCGTCGCGGTAAATCTTGGCATTGGTCAGCAGGGCCGGAATGGGGTTGGTGACGGGCATGCTAAACGCTTGCGACATAACGCCTCCTAGGCAAACAGGGTGTTATTGTACTGCGGGTCGTACTCAAGGATGAAGGTCAGCTCCCGCCCGGCCTGCGGCGGCGCCAGATAGACGTGCCACTTCACCTTGCCGTCCATGAGGTCGGTCGTGGGATTGTCCGCCGCCTCGAAGGTCACGCGGCCGCCGAGGATGAACTCCCTGGCCGCCAGACCGTTGAGCCAGATGTTGAAGGTATCCTGCACCGTCTCGATAAGACGGCGGCGGATGGGATTGGAAACAAACTGCCAGCACGTCTTGATGAGCGTGTTGCCCACCCAGGTGAACATGCGGCGGATGGGAATGCTGGAATCCTTGGGGTCCGTGTTGCCGGGATAGGCCGCCGTCTGGTCGCCCCAGCCCCGCAGCCCGCCGATCATGTTCAGGCCGGTGCAGATGCCCTGCCCGTTGAGGTAGGCGGCCTCCAGCGGCGTCAGATGAAGCTCCCCACCCGCGTGAACCAGGCCGTCGCAGTTGAGGGGGGAATTGGAAGGGCTCCAGTACGGGACGCCTTCCGTGGTCGCGTCGCGCGCGCCGCACAAACCGGCCCAATGTATGGACCCCGGCTCGACAACGCCGTCGTACACGCAGTCCCCGAACATGACCTGCAGGTTTTCGCCGGTCAGGTTGTTGTCGTTCAGCCAGTCCGGCGCGTCGGTATATCTGGTCACGGAATCCGGCACATCGACAATGCCCGTGGCCCTGAAATGCCCGCAGATGTTGACGCAGGCCGCGGCCACGGCCTTGGCCACGGAAACGTTTTTGGAGAACCCCGGAGCCAGTATCTGGCCCGGATTCAGCCGGAAGCGCGGGAACACTTCTTCCACCAGGGCAAGCCCCGTGCGCCGCAGTGTTTCGGCGTCCACGCCGCCGATGATGTCGGCGTGCGCGACCTTGCCCACGTCCGGAGCGCCCAGGGTAAGAGTTTCATCCGCCTCAACGTCATCCGCCGTGACAACGTGCGTCGCGGGATCGAACACGTTGACGCAGACCAGGGGCGCGACTTTGTACCGGGTGAGATACACCTCGGCGGCCTGGTACAGCGTGTAGTCCGCCTTGCTTTCTCCCGGCCCGGGCGCGCCGAACCGCGCGACGAACTCCGGCATGGAGTAAATGAGCGCCGGCTCGTTGACCGGAACCGCCGCGCCCTCCGGCAGATTGTGCACCGGGGCCGTGCCCGTGATGACGGGCATGGCGGCTTCGGCCACGGCCGGAGTAACCAGCCCGGTCTGTTGTTCCTCGACGAAAACGCCGTGTTTGTACTGTGACATGACAATCTCCTGTTATTCGATGCCTTTCATGGCCCATGTTGTGACCGCGTAGGCCTCGGCAAAGGGCGGCAACTGCTCGTCCGGACGCTGCCAGAACCACAGTCTCCCCTGTTCGCCGGGCCACATGACGTATCTGCCCCCGCCCGCGCCGTTTCTGCCGGCCCGCATGACGCAGCCCATGATCAGCGAAAGCAGGTTGTGCAGATGGTTTTCAGCCCCTTCCGGATCTTCGTCCTGCACGGCCAGACGGAAACATATCCGCGCCAGGTGCATGCCGTCCTCCGCCGACTGATGGCCCTGCATGGCCTGTATCAGAACAAAGGGAACGGCCTCCAGGTTGTCCGACATGTCCGGCGGCAGGGCGCCGATGAAGACATGCGGGGCGCGTTTGACGAATTCCCTGTCGTCGCCGCGGGAGCGCGACGGCAGCAGCAGGTGGCCGGCTTCCTGTTTCAGCAGGTCCCGCAGGGCCGTGAGCAGAAGAAACACGTTCATTTTTTCCCCATTTTTGCAATGCGGTGCTCGACTTCATGTTTCAGCGCGGACATGAAGCGCTCCTCTATCTTCGGCGTCAGCAGCGAGGGCATTTTGTCGAACGAGGCGAAATACTGCACGCTGTAGCCCGCCTGGCGCTGCAACCGCGCGACCTTCTTGCCGGTTTCCTTGTCCGTGCGCGTCTTTCCCAATACCCTGGTGAACAGCATGAGGCCCTTCCGGCCGCGCAGGACAAAGCCGGGCGAACGCCCGTCCGTGGCCTGAACGGTTCTGGCGGGCTCATTGGGGCCGACCTTGAAGGCTCCCGGTTTCCAGTTCCGGCTGCGCACGCCCTTGCGGGCCGTGACGCGTTTGGGAACCAGCCTGAACTGATCCGCCCAGGGCCGCCTTCCGGCAACATGAACGGCGCCGGAAACGCTGTCGGTTTTTGTGGCCTTGTTGCCCCTTGTCATGGCGGAATACATCATGGGCCGGGAAACGGCCTCCCTGATGATCTTTTTGGGCAGATAGGACAAGGCGGCGATTTCGTTCACCACCTCTTTCTTGGCCGTGTCCAGGGAGCGCTTGACGGCCTGCCACAAGGCACCGCGCATCTGGGACGGAAAAGCCCGTAGCGGCCGCAGGGCGTCCTCGTAGGATTTGGGATCGACATACAGGCTCAGCATCAGGCGTATCCTTCGGTCAGGGTTATCACCAGCAGGCCGTCCTCCGCCGCGACGGACGCGACAGTCCAGCGGCCGCCGTCCAGGGTGACGCGCTGTTCCGGCGCGACCCGCCGGGCAAGCCTGTCCGCCGTCCTGACGACGCGCGTACGCTGCCGCAGGGCCAGACCGGACATGTCCGCCAGCCCGTCGCCGGCGGCGCCGTCAAAGGGTGCGTGGCTGTCGTCAATCACGGCCCTGACTGTTTCGCCGTTGAACTTGATTTCCCGCGCGAATTCCTCCGCATTGAGAAACACGGCGTCAATATCCGCCGCCAAAGCGTCGCGGAAGCGCATCACTCATCACCCAGTTTGCGCTGTATGCGCCGTTCAAGCGCTGCCACAACAGCTTCGTATATCCTGTCCACACATTTCAAACCACCCCAGCCCACCAAAAAATACAGCGTTGTCTGTGCTTCATCCGGGCAATAGTTCCGGATTAACGGGGCCAGCGCGTTTGTCGTGAGAACGCCGCCAAGCACCTCAAACAGCACCTGGCGAAAAGATTTTCCCTTGCGTCCCGCGTGCATAAGCGCACCTCCAGCACCATAGAGAGTTGCCGGGAGCAGAAAAACAGACAAAACATCATTGAGAAACGAGATGAAGCGTTCCATCATTTTTGCTCCCGCATTTCCGCCTTTGCCCATTCGCGCAATCTGGCCTTGCTCCGGTTGCATTCCGCCAGATCAATGCGCAGCATCCTCGCCGTTTCCAACAGATCGCCGTTACTGCCGCTTGCCGGAACCGGCGTTTCCGGACAGTCCGCCAGCAGGGCCGCCGGAGGGACCAGAAACACCGTTTCCGCCCGCGTCAACTGCCTCGTTGAGCAGCCGCCAAGCATCATTGTGAGCAGGAGCCAGATACCAAGCCCTGAACGTCTCATCCCGCATGGCCTCCCTGACGGCAGCCCGCGCCGCGTTGCGGACTCCGGCCAGGGTGGTCCTGTCCTCGTTCCACCCGGCGAGCACCCTGTCCGTGTTCTCCATACCGCGTTCCAGACGCTCCACAGCCTGCCGGTTGGCCTCGTTGACCTCGACGGCCACTGCCAGATCCGCCCGCGTTTCCGCGAGTTCCGTGCTCGTGCAGCGCTGGAGCGCCCCCACGGACAGCAGCGCGGCGCACAGCCCGGCTATGATGTAGCCCTGCATTGCTCATACGCCTTGCGCAGTTTGACGTCGTACTGATTCTGCGCGTAGCCCGGGCCGTTGTAACGCCGGGCGAAACCCGTCCAGTCCCGCCGGGAAAGAAACGGCACAAGCCCTTCGGAACGCATGAACGCGCAGAAGGACTCAAGCTGCTTCGCCTCGCTCTCCTCCTGTGCCTCAACAAAGGCCTGCACAGTGTCAAAGCCGCAGAGCGCATGGTTGAAGCCCATGATCTGAAGCAGGCCGTAAGAGGCGGAGCAGAGCGCCGCTTCCTTGTGCACCTTCATGGCGGTGTGCAGGCGCTCCCACACGCCGGAGCCTCCCCGGTCGTGCGTCTTGGTCCAGGCCGGGTACACGATGTCGGGGTACTGA
>JAISOT010000222.1 GCA_031275465.1 Desulfovibrio sp.
TCCCACAGGCGTTGTTGCAGCCATTCCGGCGCTTCGGCGCGGATGTCCCTTGCATCTTGGTACGCCTGCCGGGCGGCGTCGCCGAAGAAGTTCATGGCGGCTGTGGTCCAGTCGCCGGAAAGAACAGGGACGCCCGACTGATAAATATTTCCTTCCTCGTCCGCGACTTCGCCGGTAAACAGGACTGAGCCCAGAATGTCCCTGAATGCTTCCCTGCCCGCATCCGCCGCCGCGCCCGCCGTTTGCGCGAGACCGGAACGCAACCCCCTTGACAGGCCAGCCCCGGCGCTTGCCGGATCTTCCGCCATCATGCCGCCCCGGCCCACGACGTCCCTTTCCGCTTCCCCAAGACCAAGGGGGTTGTCGAAGGCCATGGCGAACGCATTGGCCGCCTGCATGTCATGCCGCCAGATCAGGGCGGAATCCTCATAATTCTGAATGCGCCGCAGAAGGCGCGGCGCGAACGTCTTGACGTCTTCAGGCACGATTTCGGAGGCTATTCGCGCCGCCGTGTCCCTGTTGTCCAGAGTCATGGACAGGGACATGTTCAGCTTTTGGGAATACCCCCAGGACTTCAGTATATCGTCCCGCGAATACCGCCCGGCGTTGTTGAGCATGAAGGAAGCGCGAAGGGCGGCGCTCTCCACGCCCGGCGCGGACAGATCGCCCCCCGACAGGCTTCGGTCGTCGTCAAACACCCCCCGTAAAAACTCGCGTTCGGCCAGCTCGCCGCGCAGAGATTCGCCCACGCCCGAAGGAGTCGCGCGGTCAAGCGCGTTTCCAATGCTTTCCGTGGTGTTTACAGCGTCGTCCGGAAGGAGAAGGGACTGTGGCTGTTGCTCGTCGCCGAAGAGCCGGGAAACTATGGCGTCGTAAGACTGGCTCATATTCCGCCCTCCTCCTCTGCCCTGAGAACTCTGTCGATATTCGGTTTCGTGACGGGTATCCCGGCCCTCAGCAGCGCGCGCGCCGCCTCGAGTCTCGGATTTCCGGAATCGACGGCCCGCAGGTCAGGCGACCGTCGCGCCGTGTTTGTGCCGTAGAATCTCCCCGGACGCTTGGCGAGTTTTTCATATATCCATGCCCTGACTGCTTCGGCCCCCTTCAGCCCACCGTCCAGCATGGCGTCGTCAAGTTCGTTTTGGACCTCCGCAAGGTACTCTTCGTCCGACGGGCTTGTTCTCGGATTCATCCCCGAAATGGCCGTATAATCCTTCATGTATCTACGCGCTGCCTTAGCCGTCTGCCTCTGCTCCACGTCTATGGAGAATTCTTCCAGTTCGGCCCTGTCCTTGCCGCTTATTCCGCCCCCGTATTTCTGCATGACGTCTTCATAACTTTCACCTTCGATGATTTTCGTTTTCGCCGTAGCCTTCGCCACGGGGTCTGTGACGTCGTTGTATTTGATTCCCGCCGCGTGGGACAATATCTTTTCAGAAAGACTGTAATTGTCTGCGTGCCGCAAACCAGCCAGAGTCTTGTCAACAAACGGAACGCGTTGCTCTTCGGGCATTTGCTGAATCTGCGCGGCCAGTCCTCTTATCTCGTTGAGTTCGGTATTTTTTGACACCTGCAACTGTTCTGACTCAAACGCCTGCCAACGGTTCAGGCTTTGCAGAAAGGCCGTTTCAAGCTTGGCTTGTTTTTTCTTGTCGCCACCGGAAAGCCGTTCTATCTCTTCACGCGCCCCAAGCGGGTTGTCCTTGAACCCTTCACGCAGCAAGTCGGCGGCTTCGGCAAGGGCAATGTTGTCAGACCGTTCATTCTCCGCTCTCGCCCTCGCCGCCTCAGCCCTCTCGTGCGCCTTGATGGTCTTCATGGCCGGGTCGTACATGGCGGCCGGAATGTCGTCCTTGTGCGTCCTGAGCATGCCTTTCGCCAGGGTCGGCCTTTCCGCCGCCAGCCCCATGGCGCCCTTGACCAGCATGTTGCCCACGTTTTCCTGGGTCTTGCGCTTGAGCGTCGCTTCGTCCCAGCCCTGCATACGTCCTATTTCACGGGTCGCTTCCGCAACTTGGGCCAGTGAAGCGCCAAGAGCTTCCTCGGTGAAATTCCCCCCGGCTACCAAATTGGTAGCCTCGAAGATGACATTCTTCGCCGTGTCCACCTGCGCGTCCATCAGCTGTTCCGTCTCGAACGAGCCGACCCTGTGCCCGTAGTCCCGGAACATGGCCGCGAAGGGCTTCGTTGCCTTGCCCATCTGGCGCTTGTTCAGATGTTTGGGCGCGTCCTCGTCCCACATCTTGCGCGCCATGTCCTGATACTCGGCGTACATGCCCTTCGCCTTGTCGCGCTGCCGCATCCTGAACGCGCCGGTATCTGGATTGTTGTAGTAGTCGTCAAGTTCCTTGCGCTTTTTCAGGAGATAGTCGTTGACCTGCACATCGTCCCAAACGGCGGCGAAGCTCTCAGACGCCTTCTGAAGACCGGCCATAGCCACGGCGGCGGGATTGCCCACTTCCCATTTTGGTACGGAGACCCCGCCCCCCGAAGGCGCGTAGCCGAGAAGATTACCGCGCTTGCCGTCAACGGCGATGTCGTCCGGACCCGAAAGGCCCTTGAGGGAAATCGGCATACTTTCTACTCCAGTGAAAGCCCTTTTCTGATTTTTAAGTTGCTGATGACTTCGTCAGGCGTCACGCCAAGCTCATTCAGCGCATACGGCAACTCCGTCCCCTTCGCGTCCTTCGCCGCCTGATCAAAGAATCCCGCCCCCAGGCTGACCACCCCGCCGACGAGCGTCGATGTCGCCAGCCAGTCGTACTGCCGCGCCTTTTCGTACAGGGCCGACGACTTGGCGCCGTACTCCAGCGACGTCTTGCCCGTCCGCATGGCCGCATTGTAGTAGAGCGTCTCCAGATTCTTCTGGCCCTTGGCGGCGTAACTCTGCATCGTCGCATCGGCGGAATCGCCGGTTATGCCCCGCTTGGCCGCCAGAACGCGGTTCCAGGACTGCTGCCGCTCCTGATTCTGGAGAAGCTGCCTGTACTCGCTCTCGTACTGCTTCCGGATAAGCCATGCCGTGACCTTGCTCTGCCGCTCAAGGCTTTCGGCCTGCATCCTGGCCGCCGCCGCGTTGTACTGCGCATTGGCGATGCCGGAGCCGGTCTGAAAGCCCGTCACGGCCCCGCGCATGCCCATCCGCGCGCCGCTTGAAGCGAAGAAATCGCCCATGCCGCCCATAACTACCGCCCCTGATCAATGCCGAAAGCTATGGACACGAGAAAGAGCGGGAACGGCTCTTTCTGCCGTATCCTGATCAGGCCGTCATACGAACTGTTGCCGGACAGGGGGACTTCGATGTTTTCGGAGCGGCACAGCGGAGAATTGCCTCCCACGGCCCCATGGGGAAAACTGATTATCTCCTGCCATTCCCCGTATTCTCCCTCGACGTCCAGAGCCGATACGGGCTGCGAATACTCGGCCCGCACTTCCCCCTTGACGGAGCCGAGGCAGCGCAGGACGACGGAAACGACGCGCTTCGTGAAGTTCACGCCCTGCCCGCTCTGCATGGGGTAATTGACGCGCATGGGCTGGCACACGGCCTCGTAGCCCAGCCCGGCGACGACGTACGACTGATCGCGTATCTTGGAATCCAGAACCTGCCCGGCCCCATTGACCTCAAATTCGCCGAGATACGAGCCGTTCTGCATGACCTGCACGTTTCTTCCCGCCAGATACGTCAGGCCGTCTATCTTTCCGTCCTCATCGGTCGTTCCGGACAGCATGGCGTCCATGAACACCGAGAACGTCGCGTCGTCGGCGTGATAATCAAAGGGCGTTTCAAGGTACTCAATGAACGTCTCGCCCCCGCGCCGGACGGCCATCCAAAACTGATCGCCCTCAAGGTAGGGGATAATCGCCCCGGACGTCACAAGCCCGTCGGTCCTGTGCCTGTGCCAGGCGTAAATCTGCTGGTCGCGGATGTATGTGCAGCCGGAAAAGGTGCCGTCGGAAAGGATACACCAGGCCACCGGCTCGGGCTCGGACATGCTGTGCATCTCGATCACGGCCGGGCTTGTCGCTTCCGGGCAGAGCAGATTCAGGGGCGCGGACTTGAAACGGTATCCGAAATCCTGATAATCCAGGGTGTAGACGTTATACCCCGTCCTGGAGCAGAACATGGCGCTCGAGCCGAGCAGGATGGCCTGCACGTCGTTGCTGCCGTAGCTTGACTGCCGCTTGTGTCCGGCTGTCTGCGGCGTCAGCGGAGAATCAATGTCGGAGCCCTGGATGCGTATCTCCGAGGCGTTGGTGCCGACGACAAGCTGCTCCATGTCCAGAATCCACATGATCGGGTTCACGCGGGAGCCGTTGATGCGCATGAATATGGCGTCTTCGGGCAGCGGTTCTTCCGTGGGGTCGTCGTTGCTGTTGATTCGGAAGTCCGTGTAGTCGCCGAGGCGGGACATCCAGATATTCACCGGCTGCCGCGGCGTCGCGGCATAGATCAGCCTGTCCTCGTAAATCCTGACCCTGGAAGGGTAATTGCCGGCTTCAAACGGCAGCGGCCAGTCTTCATCCGTCAAAAAGAGCATTCCCTGATAGGCCCATGACATGGCGCTCAACCGCTCCAGTCTCCAGGGCTGCATCAGCGGATGCGCGAAATAGATCACGTCGGCGGACTGCACGTAACAGAGTTTCGCCAGATCAACGCCCTGAAGCGCGGATACGGCAAGCTCCATGGGCGATTCACCGTTCATGAGCTGCCCGCCCCGCGTGAAAAACCTGATATAGCCGTCGCCTATCTCAAGCACATAGCTCTGCTTCTCGGACCCGTTGAAATCAAAGGGCACAAGGCGCACGTTGTTCGTCTTGGCCTTTGCCGCGAAGCGCAGTCCGGGGCGCTTGTATATGCCGCCCGTGGGCGTGACGATGAAATTCTCAAGGACGCGGCAGCCGACGCCGTACTTGGCGAAATCGACGCGGCCCTCCAGTTTCGGGGAAAGCAGCCCCCCGACAAAGGAATGAATGTCGGGATATATCTTGGGCATCAGTATATCCTTGCGTTGACGAACAGATTCGGCCTGTTCACGGGCATGGTGTCCGTCTGCTCCCCGTCGACGTGCCGGGCCTCAAGGCCGAGCAGCTGCGCTTTCTTCTGCAGGGCCGTTTCTCCGTCCCGGCCGCCCGTGATCTTGGCAAACAGCTTCCAGGCTATCATGGCGGCGAAATAGTTCCTGAACTGCGGCGTCATCTCAAAAGGCTTCACGCTGGAGCGCGTGTAGACAATCTGCAGGTTCCAATGATTGGAAAGAAGTTTCCGGCCGTGCACGACGTATTCGGCGGCGGGCATGGTGTTGTATCTGTCGCCGTCCCACCAGGGCCGCATGCCCGTACCCTCGACGGAGAGTATGCGTCCGCAGTCTTCCGGGAGTTGGTAGACATTCGAGAACCTGTAGTCCCGCGACTTTTCCGCAAGCGTCTCAAGGCGAGCGGCCACCAGGGCAAAGGACCACGGGTGGCCGCTCAGTACTTCGGCGAGGGTGTCGTCATAGACCTGCGCGCAGAGCTTGGCGTTTTTGCTCTCGCCCCTGGGGTCGAGGATCGTGTCCTGTCCCATGTGCAGCAAGGCCGCGTTAATGATCTCGGTGCGCCCCTGTTCCATGGCCTACCCCTGAAGCCGCAGCACGATGTCCACAAGTTCCGCCTTGTCCGTCTTGTCGGGCGGCACATTGCCCGGATGATACTGCATAATCCACTGTATCAGGTCGGCCTCGGAAAGCTTGTCGGCCTCTTTCTTGTTCAGCTTCATGGGCAGTTTCGGGTTGTGCCTGACCGCTGACGCCGGTCCCCCGTATCCTTCCATGAAACGGGGAAAGCGCGCCGCGATATCTTCTCCGACGGCCGCCCCGGCGTGATATATCGCCGTACCGCCGCCGCCCATGACGGTGAACGTTTTTTTGACTATCGGCATGTGTTACGCCTCCTTCTCTAGCGCGTCGGCGGACGGCTGATGTAGGTCGGGAAAATGTCCACGCCGCCGGACGTCGCCGCCGCCGAAGCGCCGACGGTCACCTTGATGAACGGCAGAGCCGAAGGCGGCAGAATGAACTCGCACAGCAGATCGTCGCCGACATAGGTTGTCGCCGCCGCCGGGGACACAAAAACGGCTGTCCCCAACGTGGTGAAGGCGCCGGTCTTGGTCGCGCCGTGCTGAACCGTCAAGGTCAGCGTCGTGCCGGCGGCCAGAACCAGCGAGCCGCCGTTGGGCACGGCCACGCGGATGCCCGTTCCGCCCTGGCTGTTGTCAAGGCGCGTCGGGTTGTTTTCCGCCTGATTCCCCGCGACCTGCGCGGCGGTTACGGCCTGGGCCTTTGCAAAATATTCCCCGTGGGGACGCACGTTGCTTTTCCACATACTGTTCTCCTCCCTTACGCCGGCACGGTGATGTTGGTTTCCGAGCCGTCCATGAAATTGTAGGACGTGACAATCGGCACGCCGTTCCAGGTGTCAATCTCGTGATTCACGGCGCGGTCGCCGAAGGTGGTTTCAAGCCGCTGCACCTTGCCGATTTCCTGAAGCCACAGTTTTACCTTGGGGTGGCACATGATGACGGTCTTGCCGGCCTCGCCGACACGCGCCTCCAGAAGAGCGGAGTCAACCATGCGCGCCGTGAACGGCGTCGACTCGCTCAGGTCGATGTTGACGATGGCGCAGATGTTCTTCCAGGAGAGCATGCGCACTCCCATATACGTCTTCATTGCCAGACCGTAGCCGAGCACGTTGTAGTATTTGTGCCCGGTCGCGCTCTGCGCATAGAGATTCCCGCCGTTGACGGGGAACATCTGCAAAAACGTGTCGCGCTTGAAGCAGATCGGCGAATACAGACCGCAGAAATTGCTGTCCTCAAACCGGACGACAAGCAGGCTGTAGTTGGCGTTATTCGTCCCGCCCGCGTCGAACATCGTGTCGTGCCCCTCCTTCTTCATCTGCAGGGCGAAAGGCAGGAAGGCGTTGTAGACGTACTGCATCTCGACGTCCATTCCTGTCTGGCGCTCGAAGGACTTGCGGTTCTTCCCGAAATACTTGTCCGCTCCCCCTTCGAGAAGCGCCGTGTCGTGCGGAACGAACAACTGCGCGCCGAAGATGGAAAGCTCGGAGCGGCGCAGGCCGTCCGTGATCTCGATTTCCGGCAGGGGGGAGTTGAGGTCCAGATTGCTGACCGAGGCGTTGATGCTGGTCAGAGCCGAAGAGACGTCCCAAAGCTGGTCGGACGACTGGTTGAACGGCATGATCTTGACGATGGGCGCGTTCTCGGTGATGTTGTCCACCTGCTCCGTAAACGGTTTGGACTTGCCTATTGCCAGTTGGTTCAGAGTGTTGCCGAAAGGCGGATTTGCCATGACTTACCTTCCTCCTTTGAACATGTCCGCGAACATGTCCTCGAATGTTTTTTCCCTGGCCCGCGGAGCCGCCCCGGTGATCAGCGCGTCTTCACGAAACATTTTCCCTATCCCGTTGAAAATCTTTATGAAACGCGGGTCATCCCCCATCACGTTCAGAAGACCCGTAATTTCCTGTTTTGTCAGGCCGGCTCCCTGGGCCGACGCCTTGAAGCCGCGCACGGCCGTCTCCTGATATTCCTTGAACGCGCCGTCGCCCCCGATTGACTTTATGAAATCCCGTTTCACCTGCGCGCGGTATTCGGTAATGACCGCGTCTTCCTGCTTTCTGGCGTGTTCGACCTGTCCCGAGGCGTATTTCGCGTGCGCCTCAAGCAGCTTCTTGGCCTGCGATTTGGAAATGCCGACCTCGTGAAACAGCTTGGTGTAGTATTTGTAATCCTCGCTGCCGGTATCAATTTTGGCGTCTTCCCCGAACCCGAAGTCGCCGTATTCCGACGGATCGTGCGGAACGCCGGCCAGGGCACGGAGCTTTCTGTCAAAGTCCTGTTTTTGCTCGTCCGTGGCTCCGTCAGGCAGAGGGGCAAGCCCGCCGGCAGATTCATGCCGTTTGGCATCCGGCTTGGTTTCCGGTTTGACGGCAGGCTTTTCGGGCGTCTTGCCGTCAGATTCGCCATCGCCTTCCTTGAGATCGCCGAGCAGCGTTTCATTGACCCGCCCTCCCGTATTTTCGTTGAGAAGACTTTCCCCGCCGGCGCCGGACTCCCCGGCGGCTGCGGGCTGCTCATTTCCTGTTGTCTGCGACATATTGCGCACCTTCCTTTTCAAGATTTTCCAAGGCGATGAACAAATCACGCCTTGCGCCTATCCGCTGCGTTTGAGCGGCTGATTCTATTTCCTCGCCCGTCATCGGCCAGTCCATATAACAGGCTTCCCTGAGCCACGCCTTGAGCGCCGTGCCGCTTTTTGTGGCAAGCGCCGTTGCGATGTGGGCGGCCAAAACCAGACGCCCGTTCCGCCCTTCCTCCCGGTCCTCAAGAATTATGCGCGTAAGGTCCAAAAGGCTTTCCATTTACGCCCCCGAAGCCTGCGCCATAAGCCGCCGCACGGGGCTGCCCTGTTCCGGCGCCTTCGAAAGCCCCTCATACCCGGCCATTGCCCCCTGCAACACCTGCTGCTGCTGCATTTGCTGCTGCATGGCCGCCTGCTGCCGCGCCCGCTGCTCACGGATTTGCGCCACCTCCTCAAGCGTTCGGATGCACGACTGCGGAACGCCGCGATTCTCGACGATTTTTCTGGTTGTGGCGTCAATATCCAGAATGTCCATGATGTCCGGGTAAAGCTGGGCAACCATGCCGACATCATTCAGGCCCTGAAGCATTTGCTGCGTCTTGACCCCCTGCTGCGCGCGGACCAGCGGGGAAATGTAGTCAATCTCGATATCCGCGCCGTCAAGCTCTCTCGGCGCCGGCGGCAACGCGCCGGGCTCGTTTCTCTTGAGCTCGAACACGCGCTCGAAAAGGCGGTTGAAGTTTTCCTGCTGCTGGTTGACGAGTATGGGCGCCAGAAGAAAACTCTTTTCCGTGGCAAGCTGCTCTATCTCCATCGCCGTCGGCGTTCCCCTGCCGGCCTGCGTCCGGTTGTGAATCATCAGGAACAGGTCGACGAAGAACGCCGTGTTGATGTCCTTCTGCGCCCGCTCAAGGATGTCCATGCCCAGCTTGAACTCGCCCACAAGCTGCAGGGGCTTGAAGTCGTCAACGCTTGTCGTGCCGTCCTTGCGAAAGAGGTTGATTGCCGATTCCGCATAATTCATCCGTCCGACGAGGCCACGGTCGGGCATGAGCATGGGAGGGGCCACGGAAAGTTGCCCCGCCCGGAGCATGAGCTTCTTGATTTCGTTGACCATCAGGACATCGGCCAGGGCGATTGTGCCGGGTGAAATGGAATACGGCGAACGCCCGTCCGAATAGGCGCGGGTCACAATGTACGGCAGGGACTCAAAGCCCCCCTCGTTGACGAGATGATCCTCGCCCGGCTCAAAATAATAGCTGGCATAGGGCAGGCTGTTTCCGCCGAGAATGTTTTCATAGCCCGGATCTTTCTTGATGACCGCGTGGATGATGCGCACCAGGTCGAACGGCTTGAAATATTTGTTGTTGATGACGGCCTGAACGGTTTCGGAAAGGTTTTCCCTGCCGAACATGGCTATGGCCTGCTGCAGGGTGATGTTCAGCTCGCGGAACACGACATTGACGCGGCCCGCGAAATCATTGCCTATGAAAATTTCATCCGGCGGAATGTCGCGGTAGTATGTCCCGATTTCCGGAGACGACCCCACGAACATGGCCTGCATTCCGTACATGCCGATGTGCTTGTAGCTGCTGACCTGCTGTGTGTAGAAATTCTTCGCCGTGAAATCCCTGGCGAACATGGTTTCGACGCTTTCAAGCCACGCGGCCACGGGACGCCACTTGCGCAGGTCGTCGCCGCCGGACCTGTCCGCGACGCGCAGGCTGAACCACTGGTCCGAAGGCGGGGAAACGCCGGACAGCATGCCGGAGGAAAAAACGGTGATGGCCTGGCGCGCCGTGTTGTCGATGTCGCGCGGGTCGCGCCGCATGGCAAGCCATGTGTCCTGTTGCCCTCTCTGGCCGTCAAAGAGATTCATGCGCTCCGATTCAAAAACGGCCACCTTGCGCCAGACGTCGTCGAAGGGCGCGCGCTGCGCCTTCATTTCCTCGAACCGCGCCGCAAGATGCTGCACAAAATCGCTCGCCCGCCCTCTCGCCATTACGAATCCTCGTCGTCCTCGTCGTCGGATGAACCCAAAACCTGATTGCGGACGCCGATGGAATCGGTATCCGCGCCGGTGTCGGACGTCAGGATATTCTGTCCGGCAAGCTGCTGCTGCCGGAGTTCCTCACGCTTGCGCGCCTCCTCGATGCGTGCCCTGGCCGCGTCTGATTCGGCGTTCGCCTGCTCCTGCGTCTGCCGCAGCAGGTCATAGTTGGTCATGTCCATACTGGGAGACTTGGGCGTTATCGCGTAGGAGAGAAGCCCTGATACCAGCGCCATTCCGGCGCCTATTTCAAGTCCGGTGCCCATTCGCCATTACCCCAGCGTATTCCGCTGAATCACTGTTTCTTCGTCCTCCGCCAGCACGTCCCGCTGGCCGAGCATCTGCCTGCGCAACTCGTCGCGCCTGCGCTGCTCTTCTTCCTTGCGCGCCTTTTCCTCGGCCTCCAGCTCGGCTTTCTGCCGGGCAAGGTCCGCCTGCTGCTGCGCATAGATAGCCGCGCTGTTGTCCTGTCCGCCGCCTTTACCGCCTCCGCCGCCGCCGCCCATATTTTCTTCCCCCTTACCCCAGTTGGTTTTTTCTCAGGTCCGGTTCCCGCTGTTCTTCAGGGCCGCACACTGTCAGAATCGCGTCCCGCTCTTTGCCGTGTACTTGCACCGCGCCCCTGAGACACACCAGCCTTTCATAGCCAAGCGAGTAGGCCAGTTTCAGGGCATGCCGGTAGCAGGCCGGTGTTACCCCGATAAACTGCCGTATGCTTGTGTTTTCAGCGATTTTTCCGAGCAACGATTTCCCGGCCCTCACAAGCTCGGCAAATCCCGCCGTGCCGAACCCGCAGAAATGCGAGAACACCTGCCGCCCCGTGCGCGTCCCGTCCGTAAACCACACCGCCGCGACGGGCGTCCCGTCATTGCGGAACACCATGGTGAAAATCTTGTTTTCCCCCTTGCACCACGCCAGCCATTCCGCGGGCTCGAACGGCTCCGCGCGGTCAAAAAAAACAATGCGCTCCCGCCTGTCATGCCGCATCAGCTCAAGGGCGAACAGCAGGCTGTCGTCGTCCAGCCCGTCGTCCGTGCCGGAATACCAGCGCATATAGTGCTCAGAGGAGAGACGGCTGAAACCCAACGGCGTACCCTCCGGACGGCTGAAGTTCGTAGTCGGCGAAAATATTTTGCGGCCGCAGCGCGTAGTCCTGGCGTTGCTCCACCTCCGGCAGTACCGGGATGGCGAACGTCAGCGCGAGCGCGTCGGCAAGGTCCGGCGAACGGCCAAGGCGCTCCTTGATGTTCTCTTTTTTCTCAAGATAGATTTTCCCGGCGACGTTGAAGGAGTAAAGCGGCGCGGAAAGCTCCGACACCAGTTCCGGCATGTCGGGGATTTTCCCCCCGGCCCTTATCCACTCGCGCATCAGGAACCACATCTCGGAACGGCGGTTGTAGTATTTGACAGGATCGAGGGCCTGCCCGCCGAAAGGAATCTCATAGACGCAGGAGAGCGCCCGGCTGATGATGTCGATAACACCCTGCCCCTGCCCGGCGTCCACAAAAATGCTGTGCGGCCGCCATTGGTGATGCAGGCTGATGATTTTCTGCGCGACCTCCACGTTGTCCTTGCCGGAAAGGGTAACAGGCGCATCAGCCACCAGCCCGCGCCGGGGGAAGACAACGCTACGGTCGTCGCCGAATCGGGCGACGTCCACCCCCAGGACAAGCGGCATGGTTTTATAGTCGCTGTCCATGTATGTGCGCCGCGAAGCCCCAACGGCGTCGTCTATCGTGATAAGCACATTATCGCTGGACGCGCTGAAGTCGCACAAAAATTCCTGCCGGAACGCATTGTCGGACATCTCGGCCCGCAGCTTGGCGATTTCTTCATCCGGCAACGCTCCGGTATCGTGGACGCGATACATCAGCGCGGCCCATTCGCCGCTTACGTCGCCCTGAGCCCGCACATAGAGGTCGTGGAAAAGATTGATGCCCTTCGGCGTGCCGATAAAGACGGCCCAGCCCTTTCGGTCGGCAAGCTCCGGCCTGATGATTTCCTGCCAGACCTCGCGCCGCATCTGGGCAACCTCGTCCATGACAACGCCGTCAAAGTACAGGCCGCGCAGGGCGTCGGGATTGTCGGCGCCGAAAATGCGAATCTGCGCGCCGTTGGGAAAGGCGATTGACAGTTTTTGCTCGTTGACCTGCCTGCCGGGAACGACGTCGGAGTATTTTTTGAGATACGCCCAGGCTATGGACTCCGCCTGATTGCGATACGGGGCCACATAGCCGTAACGGGAATCGCCGCGCTGTGAAAGCAGCGCGTAACGCAGCAGGTGATTGACCGAGAGAACCGTTTTGCCCATGCGCCTGTGGGCGACAAGCACACAGAACCGACGTCTGGAAAGCTCGACATGGATACGCCGCTGGACCGGCTTGGGATGGTAGGGAATGACGACGTTACTCATGGCTGTCGCTATCCTCGGCCCAGCGGAAGACCACGGCTCCCCCGTCCGCGCCGGTAATTTTCAACGGCTGCCCCACCTTGCCGTATCCGCGCTCAAGCAGCTTGTCCGCGGCCATTATTCTTGGCGCTCCGACATTGTTCGCCACTTCGTCGGCCAGCGCACGGATGCAGGCGGGGCCGTACTGCCGGGCGCGGTCGATAATGTCCTGCGGCGTTGCCGGCCTGGAAAGCGGCAGAATGCGCAGTTTCTTTTTGCGCTTGCCCTTGAGATTTTCCGCTTTCGCCATTACTTTGTCCCCAGAAACCATTGCAGGATGACGACCGCCAGCCCGCCGAAAACAGAGCCGATAAAGACGATGACGGCCACAATGCCCGCCCTGTACTGCGCCGCGAATTCCAGCTTTTTCAACCGCTGGTCGTTTTCCTTCCGCGCGCCGCGCATTTCGTCCAGGGTGCGCATGATGGACTGGTTCTGCTCATCAAGCCTCGCCAACTGCCGGATTGTCTCGCGCTCGAAGGTTTCCATCACTTGAACCTCGTGCATCCCTTTATTTTTTCGTATGTCCGTGAGCCGCTTATGCCCAAAATGCCGAACACAAGGGCATACAAGCCCTCGCTGTCTATCTTGGGCAGGGCGACCTGCAGACCCTTGTAGGCACAATACGTTTCCACAACCGGCCTGCCGATGAACAACCACGCGAAGGCAACCGCGCCTATCCAGCCGAAGGCCGGACGCCAGCCGGACACAAACCAGTTCTGGCTTGCCGCTTCAACCTTGTTGATTTCAGCCTGCCCCGCATCCTGCGACTTGAGCGCGTCAAGAACCGCCAGTTCTCCTTTCTGTTCAAGCTCAAGCAGGGCCAGCTTGGCCTTGTCCGCGTCGGCCTTGTCGGGGAAGATCTTGTCGATGACGGTGGAAACGAGATTGAAAATGCCCATGGCTATGCCCCCAAACCCCTGACAAGGTTGCGCAGGTCTTTCGTGCGGTTCAGCCAGCCGGCGCGGAACGGGGCATAAGAGGGTTTGTCCGCGACCAGCGCCTTGTAGAAACTCTCACGCTCGCCGATGCACATCTCCGCAAGCACAAGATCCTGCTTGAGCATGGACATTGCCCGCGCCCGCGTCTTCGGCCCGATAAGGCCGTCAACGTCCAGCTTTTCGCCCTCGAAGGCGTTGCAGGAGCGCTGCAGAAATTTTGTGCTTTGCCCTGTGCCGGTGTTGACGTTGGCGTCATAGGTCACAATGGCCGTGAGCGGCGGGAATTCGTCGAGTTTCGGGACCAGCCAGAACCGCCAGCGAAATATGCTTGCGGCCATGTCCGGCGTGAGTTTGCGGATGCTGTCCGGGCCTATGGGAAAAATGACGCCCATGCGCTCGAGCGCGTCGGCGTTTTCCTTTTTGCCGGCCAGGTCTTTGAGAAAGCGCAAAGACACGCCGTAGTTGGTGATGCCGCCCGGATCGTCGGGATGGTCCGTAAGCCCGCCTTCCCATTTCGCCACGAATTTTTGCGCGGTATCAAAAGTCGCCATGCTTCCCCCGCTGTTTTGCGGAAAGCATAGCATAGGGGTTTTGGACGAACCGGAGGTAGGGGGGTGGTAGAGGGGTGCTACAGGGGTGGTAGAGGGGGACTTGACAGGTTTTTGAAAACGTGCCTGTTTTTGCTCAACCACTCCACAAGGGCATGATAATCGGTCTGGTACCTGTTGCCGACAAGGAATATCGGCGCGCCTGCCTTTGCCCACTCCGTCACCGTATCCGGCTTAACCCCGAAAATGTCGGCGATGTCCTCTTTCCGCTTGATGTGCAGGGGGGCGAGGAAAAATATTTTTTCGTTTTCCGCCATAATTCCGTCTTACCCCGACGCCAGCCCCACAGCCCGCAGCGCTTCATCCGGCGTTTCGACGATGGCCGCCTGCCCACGCCATATTCCGAAAAATTGCGCCTGCTCAGGCGTCAGTTGCCCGCCGCCCTCGCCTTTGGACTTGGGAACTTTTATCTCAAGCAGGTAGTTTTTCCCAGCCCGCCCGACAAGCAGGTCAACGGGCCGGCGGATATAGTGCACGTCGCAACCGCAGCGCAGAAGCGCCCTGACAATCTCGTCCTGGTTGCGGTCAGTCTTGGCCGCGTATTTCGGCATGCCCATTTTTTCCTCGCGGTTCAGGCAGTTCAGGTCCCCATAAAGCTCAGCAAAGCAGGGGCAGGGGCGGGACATGCGACGGCCTCCTCCGGTGGAGTGTTGGGGTCATGCAACAGGTATCCGCGCTCCAGGGCGAGGCTCCGCGTCCAGGCGGGCCAGTGGGCGAGGCTTGCGTTGCGGCTACACACGCATTTGACCGCGTAGCGATGGCCGTCGGGCCCGTAGACGAAAAACATGCCGGGAAGCGAGCCGGGCAGACCACGGCAGTTGTCGCAGCCTTCGTTGTCCTTGTGCGCGGACCTGATGCCGGGGTTTTTATCCAGGTATTCCGGCCAGAGCCTTTGCAGGGCAAGCCCCATGTTTCCGGGCAGCTTTTCCTCGTCCCGCAGTTTTTCGTGGGCGAAGTCCATGAAGGCGTCCGGCAGACTTTTTACGCGGTCCCATACGTCCGCAATGACAATACCCTCCGGTATCTTTCTGCCGAACGTTCCATATATTTTTTCCATAACGCTTTCAAAATGTTCGTATTTCATCACACAATCCCCGCAAGTCTTCGCGCCTCGCGCTTGTTTTTCTCGACTTCAAGCTCCGCAAAACTTTTTACCTGCGGGGACGCCCTTGCCTGTTTACCTTCCCGCTCTTTCACGGCGTCAAAAACCCATTTTTGCAGGGCGTGATAGTGCGACCTGTACTCGTCCCTGCCCTTGGCGCCGATGTGCAGGTCGAGAAACGTGATGGCCTTGTCCGTGGCTTCCGGGCCGTACCGCGTTCGGAGCTTTTCAAGCTCTTCAGCCGTGAGCTTGACATTCCCGTTTTCGCCGTGCGGAAGTTTGACCGTAGGGGTATCGGGCGGGCGCGCGCGCTTCCCCCTTCCCTCTTCCACTTTCCCCTTTCCAACTTCCCTTTTCCAACTTCCAAATTCAGCGGACGGTATGGCTACGGTATACATACCGTTTGCATAGGGTATGGATACGGTATCTATAGGGTATTCTTCAAAGCCGTAAACCATTGGATACCGTATACATACGGCTTTTGCGATTATTGGTGAGGGTATGGAGACGGTCAGTTTCGCCAGACCTTCAATCATCTTCGGGCTGGTCGTGGTCTGGTGACGGATGAAATTGGCCAGGAAGATCAAATTGTGGTCTGGGTCATATACAACCTTCCCCGCTTTCTGGAAAGCATCAAGGTATTTATCCACTTCCGCTGTGGTAAGCGCGGTTTCATACGCGATTTTGCGGCGCGTGGCCTCCACGATACCGAGATTGTTGGCGTAGGGGCAGGTGAAGAGGTAGAGATAAAGGAGCTTGGCTTTGGTGTCCAACTCTTCTATATACGGGTCATGCCAGAATGACATTCTTACTGTACGATATTCAGCCATGATCTACCCCTATCCTCTCTGGCAGCCAGCTTGACATTGCCGCTTATCACGTCCATACTGTCCTCGTCTTCCCATTATTATGCCACGCCCCCGGTTACGCCGGGGGTTTGGCGTTTCTAAAGGCCCATTCGCCTCAAAAACCGCACGGGCAAAACCTTTCGGCGTTTCCGCCCGCAACATGGACCGATGCTCTGAAGGCGGAAGCAGGTGCATTTTGCTGCCCTGCTCCGGATACCGCCGATTTTTGTGGGGCATCCGGAACCCATTCCCGCACCACAGACACGTCTTCTTGGTGTAAAGGTCGTTCTCGCCGTCCTCGTAACCGGCAAAATCACAGGGGGAAAAGATATAATCCGGCTTTCGCCAGTAGGTTGATACCGTGCTGACGGGGTTTTCGATCATGTAAGGCGCGGGGATGCTTTCCGCCAGCCTGATGGCCGCATTGAACAGCCGCAGGGCGTCAATGAGGGAATCAAGCCCTTTTTCCCTGAACCATCTTGCGCCGGATACGGCAAGGTCCGTACATGGCGGGAAGTACGCCTGAAAGACAACGCGCGAAACGTCGAAGTCCGGCTGCCACTCAAGCATGTCCGCGCCGACAAAGACTATGCGGCCGTCATATAGTGGGCGGTGCGGGTGCCGTATATCCACGCAGTAGCAACTGTAACCGGCTTCGGCCCACGGGCGGACCATGTTGCCGGTATGGTCAAAGCAGGAAAGAACGATATCTTTGTTCATACCCGCCATCCAAGCGGCGCCCACGCCACGGTCGCGGCCTCGATGCCGGAGCAGACGCTAAAATATCTCACTCAAACCCTCTGTAATAATCCGCCAGATATTGGGCCGGGGTTTCCTGCGTGAAAAGATGACTTTTGGTCGAGTAATTCCAAAACCAGTCCGCGACGACTCTTTCAAAGACGCGGTACATTTCCGGCCATCGCGCCTTGTGCCGGTTCACCCTGGCTTGATTTTTGTGCATGACAAACGGGCAGATGACGCACCCGATGCGGTCAAAGCCCTCGTCATACAGGCAGGGATACGGCAGGTTGTGTTGCTCGATAAATTCCCAGATGTGCCATTCTTTCCAATGAAAGATTGGCTTATAAAGCCATTGCTTCAGTTGATCATGTAAACAGATTCGCCCCCTCTTCGCCCGCGCCGCGCTTTCTTCCGCGCGTATGCCCATGATCTTGTGCTTCAGCGGGATATGCTTTGACGGGTCTTTTTTGAGCACGTTACAACACCAGCGCATCATGCGTATCGGCGGCGACTTGCGCCGGACGCCCTCCCAAAACGTTATTTTGGGGTAGAGCCATGTCACATCGGGGTAATATTGCCTGATGAACTTGTATATTTCTGGCGGGTCAATGCGTGTGCAGGAGTAATAAGCCTGATGTTTGACCCCGGCCATGAGGCACAGCTCCAGTGTGACGATGCTGTCTTTGCCACCGGAAAATCCAACAAAGTAGCCCTCCTGCGGCTCATGGGCGCGCAGAAAGTCAATGGCCTCGTCCGTCATGTAGCTGACGGAAAACATTGACGGCACCAGCCGTTTGGCGCGTAGGGCAAGGGCCTGTGTCATTGTTCCGCCTCACGTCCGTTCTTACACTTCGCACCCTTCACACCGTCCCCAAGCCCCAGCGCCTTCAACGCCCTGTCGGCGTCGGCGATGATTTGCCCGTACATTTGCCGCGTGACAAGGCCGTAGCGGCCCCCCAATAAATGCATCAGTCTGCGGACGGCGCGTAGGTGGTTACGGTATGTGCGCTGGTTCATATTTTTCCTTTTCCCCGCCCGGCATGAGATGGCCGGACGGGGTTGACCCGGGAAACAGGTCGATTCCTTGCCTTGCCCGGCCTTGCCGCGTTTCGCCGTTTCCGGAAAATCTCTATTTTTTAGAAAACTTCTTGTATTTCTCAAGCATTACAAAAATATTGCTGAAAATTTTTTCCGCATCTTTTATTCTTTTTTCGTAAAGGGGAGATTTTTCATGGTAAAAATCCACGGCCGCCCGGATGTATTCGGAGCGCGTCATTTCAGAAGCCCCGGCCCGGCGGAAAAGTTCCGCCGCGTACTCTTCGTCGCAGCGAAAGTTGATGTTGGTTTCCTTCAGCTTGCTCATGCCTTCGCCCGCCTACTTTTCCGGTGGGGAACAGGAGCCAAAAAAGACCATCCGAAAGCCATGCCTGTAAATTTCCTTGGCAAGCTCAAACATGAGGGCCACGACGAAAACAAAAAGGACAGCCCAAATGAAAAAGGCCAAAAGTGACAGCGTCGCCAGCATGAGAAAAACCACAAGCGCCTCAAGCATCGTCGCCGTCCGGAGGTGGGGGGAGGGGAGAGCCGTAGACGAGCTTGGCTAATTGCAGGTAGCTGGACAACTTAAGGTCGCGCCCTCGGACGTTTAAAAATTTTGAAAGGGAACCCTGGCTGACGCCGGCAAGCCGGGAGATATCAACTTGTGATAGCTTTTTCTCAGCCATATATGCGCGGAGACAGTTTTTGAAATTTTCCATGTGCAAATTTTATTCCTATAGGAAAATATTTTCAACTAAAACTTTCTTATAGGGATTTGCCTTAATATTCTCTTTGGCATACAGATAAAATACGGGGGAAAGCATGAGATTTGAAAGATATATACGTGATTTTCTTAAAGAAAATTCAGCAAAAAGGGGATGGGGAACTCGGTTTGCCGAGGACGCAGGTATTACTCAGTCGTCCATGAACAAAATTATTTCCGGCGAGACAAAAGACCCGCAACTGTCGACTATATCAAAAATCATTGATGCGATGGAGGATGGGGGCTATACGCTGCCGTCCATAATCAAGCGAACCGGAGCATATTCTCCCCCTGAAACAGTGACAGGTGACGACCTTATCATGATGCCCGTTTATCGGTGGGCGGGCGCTGGGCCAGGGATTGAGCTCGCCGACACCCAACCACTTTTTACAATCCCCATCCCACCAAAGTATTTTTTCCAGGCGGATTTCGCCGTAGTTGTTGACGGCCATAGCATGGAACCGACTATTCAGAACCAGTCCATAGTTGGCGCTAACTCAAAATTTAACAATTTTGCACCGAATGAACTCTATGTCGTCTGTAGGCCGCATGAGGGATACATGGTGAAGCGCGTCGCGCTCAGTGAAGACAAAGAAACAGTTTTTTTAAGAAGCGATAACGAAAATAAAAATAGCTATCCTGATACGGCTATACCATATGAAGAAGCGAAAGATATTATAAAGGGCCGCGTCGTGTGGATTTTGTATGGGTATTAAAAATGGAAGTGTTTCTTATAATATGTGCAGTGACTATATTTATTTTATATAAGTATAATAATTCAAAAATGGATAATGCGTCTAAGCATAATCCATTTTTTATATATTTAAACTTTTTAGAAAAAGAAATGGAAAAAGATGAAGAGAACGGTTACGCATTCATAAACTATTCCATCTTGCATATATGCTCAAAAATGTATGACATGAAAGAGACAGTATTTTACAAAAATTTATATGCTGTATTCGAATTGTATTGTTTTATTGTATGCTCTTTAATGATTTCCATAAAAAAAGAAAGAGAAGTGTTTTTTCAGTTAAATTATAACAGCGCATTAAGGTGGTTTAAGACAAATATAAACGATATTTTTGGATATGATATTCAAGATGTTCTAAATTATAGGCTAAAAGAATACACTAATTGCATAAAAAATCAGGATAATATTTTAGATTTATTTAATATAAATATTAAGTCACACATTAAAAATAAACACCCTGAAAAGGAAAACAAAAATATTGATATATTATCAGATGCAAATATTTATTCAAACACGAAAATGTTTTTTATTACGTCATCGATATTTACGGAAATAATGCCAATTCTTACAGAAGAGATACTAAAATGGTGCAGAGAAAGGGCAAGGTTATATTACGAAAATATTAGCGAGGAGGATGAGTATAATACCCTTATCGACACATCGCCAAGGAAATCGGAGCGGACTCGAAGGAAGTCGGCAAGGCCATAGACGCCCTGAAAAAGGCCGGTAAAATCAATTCGCCCAAGAGGTGCTTTTACGCGGCGGTGTGAGGCGAGCAAGGCGTGGATGGATTATAAAGAATGGATATAGGCTTCTCTGTTATTTATAACGGTATAAAAGACGCTATCTCACTGACTAAGGATGCGAATTCCCTGCCAGTGTTACGTGAAAGAATGGCGTTGGTGCAGGACCAGCTTCGCGTTGCCGAGAAGAAGTATTCGGAGCTAGAGGCCGAAAATTCTGATTTATTGCGTGAAAACAGGATATTAAGAAAAGAAAAAATTGAACTGGAAGATAGGTTAAATAAACTTGATGCGTCTCCCCTTTTTGTCGACATAGGACCTTGCTTTATAAAAAAAGAAAAAAGCGGGAGAATACTTGATGGTTTTTATTGTCCCAAGTGTCGAACAATTTTGGAATTTGACACATTTTGGACAGGAGAGCATTCAGAGGGCAGGTATTATTGCAGGTGCGGCTTTTCACACCCCTATGATGTTATTATGAAGGCAATGAAAAATTGTACTACTGAAAATTTTTCATAAAGTATGACGAAATTTTTTCATTACCGAAAACACACAGGTCTTTCTTAAATTCTTGAAGCTCTTTTTTGCATTTTAGTGAGGTTATGAGGTTTCCAATTAAATATCCCGCGACAAAAGCAAGAATGCAATAAGCTGTCATGTATCCCCCACACATTGAATACCCGTTAATTTAACGGGAAAGCCCACCACATACGACCGGGCGCAGAAAATGGGTAATATCGCCGCTGAGACTTTTCGGATTGTCGCGATTCTTTTGTCTCTTGTGTCGTATGCAAGTTTTGCCTATGGCTCGTATGATTGTTATCAAAAACTGTGCGAGAGAAAAGAAACCAAAGAGCAAGAGCGGCAAGAGCAATCAAAGCCACAAGGGAAATTGTCGCGGTTGTATATAGAATATTATTACTATTCATAGACATAATCCTTCAGCAACGTATGAGCATTATACAGCGACTTTCGTCCATTGTCAACATCTCTCTTGCTATCGTAGCCCTGGCTCTTCCCGCCTCTGCCGCCCCTCCCTCCTACCAGGCCCGCGTCGTCTCCATCGCCGACGGCGACACAATCACCGTGCTTGACGCCGACAACCGGCAAGTAAAAATCCGCCTTTATGGCATTGACTGTCCGGAGAAGCGCCAGCCCTACGGCACACGCGCCCGGCAGGCGACCGCTGACGCCGTCATGGGCAAGACGGTCAATGTCCATCCGATAGATACCGACAGATACGGGCGCACCGTCGCCCTTGTGGCCGTGCCGGGGCGTGAGATGCTGAATGGTTGGCTGGTCAAAGAAGGGCTGGCCTGGGTCTATCCGCAGTTTTGCAGGCGCGCGGATATATGCGACCGGCTGCGGGAGTTGGAGCGGGCGGCGAAAGAGGGGAAGAAAGGGCTTTGGCAGGACAAGGAGCCGGTGGAGCCGTGGGTGTGGAGGAAGGGGAAACGATAGACAAAAAATCTAAGGAGTTAGGCAAATGAACGTCGAACAACGCGGAAGGGCCGCAATAGCTAAGAAGCTAGCCGACAGGAAAAGCTTTATGCAAAGCACTGGCATGCCCATATTAAGGCAGGCAATAGAAACAAGTCAAACCGTATGGGTAACAACAGACGAGCATGGAAGCCGGCTGATAAAACCACACAGAATTGCAGAAAATGAACTACATTGCGATGTATTACTTGTTACCAATGTAAGCGATTCAGCACACCGCAATGCAGTAATGAACATAGATGAAATATATAGAGTTTCCTTTAAGAAGGAGACTCTTGGATAAATCTCTCTGTAGCTTTATCCCAAACATCATCGTTTATTTCGTCTATTTCCTCTCTTGTCTGCTTGAAGAAATTACGGCGGAAATAGTCATACCTTAAACCGTACACGCACTCTATCGCCGTTCTAAGTGCGGCAGGTTTGTGTAAATGATGTTCTTCCAATAATGCCGCCAACTCCCTGACTTCCTGAACCCTCGCGCTTTCCATAACCCCTCCCTTTTCCCCGGTTGTCCGGGACCGGGCCTCCTGCTATAAGGCCGGTAACGACACCATTAACCTTTTGGCAGGAGGAAAATTATGTCAGTTTACATGATAACCTATGACCTCAACCGTCCTGGGCAAAACTATAGCCGTCTCTACGAGGAAATAAACAAGATTGCCCGAAACGATGCCATCCACCCTTTGAAGTCCGTATGGTTTATTGTTTATCCCGGAACCGCGAAGGACATTTATACCTATCTCCAAAGCTTTATTGATAAAAACGATGAGATGATTGTTTGTCAAATGACAAAAGATTATTCCGGATGGGTTAAAGACGAATCGGTTGTCGACTGGCTAAAAGCTCGAATCTGACGCCTCTCCGCTTTCCCCCAAGACTCCCCCGCCAAACCACTTGTTCAGGAAAGTCGAAAGGTCTTCCTGAAACTTTTTTTCGCTATCGCTTGCCCGGCAGCCCGTCGGGATAAAAACCCCCTTTCTGATGGGGACAATCCCGCTGCATCCGTAGTCGATAAAAATTCCGTCGTTTACTTCAATCATCAGCCTTGTCCTCTCCCCCGCCCCTTCCAGGGCGTTTTTGCCCCGCACCGTGCGGGTGAAAATATTTTAGCAGAAATTTTTCCTATTGGAATTTTTTTATTGACAAATATTCCTATAGGAATATACTGCCTTCACCAACACCACCCCAGCCCGCGAACAGCCCCGGCACCGCCGGACAAGTAGCAAGGGGCGGGTGGGGAAGGTGAACCGCCGATGCGTAGCGAGCGGATGAACGCGCAGCCGAACCCCAGAGCTAAGGCCGTCAGTAACGAGCGAGACCGAACATCACAAGGGCGGAAGGTTCAAAAAGTTCACCGTTCTTTGACAATCTGCGCGAAGATGGCCCCCATGACGGTTAAAATCCGGCAACAAGGCCGTAGCGGACACGCTTGGACGCCGTAATGCGCGGGGCGTGAAACCAGTTGCCAAG
>JAISOT010000228.1 GCA_031275465.1 Desulfovibrio sp.
AGAACTATATTGAGTGCACGAATCAAAACCCAAAACCCTTTGTTTGGACAAAAACAGCAGAACAAATCATCGAATCTGTGGGAAGATTTTGTTCGCGAATTTATGAGACAGTACACTAGCGGGCTGACGTCCAAACGCGCTCAGTCTTTTTTCCCGTCCTTTTTAAGCCAGCCCATCATGCCGCGCAGTTGTCTGCCCACCTGCTCAATCCGGTGATTGCCCTCATTGCGGCGCGTCGTCAGGAACATGGGATAGCCGGCCCTGGCTTCCACAATGAAATCGCGGGCAAAGGCGCCGCTCTGAATATCCCCGAGCACGCGCTTCATTTCCTTTTTCACGTCTTCATTGATCAAACGCGGGCCGGAGACGTAATCGCCGAATTCGGCCGTGTTGCTGATGGAATAACGCATGCGCGAAAGCCCGCCCTCGTACATCAAATCCACAATCAGCTTCATTTCGTGCATGCATTCAAAATAGGCCATCTCCGGCTGATAACCGGCCTCCACCAGAGTTTCAAAACCTGCCTTGATGAGCGCGGAAACGCCGCCGCACAATACGGCCTGCTCGCCAAAAAGATCGGTTTCCGTCTCTTCGCGGAACGTGGTGGCGATAACGCCGGAACGCGTGCCGCCGATGCCCTTGGCGTAGGCGAGAGCAAGCTCCAGCGCCCGGCCCGTGGCGTCCTGCTCTATGGCCACAAGGCAAGGCACGCCGCCGCCTTCGGTAAAGGTGCGTCGCACCAGGTGCCCCGGCCCCTTCGGAGCGATGAGAAAGACATCCACGTCCTCGGGCGGGCGGATCTGGCTGAAGTGGATGTTAAAGCCGTGGGCGAACAACAGGGCCTTGCCCTTGACGAGATTCGGCCTGATATCTTTTTCATACACGCCGGCCTGCGCCTCGTCCGGCAGAAGAATCATGATCATGTCCGCCTGGGCGGCCGCTTCGGCGGCGGAAACCGGCGTGAATCCGTGTTCCCTGGCAAGATCGTAATTGGGGCCGCCGGGGCGCTGCCCGATGACAACTCTGACGCCGGAATCGCGCAGATTTTGCGCATGGGCGTGCCCCTGGCTTCCGTAGCCGACAACAGCCACTGTTTTGTCCTTCAGCTTCGCGATGTCCGCATCCTGCTCATAATACACTTTCATTCAGTCATCCCCCGTGGTTGTATGGTGGTTACGCAAATTTTTGCCGATCCATGGCATGAACGGCGCCGCCTTGTCCGGTTGGTCCGGCGCTCCGCCCCGCAGGAATTTCATTCCGTTTTTCTGGAGCGGCGCATCGCCACGGAACCGGTGCGCGCCACTTCCTTGATGCCGAAGCGCTGCAGAAGGCCGATAATGGCTTCCAGCTTGCAATGATCGCCCGTGGCCTCAATGATCATTTCCGAGGAGCTCACGTCCACGACCTTGCAGCGAAAAATTTCCACGGTGCGCAGAATTTCACCGCGCGCCTGTCCTTCGGCCTGCACTTTCACAAACATCATTTCCCGCTCCACGGCGGGGGTATCCTCAAAATCCGCCACCTTGATCACGGAGACGATCTTGTGGAGCTGCTTCATGATCTGCTCCACAATAAAACTGTCCCCGTACGTTGTGATGGTCATGCGCGACGCGCCGTCCTCCAGGACGGGCGCGACATTGAGCGAATGAATATTGAAGCCGCGCCCGCTGAAAAGCCCCACCACGCGCGAAAGCACGCCGGGCTCATTTTCCACCAGCACGGAAAGCACATGTCGTTGCATTGCCACCTCCTCCTGCGAAAGGCTCAATCAAATTTCGTCTGCAATGGCCGGAGCGCAACGGATACGCGGACAATCAGACCAGCAGCATCTCGTCCAGCGCCGCGCCTGTCGGCACAATGGGCGCTACATTTTCCTCCCGCTCCACCATAACGTCGACAAACGCCGTGGCGGGAGAAGCGAGGGCTTTTTGCAATACCGGGCAAAGGTCCTCTTCCCTGCTGATCCGGTATCCTTCAGCGCCGTACGCCTCCGCCAGCTTCACAAAATCCGGCTGGGCCTCCATGTTCGTGGCGAAACAGTTGTTGTGGTAAAAAAGCTCCTGCCACTGGCGCACCATGCCGAAGCAACGGTTGTTCAGAATAACCACCTTTACCGGCAGCCTGTTGGCAACCGCCGTGGCGAGTTCCTGAATGTTCATCTGTATGGAGCCGTCCCCGGCGACGACAACGACTTTTTTGTCGGGAAAGGCCAGTTGCGCGCCGATGGCCGCGGGAAAACCGAATCCCATGGTGCCGAGGCCGCCGCTTGTGAGCAGGGTGCGCGGCCGCGTAAAGGCGTAAAACTGGGCTGTCCACATCTGATGCTGGCCCACTTCCGTGGCCACGATGGCCTCTCCCCCGGTGAGCTCGAACAGCGCTTCCACCACCTGCTGGGGTTTGATGCCGCCGTTTTTCTGATAAGCGAGCGGCTTGCCGCTCTTCCAGTTCTGCACGGAAGCGAGCCAGCCGGCATGTTTGGCCGCCCAGTCCTCGCCGGCGAATTTTGCATCGCAAATCTCCCGCATGCCCTGCAGCGAGAGGCGGCAATCCCCCACAACGGGCACATCCACCTGCACATTCTTGCGGATGGATGTGGGGTCAATATCAATGTGCACAATGCGGGCGCCGGGCGCAAACGCCGAAATCCTGCCGGTTACCCTGTCGTCAAAACGCGCCCCCACGCACACCAGAAGATCGGCGTGATTTATGGACATATTGGCCGCATAGGTGCCGTGCATTCCCACCATGCCAAGCCAGAGAGGATCCGTGGCGGGAAAGGATCCCAGCCCCATCAGACTGCTCGTCACGGGCACTTGCAGCCTGCGCGCCAGATTTGTCAGTTCGGACGCGGCATTGGACATGACAACGCCGCCGCCCGTCAGAAACACCGGCCGTCTGGCTCGGACCAGTTCCTCAACCGTGCGTCTGAGCTGATTTATGTGAGGCTTGTAGGTCGGGTTGTAGCTGCGCATCCCGATTTCCTCCGGCCAGACAAATTCCGTTTTCGCCTGAACAATATCCTTGGGCAGATCCACAAGCACCGGCCCGGGGCGGCCGGAACGCGCCAGATAAAAAGCCCGCCGCATGATCGTGGCGAGCTTGCTCACATCCTTGACCAGAAAATTGTGTTTGGTACAGGGGCGGGTTATGCCCACAATATCCACTTCCTGAAAGGCGTCGTTGCCGATGAGGGCTGTCGGCACCTGGCCGGTCACCACCACCAGCGGAATGGAATCGCAGTAGGCCGTGGCAATGCCCGTAACCGTGTTTGTGGCGCCGGGGCCGGAAGTGACGAGACAGGCCCCCGCCTTGCCGGAAGCTCTGGCATAGCCGTCCGCCGCATGCACGGCCCCCTGTTCATGACGCACCAGCACGTGCCGTATTTCCGGATGTCTCGACAACTCGTCGTAAATGTCCAGGACCGCGCCGCCGGGGTAGCCGAACAGCACATCCACGCCCTCGCGCTTCAGGGTTTCCAGAAGAATCCACGCTCCGGTATGTTCCATCGTCACTTTCCCCCCTGTTCCGAAAAATACCCCGAAATTCCGGAAACGCGATAAGCTGTCTGTGTTGTTTTCCTCTATTTTTACGCCATCGGGGCGCGGCGCAAAAAGACGTCAGGCATCCTGTTCTTTCAGACGATCCAGCATGACTATCAGTTTGGTTTTGACTTCCAGTTTTTGCTTTTTCAACTGTTTTAACGTCTGTTCCTCAGCGGGAGTCCGAAATGGCTTGTTTTCCAGTTTTTCCACCTGCTTCTTGTAAAGCACATGGTCCTCCCAAAGGGATTTCAACTCCGGATCGTGGGGCATGTGCTTTTCCAGAAGGTCAAAATCATGCTGATCCATAAAGAAATCTCCTGTTATATGTTCAATGCGGAAGCCTTGTCGCCGTCATGCAGAATTATGATGGGCAACGATGAACCTTTCCGGAAAGCCGGCTTGCAGATTTGTTGGACTGTCTAGCGCAGCCCCAGGGCATACTGATACATGGACGCGATCACTATGCTGTTGACAAGCTCAATGGCGAGCAGAACAACCACCGGTGAAAAATCCAGACCGCTCATATACGTGAAGGGCAGCCATTTGCGCACGCGGTAGAAAACCGGTTCCGTCAAAAGACGCAGGGCGCGCACGACGGGATTGTAGGGATCCGGTTTCACCCAGCTCAACACTGCGGCAATAATGACAATCCAAAAGTAGATATTGAGCAGTGAGCCCAAAACGGTGGCGGCCGCGCTCAAGGCGTTGGAGACGACAATCATGCTTTCTCCCTGGCGATATACATCACTGTGAAGGCAATGCCGCGCAACGGTTATTTGATCCCCGCGCCGTCCGCCGCCGCCTTGACATTCTCCAAGGTTTGCCGCAATGCGGCAAAATCCCGCACCCGCAAACGCCCTTCAAGCCCATTGTTGTTAAACGCCGCGAACACGGCTCCGGCCCTGAGAGCCGCCAGCCTGTCGCTTTCACTGTCTCCCACGAAAAGCACCGTATGCGGGGCGGCGCCCCAGGCATTGCAGACAATTTGCACGCCTTCCGGCGAAGGCTTCGGAGCGGCGCTGCTCGCCGTGACCACAGGATTAAAATAGTCGGGCAAGGCAAAAAAGTCCAGAACCGTTTGCAGGCTGATGTCAACACGATTGGTGACAATGGACATGCGCCGGCCGCAACCGCGGAGCCATTCAATAAAATTCCGGAAGTCCGGCGACAGGCGCAGACGCGGCACAATCTCCGTCCCGTAATTCACGGCCGTCAGCGCCGCATGCTTCAGACGCGGATGCAGGGCTTCGGGCACCATGGACAAAAGGGCCTCGCGCGCTGTGGCCATGAAGGCGTACTCTTCCTGTTCCGGCGTCATTTCCGGCAGGCCGAGAAAGGCCAAAATGCGGTTATAATATTCGCGGTTGGCATCCCTGGACTCAATCATCACGCCGTCGCAGTCGAAGACCACGCCGGTCAGACCGTCAGGGAACACGTCAAGCGGTGCGGGCATCATAATTTGATAGTCAATTTTTACTGGCAAGCCTGGAAAAAAGTTAATATACTCTCCCCAGAAACCGAACGCAAGCATTTGTTCCCGCCGCTATTGTCAAATGCGGCATAATCGCTTATACACACTGGCTTCGTCATTTTATTTGCCCGGTCGGGAAGCTTTCTTCAAGGAGTGACACGTATGAAAGGCACGGTTCGTCTGAAAACAGGACTGGCGGAAATGCTGAAAGGCGGCGTTATCATGGATGTCACGACGCCTGAACAAGCCAAAATAGCGGAAGACGCCGGAGCGTGCGCCGTCATGGCGCTGGAGCGCGTCCCGGCGGACATCCGGGCCCAGGGGGGCGTGGCCCGCATGGCTGACCCTACGGTGGTAAAACGGATTATGGACGCTGTCAGCATACCGGTCATGGCCAAGGCGCGCATCGGCCATTTTGTCGAAGCGCGCATTCTGGAGGCCCTTGGCGTTGACTATATTGACGAAAGTGAAGTTTTGACGCCGGCGGACGACAAGCACCACATAGACAAGCGGGCCTTTACCGTGCCCTTTGTCTGCGGCTGCCGCAATCTGGGCGAGGCCTTGCGCCGCATGGCCGAAGGCGCCGCCATGATACGCACCAAAGGCGAGCCGGGCACGGGCAACGTGGTGGAGGCCGTGCGTCACTGCCGTCAGGTTATGGACGAGATACGCATCCTGTGCGCCCTGCCCGAAGACGAAGTGGCGAACTACGCCAAAAGCTGCGGCGCGCCGCTGGAAGCGGCGATTGCCGTGCGCAGGAAAGGACGCCTGCCGGTGGTCAATTTCGCGGCGGGCGGCATCGCCACCCCGGCGGATGCGGCCATGATGATGCACCTTGGCTGTGACGGCGTTTTTGTGGGATCGGGCATATTCAAATCCGGCAATCCGGAAAAACGCGCCAAATCCATAGTGCAGGCCGTGACGAATTACAGGGATTACGCCATGCTGGCCGAGGTTTCCCGCGATTTGGGCGAAGCGATGACAGGCATGGAAATTTCCGCCATCACGCCCGCCGAACGCATGCAGGAGAGAGGTTGGTAAAGGGAATGCCGACTGTCGGCGTGCTGGCCCTGCAGGGGGCGTTCCGTGAACATATGGAGGCTCTGCGCCGCGCCGGCGCGCGGACTGCGGAAATACGCCAGCGCGGGCACATTGCGGATATTGACGCGCTGATCATCCCCGGCGGGGAAAGCACAACCATCGGCAAGCTGCTTGTGGAGGGGGATATGCTTGATCCTCTGAAGATACGCCTGCGAACCGGCATGCCGGTTTACGGCAGTTGCGCCGGGTTGATCCTGCTGTGCAGGACCATTGAAAATTCCGACCAGCCGCGCCTGGGCGTGCTCAATGCCAAGGTGCGGCGCAATGCCTTTGGCCGTCAGGTGGACAGCTTTGAGGCCAAGCTTGCCGTCCCGGAAATTGGAAGCGCCCCCTTTCACGCCGTCTTTATCCGGGCTCCCGTCATTACGGAAATCGGCCCGGACGTTCGCGTGCTCGCCGAAATTGGCGGACAGGCCGTCGCTGTGCGCGAGAACAATGTGCTGGCGACATCCTTTCACCCGGAACTCACCCGGGACTTGCGCCTGCACCGCTACTTTATCGGCATGTGCGGGGCCGGCGCGAAACAAGGCCTTGACAGGGACCGGACAAAAGTCTAGATGCAATCCCAACAAAGGAATTTCTCATGGCTTACGATATCCGTTTGATGAAACTGGTAACGGGCGAGCTTGTCATCGGCAAGTATGATGAGGCCAAAGACCGCCTCAGCGACGTGGCCGCCCTGCAGACCGTGCCGACACAGCAGGGCGTGCAGATGATGATGCTGCCCTACGGCTACCCCTTTGAACAAAATTTCAGCGGCACCCTGGAAAGCCCGGCATTCCTGTACCGCTACCGTGACACGCCCAAGGAACTGCAGGACAAATACATTGAAGCCGCCACCAATCTCACTGTGGCGGGAGGGCTTGGCAAACTCCAGTTCGGGGCAGCGCCCGGCGTCGGCGGCAGCGGCCTGATTACCTGACTGTTCGGGATAATGCTCAGATTTTCAGGGGCGGCGCTGTATGCCGCCCTTTTTGTGCCGGCATGCGCGAACTGTTGCCCTTTTTCCCGAAACCAAGCCGTTACGCGGGCATGGAAGACGGCGTCTGCCGCAAAAAACCGGCTGATGTGCGCCTCACCGTCGCCCTTGCCTTTCCGGACACTTACGATGTGGGCATGTCCTACCTCGGGCAAAAAATTCTCTACGGCGTCGTGAACAGCCGGCCGCGCTGGCTGGCGGAGCGCGTTATGGCGCCGGAACGGGAAGTCGCCGCCGTCCTGCGCGCCCGCAACGCCCCGCTCTGCACGCTCGAATCCGACACGCCCCTCGCAAAAACCGACTGCCTGGCCTTTTCCGTTACGCACGAACTCTGCTACACAAATATTCTCTATATGCTCGACCTCGCGGGCATCCCCCTGCGTACCACCGACAGGCCGCAATCCCTGACCGCCTGCCCTCTCGTCATTTGCGGCGGCGGCGCGCTGCTGAGCGCCGAACCGCTCGCGCCGTTCATTGACGTCATGGCTCTCGGCGACGGGGAGGAAACTCTGCCGGATATGTTGCTTCTGCTGGAAAAAGCCTTGGAAGCGGCTTGGCCGCGCCGCCGTCTGCTGGAGGAGGCGCGGCGCATCCCCGGTGTTTACGTGCCCTCGCTTTTTGCGGCCCCGGCCGGCCCCGGCGGGCCGCCAACGCCTCTTTTCGCCGATCATGCCCGCCCTGCCCGCCGGATCGTGGCGAATCTCGACGCCGCGCCCTACCCCGTCCGGCAAATAACGCCTGTGGGGGCCGTACACAACCGCCTTTCCCTGGAAATCGCGCGCGGCTGCACGCGCGGCTGCCGCTTTTGCCATGCCGGCATGGTTTACCGGCCGGCGCGCGAGCGGTCCCTCCCGGATATCCTGACCCTTTTGCGCGACTGCCTGGCCCGGACAGGCTTTGACGAAGTCTCTTTTCTCTCCCTGAGCGCGGGGGATTTTTCCGCCCTGAAGAGCCTGTGCCTGACCGCCCTTGACCATTGCGCGGCCGAGCAGATCAGCCTGTGCCTGCCTTCCCTGCGCGTGGGTTCCGTTGACGACGAAATTCTGGAGCGCATGGCCGATCTGCGGCGCACGGGGATCACCCTCGCGCCCGAAGCCGGCAGCCAGCGTCTGCGCGACGTCATCAACAAGGGTGTGACGGAAGAAGCCCTGCTGCTGCATGCGCAAAAACTGCTGGAACACGGCTGGCGGCAGGTGAAACTCTATTTCATGATCGGCCTGCCCACGGAAACGGATGACGATCTCGCGGCCATAGCCGAACTGTGCCGCAAGGTGCGCGACGCCGCGCGCGGCGGTCCCCGCATGACGGTGACGGCCGCCATAGCACCTTTTGTGCCCAAACCCTTCACTCCCTTTCAATGGGAAGAGCAAATATCCCTTGAGGAGATGCGCCGCCGCACAGACTTGCTGCGCAAGCTCTTCACGAGGCAGAAATGCCTGAAACTGCGCTGGCACGAACCGGCCATGTGCCTGGTGGAAGGCATACTCTCCCGCGCTGATCGGCGTATGGCCGATGTTGTGGAAAAGGCCTACAAAAATGGCGCCATATTCTGCAGTTGGGCGGACAGCTTTGACCTCGCCCCCTGGCTGGACGCCCTCAGGGAATGCGCGCTGGATGCGCGGGCCTGCACCGGCCCGCGCGTCCCCGGCGCGCCGCTGCCCTGGAGCCACCTTGAAGCGGGCGTTTCCGAAGCTTTTCTGTTGCGCGAACGCGCCCGCGCCCTGGACGCGAATGGAGCCGGAATTACCGGAGATTGCCGCTACGGCCCCTGCCGCCGCTGCGGCGCGTGCGACACCGACGCCGCCCCCTCGCTCCTGGCGCGGACAGGCGCGGACAAGATCGGCAACCGTCTGGTCCTGCCGCAACGCGACCAGCGCGCCCATTTGCCCACCCTTGACGCTCGCGGCCGTCTTGTCTGCCGGGCGCGTCCCAGCCGCCCGCCCCGGATTGACATGTCGCTCACGGTCAAGGCGGCCTCATACCGCGTGTGGCATACAAAAACGGCGGGCAGCGCCTTTTTGAGCCAACTGGAACTTCAGGCCGCGCTGGACCGCGCCCTCCGCCGAGCCAAGCTGCCTCTGGCCTTCTCCCAGGGATTCCACCCATTGCCCCTGCTTTCTTTCGGGCGCGCCCTGCCTGTTGGCGTGGAGAGCCTGGCGGAATGGTTCATTATCACCCTGCACGCGCCGCTTGCTCCCGGGGAGCTTGCTGAACGGCTCGCCGCCCTGCCGCCGGGCATGGAACTTGTCCGTGTGGAGCGGCTGTCCAAAGCAGACCGCGCCGGGCTGGCTCCGGCGGAAGCATTTTGCCTGCGCCTCACGGAGGGAGACATCAGCGTCGCGGCCCGCTGTTTTGAAGATTTTACCTCCCAACAGTTCGTTACATACATACGCAAAACAAAAAACGGCCTGCGCAGCGTCGACATCCGGCCGGTGCTCCACTGCTGGAACACGCCCGTTGCCCCCTCCGGCGACGGATATTCCGGCGACGGCGAGCCCTCCGCTCCGGCCGTGACATTTGTGGCGGACTGGCGTACACTGTATCTCTCGCCCTTGACGTTTTGTTGCGCCGTGCTTGCCCCTCTCGGCCTTGAAGAGGCGTTGCGGCCGCGTCTGCGCCTTGTTAAAACAGCGCAGCTGTATACCGAGGACGACATTCGCAAAGCATCTTGCAAGGGAGTATGATCATGGGTTCCTGCATTCCTTTTGATGACGAAATCACGTTCAATGAACGAATCAAAACTCTCAGCAATGAGGAACTAATGGAAATCTGGGAGGAAACGCAGCGCATTGAACGGCTTTTTTCTTCGGAACTCCATTTGGAGGTTTCCTTTGCCATGGACTACGAACATGCCATCGTGACAGAACTTTCCCTGCGCGCCTGCAAAAACCTGTCTCCTTTCCCCTCCGCGGAAACATCAGACCGCAGGCCGTCTTTGAAAACGGGCGTCACCACGTAAACCCGCCTTGCGTTATTCCAGCATTACCGCGCTTCCCGGCTGCCTTGGGGCCGAACTTTGTGAAAAAAATAACGATTGGCGAAAACACTGTGATAACGCCTGGACGGCCGGGAGGAACATTGTTCCCAAATCACCTTGAATTTACAAAAGTATTACGCGCGCCCTCCGGTTTGTGAAAAAATTGACAACATGCCCCTTTTCGCTTAGGGTTCAAAAAAATCTCCGGATTTTTTTTATTGACACAATAACGGTACCTGCTAACGATAAGTTCAAACATACGGAGGCAAACAGTATGCGGGAAATTTCCTCGGAGAGCATCACAAAAGCCGTAGCCGAACTGTCCGTCAAGGCGAACTGCGTCCTGCCGGATGACGTTTACGGATCGTTCAAAAACTTGTTGCAGTCCGAACCTTCCCCTGTGGGCAGGGACGTTCTCGGCCAGCTTCTGAAGAATGCCGACATAGCCAGGGACGAATCCATGCCCATCTGTCAGGATACCGGCCTCGCCGTGGTTTTCGTGGAACTTGGGCAGGACGTGCGCGTTACCGGGGGCAACTTTGAGGACGCCGTTCACGAAGGGGTGCGCCGCGGCTACGTTGACGGCTATCTGCGCAAATCCGTCGTGGCCGAACCGCTCTTTGAACGCAAAAATACAAAGGACAACACGCCTGCCGTCATACACATCCGGGTGGTGCCGGGGGACGGCCTGCGTCTGCGTCTGGCCCCAAAGGGAGCGGGTTCCGAAAACAAGGGCGTCCTGAAAATGCTTGTGCCGGCTGACGGCATTGAAGGCGTCAAAAAGGTCGTTCTGGACGCCGTCGTCGCCGCCGGGCCCAATTCCTGTCCGCCCATGGTCGTGGGCGTGGGCATCGGCGGCAATATGGAAACAGCCTGCCTTTGCGCCAAGCGGGCCTGCGCGCGCGACGTGGAGTCGAAAAATCCGGATCCGCGCTATGCGGCTCTGGAAGACGAGCTGCTCACGCTTGTCAATAAAACCGGCATCGGCCCGGCCGGGCTCGGCGGCAGGACAACAGCCCTGAAAGTCAATGTGGAATGGTACCCCACCCACATAGCGTGCCTGCCCGTTGCCGTGAACATCAACTGTCATGCCGCCCGCCATGCGGAAGTGGTGCTGTAAGGAGGCCAATATGTCAGCACAGAAACACATTACCGCGCCATTTGACGACGCTACGGCCCGCTCCCTGCGCGCTGGCGACAGCGTGCTCATCAGCGGCACCATAATCGCGGCTCGCGATGCCGCGCACAAACAGCTTGTGGAAACATTGCAGCGCGGCGACGAACTGCCCCTGGACCTCCACGGCGTGGTTATTTACTATGTCGGGCCTGCGCCGGCAAAACCCGGCCAGCCGATCGGTTCGGCGGGGCCTACGACCTCAGGACGCATGGATGCCTATACCCCCACCCTCATTGAGCAGGGGATCAAGGGCATGATCGGCAAAGGCTACCGCAAGCCCGAAGTCGTGGAGGCCATGAAAAAGCACGGCGTACCCTATCTTGCAGCGGTCGGCGGAGCGGGCGCGCTCATTGCCCGGAGCATTAAAAAATATACTGTGCTCGCCTATGAAGAACTCGGGCCGGAAGCCGTGGCCGCCATGGAGGTGGAAAATTTCCCCGCCATTGTCGTCATAGACGCGGAGGGCAACGACTATTACTCTCAGGGGCAGGCTCCCTACAGGGAAGACTGAGGCGCGTTGCCGGTTCCTGCCGCTTTCCGGGCGGCGGGAAACGGATTGGCGGCCTTTTTGTCAGGTAAAAACATTTCAGCACAGGAGCAATTATGAACAGGACAGTACGAGCCATTCTCCCCATTGCCGTCGCGGCCGTTGTCTGGCTGCTGCCGGTACCGGACGGCCTCACGGTGAACGCCATGCGCTATCTGGGCATCTTTCTGGGCGTGATTCTTGCCCTGATACTTGAACCGTTGCCCAACTCCGCCGTTGGCCTTATCGGCTGCACGCTGGCCGGCGCCTTGCGTCTGGTGCCCGCGCCGGACGGCAAGGTGGCCACGCTCGGCCAGTCTCTCGGATTCACGCTGTCCGGTTTTGTGGACAGCACGGTATGGCTTATTTTTGTCGCCTACATGTTTGCCATGGGCTATGAAAAAACCGGCCTCGGCAAGCGCATTGCCCTGCTGCTCATGAAAAAGCTCGGCGGCAAGGCTCTGGGACTCGGTTACGCGGCGGCTTTCGCCGATCTCGTCCTGGCGCCGTTCATTCCGTCCAACACCGCGCGCAGCGCGGGTACCGTCTATCCCGTCGTCAAGAACATTCCGCCCATGTACGGCTCGTTGCCGGAAAGCGAACCCCGGAAAATCGGCGGCTACCTGATGTGGATTTGTATCGCCACCACCTCGGTGACAAGTTCCATGTTCTTTACGGGGCTTGCGCCGAATCTGCTGGCCCTGTCGCTCATCAACAAGGCGGCGCCCAATGCCGCCCCCATCCTCTGGATGGACTGGTTTTGGTGCATGTTGCCCGCAGGCGTTATTCTGTTTATTCTGGTTCCCCTCATCACCTACTTCATCTATCCGCCAACGCAGAAAGAATTTCCTGAAACTCCCAAATGGGCGGCCGCCGAGCTGGAAAAACTGGGTTCCATAACGCGCCAGGAAATCATGATGGCCCTTATGGCCCTGACCGCCCTGCTGCTGTGGATTTTCGGCTCCAAGTTGCTCAACGCCACCATGGTCGCGCTTGTGGTGCTCTGCCTGATGGTAATCCTGGACGTCATCAACTGGAACGACGTTATTTCCAACAAAAGCGCCTGGAACACCCTGGCCTGGTTCGCCACGCTGGTCGCCATGGCTTCGGGACTCGCCAGAGTCGGTTTTCTCAAATGGCTTGGCGCGATTTTCGCGGGATACCTTTCCGGGTCGAGCATTTTTGTCATCATGTTCGGGCTGATGGCGCTCTTTTATTTCGCCCACTATTTCTTCGCCAGCCTCACCGCGCACACGACAGCGCTTATGCCCGTGCTGCTGGCCACCGGCATGGCGGTGCCGGGCGTGGATATCCGCCTGCTGGGCATGATGCTGGCCGGCTGCCTCGGCATTATGGGCATACTCACGCCCTACGGCACAGGCCCGAGCCCCGTGTATTACAACACCGGCTATATTGAGAGGAAGACCTTCTGGACGTTCGGCTCCGTATACGGTTTCATCTTTTTCGCCGTATACGCCGTCTTTGCCATGTACTGGTTCCCGACGGCCCTGAAATTCTGATCCCGGCAAAATTATCCCGGCACCGGCAACAACGCTGTCCCGAAAGCGGCGTTGTTGCCGGCGACGAAGTTCAGCAACAGGAGAAGTATGCACGCGCTTGAAAAAATTCTTGCGAAAAAGTCCGGCAGGGATGTTGTGCAGACCGGCGAAATCGTCAACTGCGCGGTGGACCTGGCCGGCATCAACGACCTGTATCTGCAGACCGTGCGCTCCTTTCGGGAGATAAACGCGAAACGGATGGTCAATCCCGGACAGGTCGTCATGTTCATGGATCACTATGCTCCCGCCTCCACAATTACCCAGGCGGACAACCAGAAACAGTTCCGCGAGTTCTTCAGGGAGCAGAACGCGGAACTGGTTATGGACGTCAACGAGGGGGTATGCCACCAGGTTCTCGCCGACAAGGGTTTCAGCAAGCCCGGCCAGCTCATTGTCATCACGGACTCGCACACGACCACCCACGGCGCCTTCGGCGCTTTCAGCACCGGGGTGGGCGCCACAGACATGGCGACAATTCTGGCGACCGGCAAACTGTGGTTCCGCGTGCCGGAGATCATCCGCATTACCATCAGCGGCAAACCATCCCCCGGCGTCTATGCCAAGGATATTATCCTGCACATCATAGGCAGGCTGGGCGCCGACCATGCCGTCTACAAGGGCGTTGAATTCGCCGGAGAAACCGTTTCCTTCTGGAGCGTCTCCGAACGCATGGCGCTTTGCAACATGACTACGGAAATGGGCGCCAAATGCTCATATATTCAACCGGACGGGATCACCGAAGCGTTTCTCCGCGAACGCGGCGCGACCCATTATGAAATCATGCGCACGGACGCCGGCTTTTGCTATGCCGAAGAGCTGCATTTTGACGCAAGCGGCATCCCCCCGCAGCTTGCCGCGCCCTCCAGCGTGGACAACGTATTCCCGCTTGCCGGACATCTCGGCCGGCGCATTGACCAGGCCTATCTCGGTTCCTGCACGGGCGGGCGTCTTGAAGATATCGCCGTGGCCGCGAGTATCGTCAAGGGCCGCGAAATCGCCAGGGAGACGCGCTTCCTGGTCGTGCCCGCCTCCCGCAAAACGCTTCTGGACGCCATGGAGAAAGGCTATGTCCGGGATTTGGTCAACGCAGGCGCAACCCTCGTGACGCCGAGCTGCGCGGCCTGTCTTGGCACGCACCAGGGATTGCTGGCCCCGGGCGAAGTATGCATCTCGGCCACCAACAGAAATTTCCCCGGCCGCATGGGAAGCACGGAGGCGGACATTTATCTCGCCTCACCGGCAACCGTCGCGGCTTCGGCCCTGGAAGGGGCGATTGCCGACCCCTCCGCCTATCTGTAACTCCCGGAAACGAGGGAAAGCCATGTTCGAAAAAGCTCTGTGCGGGCGTGTGTTTCTTTTCGGCAAGAATATAGACACAGACCAAATTTACCCCGGCCGTTTTGTGGAGCTGACCGATGTCGGCGATGTGGCGAAGCACGCCATGGAAGGGGCTGACCCGGAATTTGCCGCCGCCTGCGAGACCGGGGACATCATTGTCGCCGGCAACAATTTCGGCTGCGGTTCCAGCCGCGAACACGCGGCCGTCACCCTCAAGGCCGTCGGGGTGGGCGCTGTCGTCGCTCCTTCCTTTGGCCGCATATTTTACCGGAACGGCATCAATCTGGGTCTTCCCCTGCTGATCTGCCCTGATCTGCATACCGGAGTCACCGCGGGAGAGCGCATATCCATTGACGTGAAAAGCGGCGAAATACGCGACGAATCCGGACAGATTCTTTCCCGGACGCAGCCTGTCGGCGAATACATGATGCACATTCTGGAAAGCGGAGGCATCAAGCCGCTGTTGCGCAAACAGTTTCAATAAATTCCAACTCAGACACACTCTGTTCCAGGAGACAAACAATGCGATATGAACTTGCCTACGGCAGATCAAAGTTGAATTTCACCCTCCCCGACAGCATTAAACCAACCGTCGTACACGCCGGCATGCGGGAAAAATTGAAAGATCCTCTGGGACAAACGCGCGAAATGCTGAAAAATCCCGTGGGGACGCCGCCGTTGCTGGACTTGCTGCGCGCCAAAAAACCGAAGAATGTCGTCATTGTCGTCAACGACATTACCCGCCCCACGCCGTACGACATCCTGTTCCCGCCCCTGCTGGAAGTGCTTGCCGAGGCCGGCATCAGGGACGAGCAGGTGACGCTCCTCATCGCCCTGGGCATCCACGACGCGCACAC
>JAISOT010000054.1 GCA_031275465.1 Desulfovibrio sp.
GACCACTGGCTTTGCGCCCAGGAGGTCACTTCATCCGGCAGCGTCGGCGCGTGAGAAACCACATGGCTGTTGAGGGTTTCCGTGACCACCGCCAGACGGCCTTCATGGATCAGGCGGGCGGCGGCATAGGTCTGGCCCGCCGGGGTTTCCCGTTGCGCGTCCGTGACCACAGGCAGGGGCCGGGGATTGGTCAGGGTTTTGATGGATTCATGCGCCTCAGCCACCTGCTCCTCGGTCAGCGTGTCCTGCAAGGGATACATGGCGTCCGTCATGGCTTTGGCGTCCGGGTGTTCATCACTCATGATCCGGTCGAGGTATTCCACGGGCCGCGCCCCGGCCCGGCTACCATATTCCCGCTGCCTGTCCCGCATGGCCCCGCGCACCTCCGTTGCGGCCTGGGCGCTGAGTTGCAGACCGGCCCCAACGGAACTCGCCCCGCATAAGCCGGAGGGCTGAGAAGCCTTGCCGTACAAGTCCTCTGGAGTTAATGTATTTTTATAATTAGTTGATTTTTCAAATTAAAAAATATTTTGCCGAATATTTTACCAGCGGCAGTACCAACAAAGTTGCAGGATTTCAGTAGAGCGTATCGGACGATGGGCCTGTTTTGCTTGATTTGTTGGTAGCCACCACAACTGGCTGGGTTAGGGAATTTTGGCTAATGAGGCGGGAAAGGAGAAAGTTGTGGTAAGCGCTTCAGACAATCCTCTCGCGGTAATCTGCTCTTCCGCAAGGCCGGTCATGTGTTCCATGATATTCGGCAATCAGCCCCGTTTATATGGGTTGCCCCGGCCTGTTGATTCCGGCCCACAAAAAAAAGATGCGGCGCGGTACGTCATTCGACGCCGCGCCGCGTATGAAGGCACTGAGGGTTTGTTAAATGGGCTGTTGCTTACTTGATAGGTTCAATAATCATATCAAAACTCGAATTTCACATGCAAACTCCCGCTCACCCCCTCGCGCTTGCCGGTGTAGCCCTGCACGCCCAAATTCAGCGACAGGCCAGAATCGACACCCACGGGCTTGAAAGAAAGGCCGATTTCGCCCATGCCGGTATCGCCCTTGATATCCGGGGAACTTATGCTTCTGCCGTTCACCGTGCTGCTGGCCTTGGAATCGTATTCATGTTCCCAGTACGCGCCCACATAGGGAGCTATGTGCTCGTTAATCGCGTAGGTGAAGCGCCCCCCCAGGCGAGTGCGGAGGGAGTCCGTGTCCTTGAAACGCACGCGGTCGCCATGCACGGTAATGGAATCGCCCTCCTGGCGCGTCCAGAGGAGTTTGGCGGAAAGGTCGAGGCTGGCGTCATCTGTAATGCTCCACAGGTAGCCGACACCGCCATGTAACCCGTAGTACAGAGAGGAGGAGTCAAAGTTCGCGTCGCTGCCGTTGTATTGGATGTCGCCGCTGCCAAAGTCCATCTTGGCCCGGCCCAGGCGGGCGGAAGCATCGAAATACAGGCCTGAAAGTATACCGGAAGTCAGGTCGTAGCGGCCCAGCACGCCGCCGCCCATGTAGGAGGTATCGCCGTCGCCGTTCACCGAGGCGTAGTTGGAAAAGCTGTTGTGGGAATCGTAGCTGCCCCAGCCGCCTTCAAAGAACGCGCCGAGTGTCAGGCGGCCCATACCCACATCGTTGCCGAGCGCCAGGCCAGCCAGCATGGAGAAGCCTTCCACATCCACATGGCTGCCCGTGTTGTAGCGGGATTTGCCGCCATCCGCACCGCTGAAAGCGGCCATGCGGTGGCCCGGGCCGGAAGTGGCGGCCAAGGCAGAACCGAAGCCCTGGTTCAGGATGAGATCCTGCCCCTGATTGACGAAAGCCAGATTGGCCGCGCGGCCTTCGGCATAGGCTTTCAGGCGCTCGTAGGCCGGGGTGGTGGGGGAGAGTGCCTTCAGCATTGCCAGCAATTGGTTGTTTTCCACTCGCAGAGTGTAAACATCGCCACTGGCGGTTTGCACCGTCAGGCCGGTCTGGTCGGCGGTCAGAGCTGTGGCGGAAAGCAAGGTCAGGCTTTCCCCTTCAGCCACTTGCGGCCTCACGGTCTGGGAAACCAGGCTGATGTTCGCGCCGCTGATATCCAAGGCGGTGGTTTGCGCCGTCAGCATGGTGGAGGAAGCGGCCACGCCCGTCAGGTCAAAGGTGTGCGTTTTGCCGCTGCCCGCCGCATCGTAGGGGACGTCACTCTTGAGAACATTACCCGTGCCCGCCACAGCGAGGTTGCCGCCGAAATTGGAGAAATTCTCGCTTCCCTGGCTGCGGGTGATGGTCAAGGCGCTGCCGTTGGCGAAGGACAACCCGTTGACCGAAACCGCGAATGTACCGGTGGAAGTTGCATTGTCCATGGTGAAGGCGGTGTTCTTCCCGACATACAGAGTACCGATGGTAAAGGTCAAATCACCATCCTTTTTTGTCAAGTTGATGCTTGGCGCAGTCAGGGTACCGGCGACAAAGGTTGCGGCACCGCCGTCGCCGCCATCGCCGCCAGTGCCGCCGCCGCCGTCGGCGCCACGGGTTCCCTTGGCACCGCTTTTCATGGTGAACGTGCCTTGTACTTCCACCCTATAGCCATTGACATCAAGAATTGCATCACCACCGTCACCGCCGTCACCGCCTGTACTACTACTTGTAGCAGTATCCCCCCCCTTTCCGCCGTTACCGGCGGAAATATCCAAAGCGCCCGATACCGAAAGCGTATTATGCATCGCCGCAGGAGTCACAACCACACTGCCGCCCCCGCCACCGCCCCCTCCGGTTGTTCCACCGCTATCGTCAATGCCTCCGCCACCTCCGCCACCATGACCGCCTTCTATACGCATTGCATCATAGGAATTAGCGAGAAGCTCATGGCTGTAGGTTCCCGCTGTACCACCAGAACCTCCAGCGGTGCTACCGCTATGGCCACCGCCACCGCCGCCGCCGCCATTGGTGCCGGCACCACCGGCACCACCGGAGCCGGTATACATGATATAACGGCCACCGCCTCCGCCTCCGCCATCAGTACCAGCAACACCAGCGTCGCCTGGGTCAACACCACCCGCACCACCAGTACCGGCAATACCACCGTCACCCCCTTTGCCGCCGTTGTAAGGAGAGGAGGAGTTGCCGTTGTCTCCCGTAACTCCTACGTAATTATTTCCATCAATGAGGCCAACACCGCCTCCACCGCCACCAGAATAGGCAGCCGTGCCGCCACCGCCGCCGATGCCGTTGCTTCCGGATTGACCACCCTCTCCACCGTCAGGGGTGGAATAACTACCTCCGCCACCGCCGCTGCCGCCGAAGATGGCGAAATCGGCGGCGTGAACAGACGCGGGCGCAGGCAAGCATGCCGCGACGAACGCCAGCACTAGCGCACAGATATTCCGCTTCCAGACTCCCTTTAACACGTTCATCCTTCCTCCTGATGTCGCTATGAAAATGATCCCTGCCCGAACGGCAACGGGAGATTTTCGAATGAAAATTGGACAAGACTAACAACATTTCAGGGAAAAAAGGAACTTGCCAAAACTTGCCAATCACATTTTTTTGGAGCTTTTTTGAAGAAAAAAAGAGAAAAATGTATAAGGTGGGGTCGGTCGCGTCACGGACGCCAGGCAGCGTAGAAAAGTTCCAGTCCCTTGCGGTTGGTTGTGCCCACTTTGCGGCCGATGTTTGTCAGATGATGACGCACAGTGCGTTCGCTCAGGCCCAGAGATTGGGCAATAGACGCCGGTTCGACCCATGCGCTCAGAGCGGCCATGACTTCCGTTTCTTTAGCCGTCAGCCTGAAGGCGGTAACAAAGGCCGCGAGTTTGACCGCGTTATCCATCGCGGCCGGAGTTTCTTTGTCCTCCTGCTGCAAAGCCGCCGCTACCGGCAAAGGGAAAGCCCGGCGCAGGACGAAGAGCGAGAGCAGGCACAGCCCGGCCAGCCCCCAGACCGCCGGATACGGGGAAAGGCCGAGAGCCGGGAGCAGCCGGGAAGCCAGGAGGTTGCCGGGAATGGCGGCGAACGCCGCCAGCCAGGGCAGGCTGAGAGTCAAGGCCGGATGCCGGGTGTACGGCGTGAAGCGGGAAAGGGCCAGGGCGCCGAAAAAGAACAGGGCCTGCTGCCCGGCAGAGCAGACCATGAACATGCCCTGGATCAGGGCGGGCGGGGAATCCGGGCGCTGCAGAAGCGGAGCCGCCGCGAAACACAGCACGGAGGCACAGAGCAGGGGGCGCAACAGGGCCGTCCCGTGCCGGGACAGCAGCAGGCCGCAGAGCGGAAAGAGCGCGACCAGCCCCAAGTGCATGTATTCCGCGTAGATGCCCCGCGCCAGCATGCGCGCGAAAAACAAATAGCCGAGCATGCCGGAAACGGTGAAGCACAAGATTAGGGGCGGCAATAGGCGGAATATCCGGCCCGCGCCGCCCGGCCTGGCGGCATCCCCGAGTTCGCGATGGCCGTCCGGCTCGAAGGCTTGACGGACTTCGGGATATGGTTCGGGACAAGGCGCGAAGCGGACAAGATACCAGGCCAGCGCGGCAATGGCGCAGTTGGAAAGGACGCGGGCCATGTTCAGAAAGGGCAGAAAGCGGGTATGCAGCGCGTCTGTTAATACCGCCGCGCCGAAAGTGCCCGCCGTTCCCGCAATGACGGAGCCGTCTGCGAAGGACAGAGCCAGGGGCATGAGCAAGGCCCAGGCCAAATGCCCCGCGCCCACACCGATGCCGAAAAACAGAGCCTGCCGCTCCGGTTCCGCGTGCTGAAAAAACAGCCGCAAGGCCACCGGGAGCGTCGCCCCCCACAAAAGAGGTTGCAAGGCGTTGAGAGCCAGATTGGCGGAGTATGGGACAATCAGAAAGGAAGTCAGACAGAACAGGCCGGGCAGCAGCAACGCGGCCAGCAGGCAAGCGTGAAGCGCCGCCCCGCCGCGCCCGTCCGGTTTCCGGGCCATCCGCCGTTCCAGCGCATCAAAGGCCAGGGCTCCGAGCAGTACGCCCGCCAGATACCCAAGCAGCGATGCCGAGGTATGACCGGCAAGCACACCCCGCGCCTGGAAAAAGACCGCCCCGATATTGTGGGTGACGTAAAACAGCGCCAGCATGAGCACCGCCGCAAGATGCCGCTGGCGGGCGGAAGAGGAAGGCGCGGCATACCGCGCGTGGCCGGTTTCAGTTGGTGCCATGTAACGCTCTGGCAGGATTATACAATCATAAAGGGCGAGCATTTTTAGCATGTAACACAAGAGGAGACAAGGCGATACGCGGGGATTTTATCGAAGCAAAAATGTTTCAGGAAATGACCGTAAAAGTCCGGCGCAACAGTTCCGCGACAAGCTCCTCCGTGGAGCTAAATGTTGAAATTGCCGTTCATGTCATAACTCCGAATCGGGCAAGTCCGGCGTATAGTAGGACGGTATTTTTTTCTGTTCCTCCCTTTGCGCCAGAGTTGCGTTCTGTGTTTCGGATTTCACGGTTCCAGTTTCCGGGGCCGCTACCTTCGCTTTCCGCGCCCTGGGGGATGACGGGCAGGTGTGCACCCGGAGCGTGGGCGCGGAAACAGCTACCTTGCCCTCGGACAGGATCGCGGCAAGCTCTTTGACGCTGTAGCCCTTGGCATACGCTTTCTGAATCTGGCCAGCTAGCATGGCCAGGGCTTCTTCCTTCGTCTTGTCGAGATTTTTGTCCGGCAAGGCATCCAGGATTTTTTTCATGGCCTGGATCGCGTCCACCGGAATGCGTTGTGAAATGCCCATACGTTCCTCCTATCGCATCCGCATACGCGGGGCCGGGGCAGTCTCCCGCTCTACGCGCCGCTTCTCAATCTCATCAACACGGTCTGCAAGCTCGCGTACACTTCGCTGACATCTGTGAACAAGCGCTTCAAGGTCCGCAATTCCGTCTGGAGAAGCATCTGGTTGTCCTCCTGAGTTTTCAGCCTCCGGTCGTAAGCCGCCAGCCGGGCGTTCACGTTCTGTTCCAATCGGGTCAAAGACTGACTGAGCATCCGTTCCGTTTCGGTCATGATTCAATGCCTCCTGTTTTTCCGGCAGGACAAGCCGGAATTGTTGTTCAATATCCGCCCATTTCAGGGAATAGCGTTTACGGTTATAGTTTCCGCGTTTTTCCAATACCCGTTCAAGCTCTTGCTCAAGACGGGCAATGATTTTCCGCGTCTTTTCCCGTCCTTCCTCTTCGTTTTCCTCCGGCTCGGCGGTCCTCGGCGTCCAGTTCTCACGGTAGATGCTTCCCTTGAAGCGCAGTTTCTTCCCGCTTTCCGGGTCTTTGACGCTGATGTAGTCCTTACCCGCGCGATTGATGGAAAGGCCCGCCTCTTTCAGCGCGGCGAGAATGCCCGCTCTGTCGCTGACAAGACCGTGGACTATTTTTTCTTTGAGGTAGGAGTGAATGGCTTCTCTGGCCCTGTCGTATTCGCTTTCCTTCACTTCCTTGGCCCATCGCTCAAGGCGGGCCTTGAACAGATCGGCCTTTTTTGGCGGATTTTCCCTCGCCCTGGCCGGGTCATCCGGTCGCGCCCATTGCTCCTGATGGTTGAAAAGGTCGCGGAACACGTCAAAGTCCTTTTGCCAGCCCGGAGGACAGGCGTTGAACGCCTTGCCGCTGGAAAGCTCCAGCCGGGGAATGACGAAATGCAGCTCGTGGTGCCCGGCATGGCTATGGCGCACCCAAAGGATATTGCGCTGATCTGGCTCCAACCCGGCAAAGGCGACACGTTCAAAGGCGTCCATGACTTCTTCTTCCTTTTCCGGCGATACCTTGTCGTCAGGATGCCATGCCAAAACGCCGGACGTGAATTTCCACCGCTGATCAATGCTGTCGATAAGGGCGCGGGTGATGCCCGGATCGCCGCGCAGAACTTCCGGCGGCTTTTCCTCCCTGCCGGGATAGTCCATGCGGACAAGATAGCGGGTCGGCTTGTCGCCTTCGCCCAAGCCGTGCGGAAAGACTTTCATGATCATGCTTCATCTTCCGTTTTTTCCGCTGCCGTGAACGTGCCTATTTCCCGTTCCAGACTCGCCAGGGCCACCAGAATTTCCACCGCCTCCACCGCGCGTTTGTATGTGTTCGCCCATTTCGCAAGCTGGTTGATGTTCGCGCCGATGCGGGCAAACTGCCGAAGCCGTTCTTTTTCCATCGGGGATTTCCGCAAATGGAAGCTCAGGCAGTTTTGCCGGATGTAATCGGAAACGCTCAGACCCCGGATGCCCGCGTTCAGGCGCAGCAATTCCTTTTCCTCGGGGTGCAGGCGAATGAAAACGCCGCTGGCACGGGCCACAGTCGTCTTCATGGCTCTACCGCCTTTCGCCTTTGGCCTGCCCGGAGCCTTTGGCCGGGCGGACGGGGGTCAAGGGGGCGAAGCCCCTTGCCAGCCCCAACGCATATCGCGCGGCAGCGCGTATATACGTTGGGTAGGCTGGCCCTCCGGGATGACGGCGGACGAATAAACAGCCCTGGGGAAAGGGCAATGAGAGCGCCGGGCAAGTAAAAACGCGGCTGCCGGAAAGCATCAGGCGCGGTGAAGGAAAGAGCATGACGCTGGCCGGGAAAGCATTCAACCCGCCTGCGGAAAGTGGGAACGATGCGCCGGAAAAACGCGGGATGGGAAACGAGGAAAGCGAATATGAGTGGAGCGGAAAAATGCGGCGGAGCTTTGCCGCCTTTATATACCTGCGGCCTTGGAAAGAAATTTCCTTCGGAGCCGCCGTCGTATGGAGCGGAAGCCGGAGCCGCGCAAGAAAGTCAAGGGTGGAGTGAAGCGAAGCGGAACGGAAAGCGAAGCGTCCCTTGACTGTATGAGCAGCGGAGGCAGAAGCGAAAGGAGACGAAGGCGCGAAAGAAAATTTCCTTTGGTGAGCCGGAGTGCTTTTTGTCTTTCTGATGTTTTTGAGTGATTCAAGGCCCGCGAAGCGGCTGAAAAAAAACCTCCTTGTTTCCCTCCGCTCTTTCCCGCAAAAGGGAAAAAGCTGACGGATGGAATGGGAAAACAAAATGCCTTTGCCTGTGATCATTCTCCGGCTTCCCCGTTGGTGATTTTTTCCAGAACCGCGAGAATGTCGGAGCCTTTCCAGGCGGAAGTGCGGGGGCCGATTTTGACTGGTTTCGGAAAGCGCCCGCTCTTGCATCCAGCCCACCATGCGCTTCGGCTGACGGGAATGAGGGCGAGAACCTGCGGCAAACGTAAAAGCGAGTTCTCTGTGAGATTGACGTGCATAAAGGTTCTCCTTTGAGTATTTTCACAAAGCGTAGCATGGGTTTTTCGTCAGCCCTGTTTTCAGGGGCAAACCGTACAACAGGGTAAATCCCAATATGTCCCATAGGATGCTGGATGAAGCGCGAAAAATCGCTTGACATGTTTTTGAAAATCATGGGCTTTATATGTATCTTATTGAAATTACGCATTGGGCATCTACTCCCGCGCCTTCTCGCGCAAGGTGTCTAAAAAGTCGGCGTATTCCTGCATCATGCGGCGGCGCTCGGGCAAATAATCCGCATAATTGTATGCCGCTCTCACGCTGTCGCGCTCGCTATGCGCGAGTTGGCGTTCGATCCAGTCCCGGTTATAGCCAAGTTCATTGAGCAGGGTTGAAGCCATTGACCGAAAACCGTGAAAAGTCATGTTTTCAGGGGAATATCCCAACTGGCGAAGTCCGGCGACCAAAGTGCCGATGTTGATATGGCCGTCACGTCTTTTTCCTCTCATTTGCGTGGGGAACAGGTAACGGTCCCGACCCGTCACAACATGAAGGTTTTTAAGAATGTTCACTGCCTGACTAGGTAATGGAACGATATGAGTCTGCCGCATTTTCATCTTGCCGGGAGGGATGCGCCATTCCGCCGCCACGAAATCAATTTCAGACCATTCCGCGCGTGTCATTTCGCCCGCTCGCACAAAAAGCATCGGAGCCAGACGCAGGCCGCAGGATATGGGGAAATTGCCGTTTTTTTCATCCAGGGCGAGCAGAAGCCGCCCTATCTCTCTGGGTTCGGTGATTGACGCCAGATGAGTGGCGACGTGTGGGGCAATAGCTCCTTGCAGGTCGGCCGCAACATCTCGCTCCGCTCTGCCGGTGGCGATGGCGTAACGGAATATCCGTCCGCAGCAACTCCGTAATTTATGAGCTTCTTTCACCGTCCCCCTTGCCTCGATTCTTCTCAATGCGGCGAGAAGTACCGGAGCGGTGATTGTGTGAATGGGGAATTTGCCGACATAGGGAAAAATATGCGTTCTCAAACTGTTGAGCAGGCTTATTTGATACCGTTCAACCCAAGCTGGTGAATATTTCGCGTGCCATTCCAGCGCGACAGCCTCAAAAGAATTTTTTGCGGCATTCGCGGCGTTAAGTTTGGCTTCCTGCTTGGCCATGCTCGGATCTATGTTGTTCACGAGCATGTTTTTCGCGGCATCCCGTTTCTCACGCGCTTCTTTCAAACCGATTACCGGATATGGGCCGATAACCAGGAGTTTTTGTTTGCCCATATATCGATAGGCCAATCGCCATGATTTGTTGCCGGTCGGCGTGATGTAAAGAAACAGGCCGCCGCCGTCCGAGTGTTTTTGTACTTTTCCGTTGCCCTGTTTACGTTTTACGAAGGTGTCCGTGAGTTTCAAAGTGTTCTCCTGTAGGTCAAAATGTCTTTGTATCCGCTTTGGTCAACTTTTATACCAGCATTATATAATATAATTAAATAATTTCAAATAATTATATGTTAATATTATGAAAAAATCCAATTTGGACTTTACATCCGCCGTGTAAAAAGCCACAAAGCGGGTATGGCCTGAAAATCAGCCAATACCAAGAAAACACCTACATGATGTTTACCAACATGTCTACCAACACCGGGAAAGGATTTCAGAAGACGATGTTAGACGGCAATAGCCGTTAATTTGTCATAATATACTGACATACAATATAAAAAAGTCTTTTTTGGATTGTGTTGGATTTAAACCATACAGTTCCTCGGTCTTCATGGCCTCCGATGCCGCCGCCTGACCTTTGATGATAGCGGCATTGCTCTCTTTCAGACCCACAATGGCCCGCACGATTGTCGCGCTTTCGGTTTTGATCGTGCCAATGATGTTTTGCGCGGCTAAAAGAATTTCGGAACGAATGGCCTCGGCTTCCGCCGCCGTGAAGGCGTTGATCGTTTGGGTGGTTTGCACGTGCGCCAGCGTGATCATGGACTGAATGGAGCCGCAGCCGCATCCGGCCGCCCAGGCGTGAACCGGAAACAAGACAAGACACACAACGGAAATGAGGATTTTTTTCATGATGCCCTCGCTATTTCGTTGACGATTTCCTGAATCACATTGGTCACTTCGTCGTCCGCGCCGCTTTCATCCGCCACCAGACGGCGGCGGCGCTCCACTTCAGACTTGGCCGAACCGCCCGGATACCGGGCAGCCAGCCGCCGCAAGGCTTCGGCAGGCCCCAGGCGCTTGTAGAGATGATTGCGGATGGCCACGTCTTCCGTGGTGGTGGAAAAGGCCCACAGGGGTTGCCCGCCTATGGTCAGGGAAAGGACGAGCTGCGATGTGCCCGAACCCGTCCTGTAAAGGGCGATCAGGTTGGAACCTGCCGGGCCGGGTTTGCCCAAACGGCTGAGAGCATATTGGCAGGCCCCGTTGAGGCCGAAACGCCCGGCCATGTCCGCGATGGCCCTGTCCGTGCCCGCGCCCAGGACGAGAATTGTGGTCGCCAGTTCAATGATAATGGAGGGAAGGTCGTCAATGGACTGCGTATACAGGCCGATGGACAGGTTCCACTTGCGCGATTCCCGTGCCATTGTGGTCATGTCCGCCTGAAGCTGACCGGCGACAGAGGTGTTTTTCGTTACGCGATGAGCCTCGTCGTAGCATAACCTCTTGGGATCTTCCCGGATCGCCTCGATGCGCTCCGCGTGATATTCCTGATAGCGTTCCGGCATCAGCTTCACGTCGTCGGGCATCAAAAAGAACCGCGAACCCAGGACATGCCGGGCCAGCATATACATGACCGCCGCCTGCCGATCCGCCGTCGCCCCGCCGCGCGGCGCGACTTCATCCAGATCGAGGGACACAATCTGCGCGTCGCCCAAATCAAAGCGCGTCGGCTCTTTCAGGATGACATAGGCTTCAATGGCGTCGATGATGGAGCGCCAAACGTCCTGGCGGGTTTTCGCGTCATAGGTGTTCTCAATGCCCTTGTTCTGGTTGACCTG
>JAISOT010000099.1 GCA_031275465.1 Desulfovibrio sp.
CTCGCGCGTCTCTCCCAATTCCCTGTTTTCGCCGGAACTGGCCACCTTTGAGGAGGGCGGCGATTACGACCACAAAGACGCCACCGGCTTCATACGCCTGAACTCCCTGCGCCTGCGCCAGTACGCGGCTGTCAGACGCCGCGCGGCGGAACGCACGGCAGGCAGAACATGAGCAAAAACAGAAGCTGGGGCGGGCGCTTTAGCGGAGAACAGCACGCCGCGACGACGGCCTATACGCAATCCCAGTCTTTTGACAGAGATCTTTACAAACACGATATATCGGCCTCCAAGGCCCATGCGGCAATGCTCGCCCGTCAGGGCATCATCCCGGCGGACGATGCCCGCGCCATCATCAAGGGCCTTGACCGCGTCAGGGAAGAAATCGCGACAGGCGTTTTTGCCTGGAAGCCGGAGCTTGAAGACGTCCACATGAATGTGGAAGCCCGCCTTACCGAACTGGTGGGAGATGCGGGCAAGAAGCTACATACCGGACGCAGCCGCAACGATCAGGTCGGCCTTGCCTTCAGGCTCTACGTGGCTGACGGCATGGAACGCTGGCAGCGCAATGCCGTCACCCTCTGCGCCGTGCTGACGAAGCGCGCCGCGGAACACAGGGACGACATCCTGCCCGGCTGCACGCACTTGCAGCCCGCGCAACCCGTAAGCCTTGCCCAGCATCTGCTGGCCTACGCCTGGATGTTCCGCCGGGACACCGAACGTCTTGACGACGCGCTGAAACGGGTGCGCGTTTCACCGCTGGGCGCGGCGGCCCTGGCCGGAGCGCCCTACCCCCTTGATCCGCTCGGCGTTGCCGAGGAAGTGGGCTTCAGCGCCATTTACGGCAATTCCATGGATGCCGTATCCGACAGGGATTTTGTCCTTGAGGCGATTTTCTGCGCCGCGACGCTCATGATGCATCTTTCGCGGCTGTGTGAGGAAATCATCCTCTGGGCAAATCCCGCTTACGGCTTTGTGCGCCTGCCGGACGGCTATTCCACAGGTTCCTCCATCATGCCCCAGAAAAAAAACCCTGACGTGGCGGAACTCATGCGGGGCAAAACCGGCCGCGTTTACGGCGCGCTGACAGCCCTGCTCACCGTCATGAAAGGCCTGCCCCTCGCCTATAACCGGGACATGCAGGAAGACAAGGAAGCCTTTTTTGACGCGGACGCCACTGTGGAGTCTTCACTGCGCATTATGGCGGGCATGCTGGACGAACTTGAATTCCGCGCGGACAGGATGCGCGAAGCCTGCTCACGCGGCTTTCTCAACGCGACGGAACTGGCCGACTATCTGGCAGGCAAGGGATTGCCTTTCCGCGAGGCCCATCACGCGGCCGGACGAGCCGTCGCCGCGGCCGAAGGCTGCGGCAGGGGCCTTGAAGACATGTCCCTCGACGAATTTCAAAAAATTGAGCCGCGCATCGAACAGGATGTATACGCGGCGCTGGACTGCGCCACGGCCGTGCGACGGCGCGAAACTCCCGGCGGCACGGGGCCGCGCGCCGTGGAGCGCCAGTTGGAGCAACTCGCCCGCTGGATGTCGGGCAGGCGTTGAAAAACCGTGAACAGCCGTCCCGCAAAATGCACTGCCTTCAAGGGCGGGCCATGACATCTGCCGAAGGACCAAGGATGCCCATATCCGAAACGGCTGACGCGCATCCCTCTGCAGGCGGAACAGGCGCTCCCGCAGGGCGCTGGCCGGAGTGGGCGGAAAGGCATCGCCTTGACGACACGCTCTCGGCGCTGGCCTATGAAGCCGCCTCCCCGCAATGCAGAACCGCTCTCAAAAGCGGTCTGGCCCTGGCCTTTATGCACTTCGGGGCAAGCCCCGGGCGGACGCACGAAACAGCGCAGGACACGCAGCGGGGTTACTGGCGGCAGATTGAGGCGTTTCCCGCTCCCTGGGCGATCGTGGCCTTTACGCCGGGCTACACGGCGGCCGCCAGACTGGCCGCCGCCTGCGTGCCGGCCCATCTGGCGGGCGTGTCCCTGCTCGGAGCCGTCTGCGTGGGGGGGAACCCTTCCGGCCAGGCGCTGACGGCGCTTGATCTTTCCGGCGTGGAAGACATTTTCACACTGGACACGGCCAGCCTGTGCGCGCTTTTGGAAGAGAGCCAGCCCGGCCCCGGGCGTCTCGTGCTGCTGCACGAAGGAGAGCTGGACAGCGCGCGCCGGGCGTCATGCGCCCTGGGCATCCCCTGCTATGAAGAACGCCGTGCCCCGAATCTGGTTCTTCCCGACCGGACGGCCTTCAATATTGAACTTCTCTCCTTCGCGCAGGGCAAAGCGCTGGAACAGGCGCTGGAACCGGCCAATCCGGTCACGCCGGCCGCCCTGTACCTCGCCTCTGAAGCCGCGCAGGGGCATTGCCGTCATCAGCGGCACGGACCGCGCCACGCGGACTCTCTGGCGCTCTCTCCCGGCTGCGAAGGCTTCTGGCTGCACGCCGGCCTCACGCCGGATTTCTTCCGCGTCAGCCGAATGGCTTTCGGCCTCCTGCCCTGAAAAAAACAGCCATGACCATTCAGCCGGACACACCCGCGATACTTCTGCTCGGCGCCAGCGAACAGCTCGCTGTTCTGGAAAAACGCGCCCTGCGGGACATGGGCGTCACACAACTTGTTTTCATGACCTCCGGCCTGGACGCCGCCCGCTTTCTCGCGGCCTCCCCTCCCGAAGTCCTGCCGGATGTCATTGTCTGCGCTCAAAAACTGCGCGACATGGACGGCGACAATTTTTGCTCTCTTCTGCGCCTGCATTCCCGCCTCAAAGACCTGCCCACCCTCCTCGTCCTTTCCAGCGACAGCGAAGTGGAACACTGCAAAACGCTGGGGTTCAGCGCGAGCGCCCTTCTGGGCAGACCCTATTCCGCTGAAGATCTCAAAAAAATTGTCCTGTCGCTTGCGGCAACGCGTTCCAGGGCGGATGCGGCCGGTACGGAGAGCATTGCCCCCGTTGAAGACGCCGCCGAAGAATTTGGAAAAGCCCTTGCGGCCTCTGCCCGCAGACAGGAACGGCGTCCTGAGGATTATTACCGCGTGGGCAGGCGGTCCTTGCAGGAGGGCCGATGGAACGACGCCATTGAGGCGTTTCAGGCGGCCCTGCGCGACGGACGTCTCAAGGGCGAAGCGGAACTGGGCCTGGCGTCGGCCTGGAAAAACAAGGGGGATATGGCGCAATGCGGCCGCTCTCTCGCCAGCGCTGCTGACGACTTCGTTGGGGCCGGACAGTGGAAACGCGCCCGCGCGGTGTATGCGCGCCTTTTGCGGGAGCATCCTTCAGCCAAAAATCCTTTTCTCGCCCGGGCCCAACAGGCATTGCGGCAGGGGCGTCACGCGGACGCCGCGAAGTATCTGGCGGAAGGCCTTGATCTCACGCCCGAAGCGCACATCCGCGATAAAATGGCCCAGATATGTCTTGCCTGCGAAGCGCCGGAAGCCATGCTGCAAGGTCTGGAATCCGCCCTGACGGCCGTCATGAGCGAACGGGGCAGGCGTCTGGCCGGGGGCATACGGGGAGAATTCCGGAAACTCCACGGCAAAAGGGAGGATTGGCGGCGGGAAGCCGAAGCGGCGCGCCGCCACAAGGTTTCCCTTCTCATGGAACGCGAAGACGCGACCGACAGGGATGCGGGGTCGGGCATGCCGCCGCGCGATACAGGGCGGGATGCCGTCCCGCGACGCGACGCCGGCCTGATGGACGTTCAGAGCGAAGCCAACCTGGATTGGCGTGAAGTGACCTCGCCGCTCAACGCGCTCGGCAACGCCGGCGGTTCCGGAGAATTCGCGGGCGGCAACGATTTGATTTCCATCATAAAATATACCTGGAGGCTGGCTCGTAACCGGCTGTGAACCGTGAAGGGCCGTATTCAGGGCTTGCCGCCCTGATGAAAATTTCCGGCGGAATCGCGGCCAGAGCGATTTAACATTGAGAATATATAAATCGCTCCGCAGGGATTCGTTCGCAAATCCTCGCCGCGAGATTGTCGCAAGGCGAATTCACTTCGCCCTCAGGCGACAATCTCAAGCGTAAAATGCCATAGGCGCAAAACGGGCATGTTCACAAAAACAATCCCTGGGCGGGCATTTCCCGGCCGCGCAGTTTTGCCGCGCGGGCCACAAGCGCCTCAATGGCCGCCCTGCCCGCCAGCCCCAAATCCTGGCTGAATCCGGTCACGAACGTCCTGATATGCTCGCGCATGACCTTTTCTTCCATTTCCTGCGCATGGGCGCGCACAAATTTCTCCGACGCCCCGGGATGCCCATTGGCGTAGGCCAGGCTTTCCGCAACGGCCTTCTGCACGGCCAGGGCCGTCTGCCCCGGAACGTCGCGCCGCACGGCGACGGCCCCCAGAGGCAGGGGCACGTGAAAAGCGCTTTCCCACCATTCCCCCAGGTCCAGAATTTTGACCAACCCCTGGCGCTCATAGGTAAAACGTCCTTCATGGATAATCACGCCCATGTCGGCTCCGCCGCGCCGCACGGCGGGCATGACGTCGCTGAAGAGCATTTCCCTGCGCTCTCCCTGAAACCCCCCGTGCAAATCAAGCAGCAGGTTCGCCGTGGTCATCAGACCGGGCACGGCTACGCGCGCCCGGCGCCATGCTTCCTCCGGCAGGGGGTTCCGGGCCACGACCAGCGGACCCACGCCCCAGCCCAGGGCGGCCCCGGAGGAGAGCAGGGCGTAGTCGCGCATGATATGCGGCACGACGCCCAGGGAGAGTTTTGTCACATCAAGGGCGCCGCTTTTGGCCAGGGCGTTGAGTTCTTCCACATCGGCCATATGCGGCTTGACGTGGAACGGAAACTCCACCAGCCCGTGCAGCAGGGCATGGAAAATATAGGTGTCGTTCGGGCAGGGGGAAAGGCCCAGCGACAGGACGGCGGCATCGGGCATGATTTTCTTTTCCTTTCGCAAGGCGGTTTCCCAACATTGACAGCGGACGCTGAACGCGGCTATGATTGACAATTGACCCCGGCAGCTCACATTGTCCGGCAATGACCGTTTGCTACTTCATCGCGCGCCGGCGGACGCGCAGGACCCCGTGAATGCTTGACGCGACATATTATGACAAACTCGGCCTTTCGTCCATATACGACAAAGTCCTCGCAGGCGGCAGACTGAGTTTCGACGACGGTCTTGCGCTTTTTGCCTGCCCGGACGTCACCGCGCTCGGGGCGCTCGCCATGCGCGCGCGTTCGCGGCTGCACAGGGATGCGGTTTTTTACGTCGTCAACAGGCAAATCAATTATACAAACGTCTGCGTTAACGACTGCGTGTTTTGCGCCTTTCGCCGCGGCAAAGAAAGCGAGCCCGGCGCCTTCACGCTGGAGAGGGAAGATATTCTCTCGCGTTTGCGCGCCGCGGATCAAAGCCCGCTGCGCCTGGACGAAATGCACTTCGTGGGCGGCTGCCATCCGGGCTTGCCCCTGAGCTGGTTTGAAGACGTCCTCCGCGCTGTGCGCGCCTGTAATCCGCAGTTGCCGGTAAAGGCTTTCACGCCGGTGGAAATAGCGCATTTGGCAAGCCTTGAAGGCACAAGCACGCTGGAGGTGCTCAAGCGGCTCAAAGCGGCCGGGCTTGTCATGATGCCGGGCGGCGGCGCGGAAATTTTTGACGAAACGCTGCGCCGGCAAATCTGCCCGCGCAAGGCGGACGCCGCGACCTGGCTGCGCGTTTCCGCGGAAGCCCACTCACTGGGCATAAAAACAAACTGCACCATGCTTTTCGGCCATCTGGAAACATTTGCCCACCGCGTGGATCATCTTTGCCGCCTGCGTGAGCAGCAGGACAAAAGCGGCGGTTTCACCTGCTTTATCCCTCTGCCTTTTTTAACGGAGAACAGCGCCCTCAGGCTGCCTGAAGAAGAACTCGGCCCCCAGCGCGGCCTTGATCAACTGCGCACCGTGGCCGTCTCCCGCTTGATGCTGGACAACAT
>JAISOT010000168.1 GCA_031275465.1 Desulfovibrio sp.
GATGGTTCAAAAATTGTGGATATGAACTATTTCAAGTGTGAAATGCTCTAGCGTAAATGGCGCACACCGCATAAAAGACACGCCCCCCTGTTTGGCAATGTTTACTCGGGGGAGCAATAACGCCCGAACCAAGGGCATAAGGTAAGGAGAAGCCATGCCTTACGTCAACATCAAAGTCACTGGCGGGAACGAAGCACCCACGTCTGAACAGAAAGTTGAACTCATTAAGGGAGCCGCAGAACTGTTGGCAAGGGTTTTGAATATAAATCCGGCCTTTACCTTTGTCGTTATTGACGAAGTGGATATGGACAACTTGGGCATTGGCGGGGAATCCTATACAGTTCGGCGAAGCAAGATCAAGCCCTGACAGGAGGGGCATCCGTCAGCGTTTCAGCCGCGCGGTCAGCAGCAGCTTGTAGGCTGCCGGTATGATGAACATGGAGAGAAGCGCGGCGCTGACCATGCCGCCAAACATGGGGGCCGCGATGCGGGTCATGATTTCGGAGCCCGTGCCGGCGCGCCAGAAAATGGGCAGAAGGCCGGCCACGGTGGTGACGACAGTCATGGCTTTGGGGCGGACGCGCAGCACAGCGCCTTCGTAAATGGCCGCGTCGATGAGTTCGCGCGTCGCCGTGACGGGGGAGGCCAGTTCCGGCCGTTCAGCCACTGAGTTCTTCAGGTACATGAGCATGATGACGCCAAATTCCGCCGCCAGCCCAGCCAGGGCGATAAAACCGACTCCCGTGGCCACGGACATGGCATAGCCCTGCGCATACATGAACCACACCCCGCCGACGAGGGAAAAGGGGAGGCAAAGCATGATGAGCAGGGTTTCCCGCACGTTTTTGAATTCCAGATACAGCAGAATGAAGATAATTATGAGCGTCGCGGGAACCATCAGCTGCAGGCGGGCTGTCGCCCGCTCCAGCATATCGAATTGCCCGGCAAAGGCGATGCTGACGCCCGCGGGCATGTCCGGCAGGGACTGTATGGCTTTGCCCAGATCGCGCACCACGGAAAGCTGATCGCGGCCTCTGGAATCAATGTACACCCAGCTTGCCAGGCGGGCGTTTTCGCTTTTCAGCATGGAAGGGCCGCTGTCCATGGTCACGTCCGCCACGTCCTCCAGAGTAATCTGCTGGCCTGACGGCGTGAGCAGGGGCATTGCCCTGAGCGAGGCGAGGCTGTCCCGGTATATCTGCGGATAACGGATGTTGATGGGATAACGGGCAACGCCTTCCACCGTTTCGCCGACGTTTTCGCCGCCGACGGCGGAGGAGACGAAAAGCTGCACGTCCGCGACGTTCATGCCGTAACGGGCGGCTGATTCCCGGCGGATGCGCACATCCACGTAGCGGCCGCCGGTGAGGGATTCCGCAAGCGCCGAGAAAACGCCGGGCACGTTCTTCGCCGCGTTCTGGACCATGACGGCCGCCTTGTCTATGCTTGCCGTGTCAGGGCCGGAAACCTTGACGCCGATAGGGCTTTTTACCCCTGTCGAGACCATGTCGATGCGGTTGCGGATTGGCGGAACCCAAAGGTTGGCGACTCCCGGCAGTTTTACGGCGGCGTCCAGTTCCTCTACGATGCGTGCGGGCGTCATGCCGGGCCGCCACTCGCTCACCGGCTTCAGGCGTATGGCGGTTTCGATCATTTCCAGAGGGGCGGTATCCGTGGCTGTCTCCGCGCGGCCCGCCTTGCCGAACACGCTTGCGACCTCCGGCACGCTTTTGATCATTTTATCGGTGCGCTGCAGGACGCGCCCGATCTCCGCCACGGAAACGCCGGGCAGCGTGGAAGGCATGTAAAGCAGATCGCCTTCGTCCATGCGGGGCAGAAATTCGCCGCCCAGGCGCGCCAGGGGCCAGAGTGTGGAGATCAGCACGAGCAGGGCGACGCACAGCGTCGTTCCGGGACCGCGCAGTATGGCCAGTATGGCCGGCCTGTACAGGCGTATGAGAAAGCGGTTGATGACGTTGCTGTCTTCAGGGGGAATTTTCCCCCGCACCCACAGCCCTGCCAGTACGGGAATGACGATGACGGACAGCAGGGCCGCGCTTCCCATGGCATAGAGCTTTGTCAGGGCCAGCGGGCGGAAAAGGCGGCCTTCCTGCCCTTCCAGAGCAAAGACGGGAATAAAGGAAAGGGTTATGACCAGGAGGCTGGCAAACAGCGCCGGCCCGACTTCCACGGCCGCCTCGGTTACCAGCTCCCAGCGCTGCTCCGGTGAAATTTGCGAACCGGGATTCTCATTCTGCCAGCGTTCCAGTTTGCGGTGCGTGTTTTCCACAGTGACCACAGAGGCGTCAACCATGGCCCCAACGGCAATGGCGATGCCGCCAAGCGACATGATGTTGGCGGTGATTCCCTGATAGTACATGATGATGAAAGAGAGAAAAAGGGCTATGGGCAACGAGAGGATGGCCACGAAGGCCGAGCGGAGGTGCATGAGAAAGACCGTGCAGACAATGGCCACTACGATGAATTCTTCCGCCAGGTTGTGCGCCAGGTTGTCCACCGCCCGTTCGATGAGGTCGCTACGGTCATAGGCGGTGACAATTTCCACGCCCGGCGGCAGGCTCGATTTCAGGCTTTCAAGTTTTTTCTTTACGGCCGCGATGACGGCGCGGGCGTTTTCGCCGAAGCGCATCAGCACAATCCCGCCGGCTACCTCGCCCTCGCCGTCCAGCTCCGCTATGCCGCGCCGCATTTGCGGGCCGAGGCGCACCTCGGCGACATCCTTGAGATATATCGGCGTGCCGCCGGGGGTTGCCTGCAAGACAATGTTTCGGAAATCTTCCAGATTGCGCAGGTAGCCGTCCGCCCGCACCATGTATTCCGCTTCGGCCTGTTCCAGAACCGATCCGCCGGCCTCCTGATTTGAGGCGTTCACCGCTTCCACGACCATTTTCAGGGGTATTTTGTACTGCGCCAGTTTTATCGGGTCCGGCATAATCTGATACTGTTTGACCACGCCGCCGACGGGGGCGACTTCCGCCACGCCCGGCACGGCGGAGAGTTCAAACTTGAGCAGCCAGTCCTGAATGGAGCGCAGGGTCGCGAGGTCGTATTTGTTGCCGCGGTCCACCAGGGAGTATTCAAATACCCAGCCTATGCCAGTGGCGTCCGGCCCGAGGGCCGGCGCCACCCCGGCCGGAAGCCTGCCCTGCGCCTGGCTCAGGTATTCCAGCACCCGGCTGCGCGCCCAGTAGATATCCGTGCCGTCGTCAAAAATGATGTAGACGTAGGAATCCCCGAACATGGAATAGCCGCGCACGGATTTTGCGCCCGGCACGGAGAGCATGGCCGAGGTCAACGGATAGGTGATCTGATCCTCCACCAGCCGCGGCGCTTTGCCGGGATAGGAGGTGCGTATGATGACCTGCACGTCGGAAAGATCCGGCAGGGCGTCAATGGGCGTTTGCGTGATGACCCAGACGCCCCAGACCGAGAGGACGGCCGAGACGAGCAGCACAAAGAAACGATTGGCCATGCAGGTCCGGATAAGGGCGGCGATCATTCGACCTCCTTTGCGTTGTGCTCGTGTGCGTCATGGGCGGAAGGCGCGGCGGCCGTTTCTTTTGCCCGGCGCATGCGGTCAAGCGCGCCGCGCAGATTGGCTTCCGAGTCAATGAGAAAGATGCCTGAAACCACCACCTCATCGCCTTCGTCAAGGCCTGAAAGCACGGCGGTTTTTTCCCGCGCGCTGCGCAGCACCTGCACCTGCCGGGGCACAAAGGAACCGTCGGCGGCGCGGACGATAACGCGCTGTTCATCCCCCAGATCAATCAGGCTCTGGGTGGGGATGAGCAGATCTTCCCCGCCGTCGCTCCGCAAGCGGATGGATGCGGTAAGCCCCGGCTTGAGCAGTCCCTCCCGGTTATCCAGGGAAAGCCGCAGTGGCACGGTGCGCGTGGCCTGATCGGCCTTGGGCAGCAGGGTTACGGATTGCGCGTAAAAGGCTCTGCCCGGATAGGCCGGGATTGTGACGCGCATCCGTTTGTCGCTGACCAGATATATCTCCCGTTCCGGCACATCGGCCGTGACCCATACCGGATCAATGCCCTGAATGGTCGCCAGCGTCATGCCCTTGTCCACATTCATGCCGGGGTAGGCGTCAATGGCGGTTATGACGCCGCCCAGGGGCGCATGCACCGTCAGGCGGGTCTGCACGCGGCCTGTGGCGTCCACAGCTTTCAGCAGATCTTCCGGCATGCCGGAAAGGCGCAGCCGTTCGCGTACGCCCCGTATGATATCCGGCGCAGCCTTCTGGCTGCGCAACAGCAGATATTCGCTTTGATCCGCCGCCCAGGCGGGCACGGTGATGTCCACCAGCGGCTGCCCCGCCGTCACCGTGTCGCCCACGGCCAGGGCGTACGTTTTTTCCACAAAACCGTCGGCCCGGGGCTGCGCCTTGGCGAGCTGATAGGCATTGAATTCCACATTGGCCGGAATTTCGTGGGAAAAAACCAGTCTGCCCCGCTGGGCCTTTTCCGTGCGAACGGCCAGGTTTTGCGTTTGCCCTGGGTCGATGCGTATGCCCGTTCCCTCGTCATCCTCCGCATAGCGCGGCACAAGCTCCATATCCATGAAGGGCGATTTGCCGGGCTTGTCAAATTTGGTTCCGGGATACATGGGGTCATACCAGTAGAGAACTTTGCGTTCTCCGGGGCCTTGCGCCGTCGCCTGTCCGTCTTCAACCCTTTCATGCGCCGTGTGCGCCGTCTTCAGCCTGTCGGGGGCAAGAACGGCGAAGCCGTAGCCCAGAGCCCCCCCGGCCAGCAGGAGGAACAGGGAAAGAAAAAAGGTTTTGAATCGCATGTCGTCTCCTTGCGCGGGGTCCGGCCGCGCTTTTCCGCGCGGCCGGACGCGGCGGTCACTTAAGGACTTCAATATCCACGATCACGGGATCGCGTCCCTGCCCTTCAGGGCGGAAATCAAAACGCGCGGAGCTGCCCTTTTTCAGTCCGTCCAGCAGTGAGGAGTCTTCCATGCGAAAGGGCATGGTCATTCGCGGCCATTTGAGAGCCGGAACAGGCTCGTGGTCTATGGTGACTTTGCCGGCGGCCTTGTCCACCTGGATGACTTTTCCTTTCGCGGTGTAGATCTTTCCGGTCGGCGCCGGCGCCGGCGCGTGATTTGTTCCGCCGTGCGCGGCATGTCCGTGTCCGCCGTCATGCGCGGCGCAGGCGCCGACGGCCGGAGAAACAAAAAATAGACCCAGAGCCAGAGCCGGGAATATATAACGTATTTTCATGGCATTCCTCTTTTTATTGATTGGGTGTTGCGGAATCCTTCATGCGTTCCGCGGGGTTTGTGTCTTCCAGGCCGCCGCCCAGGGCGGCATAGAGGTTGATGTCGTTTACCAGCTGTTCCCGCCGGGCGGCGAGCAGGCCCCGTTCGGCCTCAAAAACGCTGCGCTGCGCGTCCAGAACGGTCAGGTAATTTACGGCGCCGTTGGTGTAGTTGCTCGTCGCCAGTTGCAGCACGAGCCGTTGCGACTGCAAATACCGCCGCTGGGCAGCCAGTTTTTCCGCCAGGGCGGCCCTTGTCAGCAGGCCGTCGGCCACTTCGCGGAAGGCGGTCTGTATGCGCTGCTCATACTGGACTATCCCTTTCTCCTTGCGGATTTCCGCCAGATCCAGATTGGCTGTGTTGCGTCCGCCGCTGAATATGGGGAGGTTGATTGTCGGCAGGAAGGACCAGAATGAGGTTACACCGTCAAACAGCAATCTCAGTTCGTCGCTTTGGGAGCCAAGTTTGCCGGTCAGGGAGATGGATGGAAAGAAAGCCGCCCTGGCCGCGCCGATTTCGGCATTGGCCGCCCTGAGGTTGAATTCCGCCTCCATGATGTCCGGGCGCTTCAGCAGCGCGGCGGAGGGAATTCCCTCCGGCAGTTCCGCCAGGTGCTGTTCCAGCAAGGCTATTGGAGGAGGAAGCCGTTGCGGGGCGAAAGAGCCGAGCAGCAAGCCGAGGGCGTTTTCAGCCCGTATGCGCTCGTCTTTTCTGGTTTCGGCGTCGACTTTGGCGGCTTCCACCAGGCCGCGGGCCTGTTCCAGATCCAGCAGCGAGGACTGGCCGGACTGTACCCGGCTTTCCACAAAGGCAAAGGACGCCTGCCGGCTTTCCAGCGTGCGTTCGGCAAGCCGGCCTAGTTCCGCCGCGAGGCGCTCGGCCAGGTAGCTTTGCGCCACTTGGGACACCAGGGCAATCCGGACGGCTTTTTCCGCTTCCTCTGTCGCCAGGTAGCGCCGCAAGGCCGCATCGCTCAAGCTTTTCAGCCGCCCGAAAAGGTCCAGCTCAAAAAAGGCGACGCCTGTTGACGAATATTTGTTATCGCCATATCTGTTGCCGGCCTTGTCGTCAAATACGCCTTCGTACGCATCCGCCGCCTCGCCGCTGAGCTGCGGCAGGCGATCAGCGCGCTGCACGCGGTATTGCGCCCTGCCTTCTTCTATGGACAGCAGCGCCTGACGCAGGTCGCGGTTTTGCCGCAACGCGGCGGCAATCAGTTCCCGCAGTCTCGGGTCATGGAAAAAGCCCCAGGGACTGACGTGAAACATGCCGTCCATGTTCAGCGCGCTCGCGGGGGCAACCGCAATGGCTTCCGGCACGGGCGCTTCCGGCCGCGTGTATGCAGGCGCAAGGGAACATGCGGCCAGTTGGAGCGGCAGCAGGATGAAGGCCGCCGCACGGGAAAGAGGATGCGAAATCATGAATCACCACCTGTGGACGTCGTTTCTTCGGAGCCCGGGTCAGCCGCTTTTATGCGATCTGATGAAACGGGCGGCCGGATTGCGGACAAAACGGGAAGGCGGAGGCGCGCGTGAGCGCTTGTACTGCGGAGAAAAATCTCAGGGGGAAATACAGGCGGTTTCGCGCGCGTCAGAGACGCTAACCCGTGCGGGCGGCGTCAGGGCGTGGAGGACGGAACAGCCCTCCGTCGTGCGGGGAGGTGACAGGATCATCGGCGCGCGGCGCAAAATACGCCGTTTGCGCTGTAACCGGGGGCAGCCCGTGCAGGTGGGACAGCAGCATGGCCGCGCCGGACGAGCAACGGGCGCTTGAGGGGCACGCGTCGCATCCCGTCTGCTCGGAGCGCGTAGTGCGCGCGCCGCCGGCATGATCAGGCCCGGCGCTGTTTTCCGCAGCGGCAAGGGGCAAAGCCGGGGCGTCGTGCGCGCATGAGCCGCAGCACTCTTTTTCTGCCGGAGAAGGGAGCAGCCCCGCGGCGTCAGGCCGAGCCAGGGGACCGCACAAAAGCAGCCCCAGCATCAGCAGGGAGGCGAAGCGGCTGTGGCGTGCTGCGGTCCTCATGTGAATGAACTACCCGCTTTCCGGTCAGCCGTCAAGGCCGGCTGCGGCCCACCGAAAAATTTTATGTTCCGGTTCCACAGCTTGAAAGACGGACGGAATACTGCTATGAACCTGCGGCCGACGATGCTTTCCGCGAAATCTGGACTGATGTGACGCTATGCGAAAAATGCAACATTCCCTGCATATCATTCTGGCGCTGCTCTGTTTGATTCCTTACGCGCTCTTGAGTTGCGAGCGGGCTCCGGTCGCTGAGGACGATGATGTCGCGCTGGCCCGTGCGGCCGTTGCGAAGCGCGATTGGCCGCTCGCGGAGCGGCTTTTGCGCAGATCACTGCGGACGGAGCAGGATCCGGACAGGCGTTGGGAAGCCTGGAACATGCTTTTGACATCGGCCAACGCGGAAGGCGAAGAGCCGCGTGTCACTCTGGAATATCTTGAAGTCATGCTGGAGGAATTTTCCGAAAACGAGGCGCGGACCAAGGCCATTTTGGAGCGCATGGGCCGTTGCGCGGAAATGTTGCGCCGTTTCTCCCGAGCGGCGGACATCTGGAGCTCCTACATCGGACTTGCGGGACTTGAGCCTGAGGAAGCCGTGACCGGCTATCGCCATCTCGCCCAAGCCCATTTCAGCAGACGCCTGTTTGAAGCCGGTGAGGAAGTGCTGCATCAGTGTCTTTCCCTTTTTCTGTCCGACCATGACAAAATTTTATGCATGTATGATATTGCTGATCAGAACATGGCCCGCCAGCGCTGGCAGGAAGTGGCCGGGATATCCCAGCAGATACTGGACAGCAATCCTGACGAAAAATTGAGGGGCCTTGCCTCCTATCTGCTGGCTGACGCGCTGGAGCAGATGGGCCGGGGAAAAGAGGCTTTGGCGCAGTTTGAGCAGGCCCGCGCTGTCTATCCCAATCCAGCCGTCATTGACAACCGCATTGCGTATTTGCGTAAAAAAATTAAACAATAGCTTTTTCTTGCCGAGATTGTCGGCGTTGCCTTGACGGTTACGCGCGCGCCTGTTACAATATTTATTTGCAACCGCTTGTGGATTGGATTGATTTCTGTTGGATTGATTTCTGTTCCGAACGACGGCAGTCCTTCGGTTTGGAATTGGCGATATGGAGCTTTTATGATCCGGCACGAATGCGGTCTTTTCGGCATTTATGGTCATGAAGAAGCGGCGCGTCTGGCCTATTTCGGCCTTTACGCCCAGCAGCACAGAGGCCAGGAGAGCGCGGGCATCGTCACCACCGAAGGGGGAGCGGTTTTCGAACATCGCGGCATGGGCCTTGTGCCCGATGTTTTTTCCGAAGCTGACCTTCAACGCCTGCGGGGCCGCGTTGCCGTGGGGCATGTGCGCTATTCCACAACCGGCGTTTCAGCTTTGCGCAATGCCCAGCCTTTTCTTGTCCGCTATCGGGGGCAGGATTTAGCCGTAGCCCATAACGGCAATCTGGTGAACACCCTGGCTCTGCGCGAAGAACTGGAAGGCCAGGGCAGTATTTTTTCCACCAGCACCGACACGGAAGTGCTGGTGCATTTGCTGGCGCGCGCGCTGCGGGGCGCAGACCTGCCCGGGGCGCTTCGTCATGTTTGCGGAAAGGCGCGCGGCGCGTACTGTCTTTTGGTGCTCTCGGGGGATACGCTCATTGCCGTGCGCGATCCCCATGGCTTCCATCCTTTGGCTTTGGGGCGTCTGGGAAAAAGCCCCGTCTTTGCTTCGGAAACGTGCGCCTTTGATCTTCTGGAAGCCGAATACGAACGCCCGATAGCGCCCGGTGAAATGTACATTGTCGACGCTTCCGGCGAGCGCTGTGAACCTTTTTGCGCCCCCGTGCCCGCTCGACCGCGTCAGTGCATCTTTGAGCTTATTTACTTCGCCAGGCCCGATTCCAGCATCTTTGGCGAGCAGGTGTATCTTTGCCGCAAGCGGATGGGAGGGCAACTGGCCCTTGAATCAGCGCCTGATGTGGACTTCGTGCTGCCTTTTCCCGATTCGGGCGTCTATCCGGCTGTCGGCTTTGCCCAGTGCGCGAATTTGCCTTACGAACACGCCATGATACGCAATCACTATGTGGGACGCACTTTTATTCAACCCAGCCAGTCCATGCGCAATTTTGGCGTGAGGGTTAAAATAAATCCGGTGCGTCCCCTTATTGAAGGCAAGCGAGTCTGCATTGTGGACGATTCGATTGTTCGCGGCACCACGGTGATGACGCGCGTCAAGAAGCTGCGCGAACTCGGGGCCAGGGAGGTGCATATCCGCATATCCTCTCCTCCGGTGAAATTTCCCTGCTATTACGGCATTGACTTCGCCTCGCGGGGAGAACTCATTGCGGCCCGCCATTCTCCGTCGCAAATTGAGAAAAAGCTGGATGTCGACTCTCTCCACTATTTGAGCATTGACGGCCTGCTCCGCTCCGTCACGCACTCCGGCTGTTACTGTCTGGCCTGCTTTACCGGGGATTACCCCGTGGCCTGCGAAGAGGCAGGAAAATACCGTCTTGAGGTGCCGTGCGCGGGTTTGTCTGATTGAGGGTGCATATGTCGCGTGTCATGCGAATCAAGGGCTTTGCGGATATTTTTCCGCCGGACGGCGCGCTTTTTACCGCCATGGAAGCCGCCGCGCGGCTTGTTTTCGCCCGTTTCGGCTTTGCGGAGCTGCGCACGCCGCTGCTGGAATTTACAGAGCTGTTTGCCCGCTCCATTGGCGCGGAAACCGATGTCGTGCAAAAGGAGATGTATGCTTTCGGCGACAGCAAGGGGCGCTCTCTTGCCCTCCGGCCGGAGGCCACGGCCGGGGTTGTGCGCGCCTATATTGACGCGGGCCTCAATGCAAAGGAGGGTCTGAGCCGTCTTTTTACCCTGGGCCCCATGTTTCGCCATGAGCGCCCCCAGCTTGGCCGGATGCGCCAGTTCCACCAGATCAACTGCGAGTGTTTGGGATCCGGCAGTCCTGTGGCCGATGCCGAAATGATCGTGATGCTTCTTCAGTTTTTGCGGGAAATCGACGTCAGCGGCCTTACGTTGAAGCTCAATTCTCTGGGCTGTGCCGACTGCCGTCCGCGCTACCGGGCGGCGCTCGGCGATTTTCTCGCCGGGCTTGGCGCGGACGCCCTTTGTCCGGACTGCGCGCGCCGGGCCGTGGCAAATCCTTTGCGCGTTCTCGACTGCAAAGTTCCCGGCTGCCGGGATCTTACCGTAAACGCCCCAAAATTTGCCGACATCCAATGTTCCGCCTGTAAAACGCATTTTGCCGGAGTGCTTGATCTTTTGCAGGCCCGGCGCATAGACTACGAACTTGATCATCGCCTTGTGCGCGGCCTGGATTATTATTGCCGCACCACGTTCGAACTCGTGAGCGGAGCTATCGGCGCGCAGTCGGCCGTGGCGGGCGGCGGCCGCTATGACGGCCTCGTCAAGTGCCTTGGCGGGCCGGATGTGCCCGGCGTGGGTTTTGCCTGCGGCATGGAGCGTCTTGCCCTGCTCATGGGCAAGACGGATCCGCCGCTCCCGGATTTTTTTGTTGTGTCGACCTGTGCCGACGCGCAAAAGCAGGCTTTTTCCCTGGCGCAGGAGCTGCGTGACGCCAATTTTCGCGGCGTGCTCGCCTTTAGCCCGGCCGGTATGAAAAGCCTGATGCGGCAAGCCCACAAATCCGGCGCGCGCCGATGTCTGATCATCGGGCAGGACGAGGCCGAGGCGTCGGCGGTGACGATCAAAAATATGGCTGACGGCTCTCAGACGACTGTTTCCATGTCTGAGGTTTTTTCCTTATTCTTGCACAAACGGGAATCCGAACATGGCACCATCAACTGATGATTTTCAATCCGCCGACGTGCAGCGCGATCACCGGCAGTTCATACAGGATTTGGGAGGCTGGCGTCGCACCCACAGTTGCGGCGTTCTGGGCAGCGGCGACAATGGGGAGCATGTATGCCTTATGGGCTGGGTGCAGTACAGACGAGACCATGGCGGTCTTATTTTTGTTGATCTGCGCGACCGCGAAGGTCTGACGCAGGTCGTGTTCAGCCCGGAAATTGCGCCCGAAGCCCATGCGAATGCCCATATCCTGCGTTCCGAATATGTGCTGGCTGTTCGCGGCAGAGTGCGCCCGCGCCCGGAGGGCATGGTCAACCCCAACCTGCCGACAGGCGGGATTGAAGTTGTGGTTTTGGAATGGAAACTGCTCAACACTTCCAAAACGCCGCCTTTTCCGGTTGAAGACAGAACAGATGCCGGCGAAAACCTCCGTCTTGCCTGGCGCTATCTTGATCTGCGGCGTCCACGCATGCAGGGCAATCTTTTTTTCAGGCACAGGGCGGCCCAGTCGATACGCCGCTATCTGGACGAGGCCGGTTTTATCGAGGTGGAAACGCCGATGCTCACCAAATCCACCCCCGAAGGAGCGCGTGATTTTTTGGTGCCGAGCCGTCTCAATCCCGGACAGTTTTATGCTCTGCCGCAATCGCCGCAGCTTTTCAAGCAGCTTCTCATGATAAGCGGTCTGGACAAGTATTTTCAGATCGTGCGCTGTTTTCGCGACGAAGACCTGCGCGCTGACCGCCAGCCTGAATTTACCCAGATTGACATTGAAATGAGCTTTGCGGATGAAGATATGGTCATGGCCATGACTGAAGGCCTTGTCAGCCGTCTTTTCAAGGACGTGCTGAATCGCGAGGTCGCGATGCCCTTTCCCCGTCTTGCCTGGGATGAGGCCATGAGCCGTTACGGCGTCGACAAGCCCGACACGCGTTTTGGCCTTGAGCTTGTCGATATTACGGACATTGTGCGGCATTCTGCCTTCAAACTTTTTGCCGGAGCAAAATTGGTAAAAGCCATGAGAGTTCCGGGTGGCGACGCCTTTACCCGCAAAGAAATCGACGATTTTACCGAATTTGTAAAAATTTACGGCGCTCAGGGGCTCGCCTGGATAAAAGTCAGGAACGACGAATGGCAATCTCCCATTGCCAAATTTCTTTCGAAAAGCGAGCGCGAGGCCATGGCTCGTGCTCTGGATCTGCTTCCCGGCGACATTGTTTTTTTTCAGGCGGCTGAACCGGAGGTTGTCAACGCGGCTCTCGGCAACCTACGTGCGCGCCTGGGCGCACATCTTCATCTTGTCCCGGCCGGCGGTTTCAATTTTCTCTGGGTCACGGATTTTCCGCTCCTTGAGTACGACGATGCGGAAAAGCGCTACGTTGCCTGCCATCACCCTTTTACCTCCCCTGCTCCGGGGCATTTTGATCTTGTGCTCGCTGATCCGCCGGCTGCCCGCGCCCGTGCGTATGATCTTGTTCTTAACGGCAATGAAGTGGGCGGCGGCTCCATACGCATACATTCCGAGCAGGCGCAGCGCCGCATGTTTGACGCCCTCGGCATTGGGCGCGATACCGCCGAAGGCAGATTTGGTTTTCTGTTGCGCGCTCTGGAGTACGGCGCGCCGCCCCACGGCGGGATCGCTTTGGGGCTGGACCGGCTGGTCATGCTGCTGGCGGGCGCGACAAGCATACGCGATGTCATTGCTTTTCCCAAAACCCAGAAAGCCACCTGCCTGCTTACCGAGGCGCCTTCCGGCGTTGCTGCGACCCAGTTGCGGGAACTTGATCTCCGCCTGCGGGGAGGCGCAAAAGACGCATGATTTTGGATATCGTATCCTATCCCGACCCGCTTCTGAAGCTCGCGTGCAGTCCTGTAGACGAAATTTCGGAGGAAATCCGCGCGTTGGTTGCGGATATGTTTGAAACCATGTACGCTTCTCTGGGCGTCGGCCTGGCGGCCCCCCAGGTTGGCTGTCCTTTGCGCATAGTTGTGATGAATCCTGTTCAGAAAGACTCTCCTCCTGCCCCCCGCGTTTTTGTCAATCCGGTGCTGGAACCGGGCGGCGAGCAGATTCTCAGCGAGCAGGAAGGCTGCCTTTCCGTGCCCCTCAATTACAGGGCCGATGTCCTGCGCTACAGCACCGTTTTTGTGACCGCGAGGGATGTTGACGGCAACGGCATTGCGGAAACGCTTTCCGGTTTTCCGGCCGTAGTGTTGCAGCATGAGGTGGATCATCTGAACGGCGTGCTTTTTATTGATCATATCAGTCATCTGCGCCGTTCTTTATATGATTCAAAAGTCAAAAAATGGTTGAGCCGCAAAGATACCGCCTGATTTTTATGGGAACGCCGGACTTTGCCGCCCGCGTCCTGCAACGCGTCGCGCGCTGTTCCTTTGGCGAAATTGCGGCGGTCTACACCCGGCCGGATTCTCAGGCCGGGAGAGGGCATAAGGTTCTGCCTTCTTCCGTAAAAGCGCTTGCCAGGCAATGCGGTTTTACTGTTTTTCAGCCGCCCAGCCTCAAATCCCATGAAGCACAACAGGAATTTGCGGCCTTGCGGCCTGACTTTTTGCTTGTGGCCTCCTACGGCCTCATTTTGCCTGAAACTATCCTGACTATTCCCCGTTTTCCACCGCTCAACGTGCATGCCTCGTTGCTGCCCCAATATCGCGGCGCTGCCCCGGTACAACGCGCCATTATGGAAAACTGGCAGCCAGATGGGCACACGGGCGTCTCCATCATGCGCATTGATGCCAAACTGGACGCAGGGCCTGTCTACGCCGCCCAATCTGTTCCCATAGCCGAACGAACGGCTGGCGAACTTCTGGATTTGCTGGCTGATGAAGGAGCTTCCCTGTTATTGCGGGTTATGCGAAAAATGCTTGCCGGAAAAATCGTCCCGGAACCGCAGGATGACGCTTGGGCCACCTATGCCGCGAAGATTTCCAAGAATGAGAGTTTTATTGACTGGAATCGGCCGGCCGCGGCAGTGCATGCCCATATCCGCGCCATGACGCCAAACCCTGGAGCGCGAACCGTCTTTCGCTTTTACGATCAAGACATGGCTGACCCCGAAAATCCGCAGCGGGAATTCCCCTTTCTTCTCTTTCCGGGGAAACCGGCCGCCTCTTCCGCTGGGGTGACGCCTGGATCTCTGCATCATGTAAGGGAAGGTCTTCGCGTGGCCTGCGCTGACTGCTGGTATGAACTGCATCGGGTTCGTCCGCGCGGCGCGTCCACAATGCATGCGCGCGACTTTGTCAACGGCCGGCTGCGCGGCCTGCGCCTGGGTTTTTGCGGCAGCGCGTTGCAGGTTTTATCCTAAGCCTGCGTATGCGCGAAAATGTCTTTTTTGCTTCTCTGCCGCCTGACGCGCGCAGTACAGCGTTGCGCGCTCTGCTGCTCACGGAACAGGGGATGCTAGCCCAGCACGCCCTTGATTTGGCATTGACGTCCGCGCGACCGGAACTTTCCGCTCGGGACGGGCGTCTGGCGACAGAGCTTTTTTACGGGGTGCTTCGTACGGAAATACGCATTGATTTTTTGCTTGGCCGCGCTCTTCGCAAACCGCAAAACCTTCCGCAGGCGTTGCGTTCCGTTTTGCGGCTTGGCGTTTACAGTCTGCTTTTTCAGGACAGAGTTCCGCAGTACGCGGCGGTGTCCGCCGCTGTGGAGCAGGCGCACCGTCTTTTTCCCGCCTCCCTGGCGCGTTTGGTTAACGCCGCTTTGCGTGGCGTTCAGCGCATGGGCGAGGCGGTTTTTCAACCGCAATTTTATGTTGTGGATAAAGCCCCGTCAGATGATGCCCGCTGGCGCGGGCTTTGTCTTTATTACAGCCTGCCCCGGGTGATTGCGGATATTTGGGAAAAAGCCTATGGGCGTTCGGCGGCTATAACCCTTTTGCAGAGATCTTTCGCCCGTCCGTGGGCCGGGTTGCGGCTCAATGTCGCCCATCCCTCGGCAGATGTTTTGCGGCCGGCCCTGTTGGCGGCGGACGCAAGCGCGGTCGCGCCGAACGGTTTTGCCTTCGCGCCGGGAAGCTTGCCCCCGGGGCTGCTGGGCAAACCCCTGTCGCACTGGCAGGCGGTCGGGGCCGTTTCTTTTCAATCCGCGGGTTCGCAGACGGTGCTTGAAGCGCTTGGCCTCGCCGGACTGGGTTCCCGCGCATGGTGGGACGCTTGCGCCGGCCGGGGCGGCAAGACGTGCGCGCTGCTGGAGCGGGGCGTGGAGGTTGCTCTGTGCTCTGATGTTTCGCCGGGCCGTCTTTCTCACATTTCCGGCCAATGTCGCATCCTTGGTCTGCCTCAGCCCCATATAGTCCTGGCGAGTGCCGCGGAGCCTCCCCTGGCGCGCTGGGACGGCCATATTTTGCTGGATGCGCCGTGCAGCGGGCTCGGGGTGCTTGCCCGCCGCCCCGATTTGCGGCGCAGGGTCAACCTTGGGCATCTTGACAGATGCGCGACCCTTCAATCCCGCCTTTTGCGCCGGGGCGCCGGCTGTCTTTTGCCAGGGCGTTGTCTCGCCTATGTCACCTGTACGCTTAATCCCGCTGAAAACCAGGAGCAAATTGCCCGTTTTCTCGCGAAACATGCCGATTTTTCGCTTGCCGCCGAGTGGCAGACTCCTTCTGGCCACCCTTGGATGGAAGGAATGTATGGCGCGTTGCTCGCGCGCGGGCGCGGGAGATCGTGAATCACTGTGCGACTCCAAGGCGTGTGAGCAGGGCAAGCAGCCCCTCCCGGCTTTCATAGCTCAAGGTGATTCGACCGTTGTTCTCATCCCCGTTGATGCTGGCTTTGCAGGCGAGACTCGCGCGAAGTGAGTTTTGCAGGTTGCGCATTTCTTCAGATTTTTTGCGTTTTCTCTGCTTTGTTCCATTCGCCGCGCTTTGAGTCGGGGAGTCGTTCCAGGGGAATTTGCCGCCGTTTCGCCAGATGGCCGCCGCTTCTTCCGTTTCGCGAACGCTCAGGCCGCCTTCACGCATTCGCAGGTGCAGCGCGGCGGCGGCGGCCGGATCGGTTATGCCGAGCAGGCAGCGCGCGTGCCCCGAGCTGATTACGCCGTCACGCAAGTCCGTTTTGGCCTCGGGGGAGAGCTTCAACAGGCGAAGGGCATTTGTTATGGATGTTCGGCTTTTGCCCAGGCGATCAGCGAGCGCCTCCTGCGTCAGTTGAAGCGTTTCCTGCAACTTTTCCAGGGCCTGTGCCTCTTCAATGGGATTAAGATCTTCCCGTTGGAGATTTTCCGTGAGGGCCGCGATCATTATTTCCTGGTCTGTCAGGTCCCGCACGTAGACAGGAACTTCTCCGAGGCCGGCATCTTTGGCTGCCCGCCAGCGCCGCTCGCCGGCCACGATTTCCCAGGTGTTCTCACCGGCGGGGCGCACCAGAAGCGGTTGAATGATTCCCTGGGTCTTTATTGACTCCGCAAGCTCCTTGTGAGCGGCCGGATCAAAGTTTTGTCTGGGTTGTTTGGGGTTGGGCTTGAGAGCGGCTACAGGCACATGGCGCATGGTGGTCTTTTCATCCGCCGCGGCATGCTCATACTGAAAAAGGGCGTCAAGTCCCCGTCCAAGACTTTTTGTATTCATGGCGCACATTTGATATTTCCCGTGTTTCCTTTGAAAGACTTCATTTATTGCTGTTTGCCGTCATATTTCATTCCCGTTCGAGGAACCCGAGACTGTCAGGAATGGAGCAGGGCTTGACAAAGCTCTTCAGTTCACGCACCTTGTGATTGAATTGCGGTTTTGTTGAAATACTGTTTCTTAAAGGTTCCATCAATGGCAGAATTTTTTTCTCCCCTGTTTCTCACCGATGCCGAAGGCCGCTGTGTGGCTGTTCAAATCCCTTATGCTTTTTGGGAACAGATTAAGGAACACGCTGTTCCCCGCCGTTCCGCGATGTCCCCAAACCCTGGCCCTTCCCCGCATCCCGCGGAACCCCTGGAGGCTTTTGCCGAGTTTTTGCGGTACTGGGATTTTCGCTACTCCTACAGCCCCGCTGTGTGCTGCCCGCAGTGCGGTATGGCAGTCAAGGATTGGCGCTCCGGGGATGACCGGCCCTTTCGCCTGACCAATGCCAATCTTGGAGGGCTGCTTGTTTTTCGTTGCCGCAATTGCAATACTACCATACGGCAAAAGCATTTTCGTGATCACGTGGCTTTTGAATGTACTCCTCCATCCCGTTCCTGATGCCATCGGCAAGATTTGCTGTCTGCTGCGGAACGGATTCATTGGCGGGCATTTCTGTGCAAGATCTGTTTTTTTGAGGGGTGACGGAGAACAACCTCCTTGGCAAGGCCGAGGTAGGCTTCCGCTCCTTTGGACTTGATGTCATAGTGAATGACGGATTTTCCATGGCTTGGCGCTTCAGACAGGCGAACATTGCGCGGTATGGCTGTTTCAAAAAGATGATCTGTAAGACAGCGACGCACTTCGTTTTTTACCTCTCTGGTCAGCCGGTTGCGAATGTCGTACATGGTCAGGACGACCCCCAGAAGGGCCAGATTCGGGTTTAATCTTTTTTTTATTTGTTCATAGGTTTGCAGCAGCTTTACTATCCCTTCAAGCGCAAAAAATTCGCACTGCAGGGGGATAAGCAGTTCCCCGGATGCGCACAGGGCGTTAAGCGTCAATAAACCCAGCGACGGCGGGCAGTCCAGAATAACGTATTCGTAGGTGCTGCGGATGCGTTTGAGGCATTCGTCTAAAAAAAATTCGCGGCCGATTTTATCCACAAGTTCAAGCTCGGCCCCTACAAGATTAGTGCTGGCTGGCAGAATGTCCAGATAAGGCGGTCGGATTTGCCGAATGCTGCGGCGAGTCTCTTCCGGCGTGTAGAGCGTGCTGTACAGATCCGCATCAAGATCCTCTTGGGAAAGACCGATGCCGCTGGTGCTGTTGGCCTGCGGGTCGCAGTCAACGAGCAGCACTCTTTTTTCCATTACGGCAAGGGCCGCGGCCAGATTGATGGCTGTAGTCGTTTTTCCGACTCCGCCTTTTTGGTTGGCGATGGCAATTATGCGCGCCATGTTACCCCATCCGTTATTTGATATTTATGTTTCACGTGGAACATCAACACATGTACGCGGCGGCGATTTAAACGTTTCACGTGGAACATGGGCAGGAAATAGTAATGTACATTCAAATGAAGATACGTTAGGTTGAGGCGTTTCGTCAAGATGAAAATCCGGAATAAAAATTGTTATGAAAACAGCGCGGATCAAGATCAAATATGAAAACAGTTTTTATATTGTCAAAATACATAAGATAAAATTTGTTATTACAACAGGATATGAAAAAGTAGAGAAATTGGCGCCTCTGTGGAAGCTTGTGGAAAAGCATGGGGTAAAATCGGGATGCGGGTATAGTTTTGCTGGGTCCGCCGCCGCGCTGAGGGTCAGCTTGAGAACAAATTAACATTGGAAAGGTATAATTCGCTCTGCAAGGGCTTGCCTGCAAATTCCCGTCGCGAGATTGCCGCAAGGCGAATTCACTTCGCCGTCAAGCGGCAATCTCACGCGCAACACGCTCTGAGGACATTTGCCTTGGGGCAAGATACGTGTTATTGAGCGGGGGAAGGGAGCATGAGCCGGATTCGTGTTATGCTGGCGGACGATGAGGCAGAGATCCCGCGCATTCTGGCCAAGCGCCTGACGCGGCGCGGCTACAACTGCGTTGTGGCTTCCAATGGCCTGGAGGCTCTTGAAGACATGGAAACCTGCCCTTGCCCGCTTGTGATTTTGGATGTGAAAATGCCGGTCATGGACGGGATGGAGGCGCTTTCACATATTGTCGAACGTTGGCCGGAGACGCGTGTTATCGTCCTCTCAGGGCACGCGGACATGCAACTTGCCGTGCGGGCCGTAAGCCAGGGAGCTTTCGGCTATCTGATGAAACCGGTAGATTTTGACGAACTGCTTTTCAAAATGGAAGACGCTGTGGCGGATTCGCGGCTGGCTTGCGAATAAGGTGATTCGCCGCCATGTCGCAGGCAGGGTTCGCAGGTCTGAATGAGAGTAGAAAGAAGGTGCGTATGCGAGTAAAGGTGGTCATGGCGCTTGCGGCATTGTTTTTGAGTTTTTCAGTCAGCGCGGGCGCTGAGGAGATAACAACAGACAATCTTGCCAGAGAACTTGAGAAGCTCTTCCGCAACAGGCCGGATATCGTGATGGACGTATTGCGGCGCGAAAGCGAATCCGTGCTGGATATTGCACAACAGGGATCCAACCAGCGACGCAGGCACAGCCTGGAAGTTCAATGGCGCGCTGACATGAAAAGCGAAAAAAGCGTGCGCCTGGAAGGGCGCCCCGTGTACGGGCCGCCCAAGGCCAAAGTGCGCATTGTGGCTTTTTCTGATTTTACCTGCCATTTTTGCCGGCAGGCCGCTTCGACCGTCAATGAGGTGCTGAGGGATTACGGCAAGGATGTCTGCCTGATTTTTAAAAATTTCCCCCTGGAAAACAAGGGGACAGCCATGCAGGCGGCCGTGGCGTTTCTGGCCGTGGCGCAGCAGAGCAACGAAAAGGCCTGGGAATTTTACAGCGTGCTTTTTGCGGAGAGGGACAGGCTTATGGGGGAAGGGGAAGGCTTTATCAACAGAACGGCCGAGAGCGTTGGCGCGGACATGAAGAAGCTGCAAAAAGACGTAAAGAGCAAAAAAATAGCCGACATGCTGGCCGAGGATATTGCGGACGGGCAAAAGATCGGCGTGGAAGGAACGCCGTTTTTTCTCGTGAATAATCTCGTTATCCGCGGCGCACTGCCGCTTGATCTTTTCCGGGCGGCCGTGGACATGGCCCTTGCGGAAAAGTCCCGATAGGGCATGCGCGTTTGATTCTGAATTCAGGCGGAAACCGCTCCGCTTCCGGAGCGCGTCAGGATGACGCGCGTCATCCAGCGCCGCAACTGTTCCAGGTCAGCCTGCTGGGTTTTTTCAGAGGCATGGAGGAGCATGCGCAAGGTTTCCACTTCATCGCGCAGGGCTGATGTCTGGCCTTCGGCTGGCCGCTCTGACGTCTTGGGCAGGCGTTCCACCAGCACATGCATGAGCTGGGAAATTCCCTCCAGGGCAATTGTCTGGCGTTCGAGCATCTGCAGGGCCGCTGCCGGAAAATGAGCAGAAACGGTTTGGGCCTGATCATAAGGGGGGGAAGCTTCCTGCACAGCAATCGCATTGCGGGGAAAACGGGCTTCCAGAGCGTCCTCAACCGCAATGGCGGTGCGGGATTTTTGCATCTGCTCCAGTATTGCCTCAATCACGTCAAGCGTTTCCCTGCGGTAACGGCGGCGGCGCCCATCGCCGACGCTGGGAATGTACTGCGCGAAACGCTTGCAGTAGTACCGCGCCGTAGATTCCGGCAGGGAAAAATGCCGTGAAATATCCGCAATGCTCAAGAGCCCTTCACCCGTACTGACCTTGCGTGTCATGGCAATCCTCCTGCAAATGGGGAACAGCTTTTTCTGGAGATACTCTAAAAAAAGATAAAAAGCAATAGTGTTGCTGCATTAGTATTGCGCTGCTTATTTTTGGTAATGCGGCCTTGCGAGCAGAGCGCCGGCAGCACTCAGGCAGGCGGTTTAGGCAGGGAATGTCTGCTTTTCTTTGGAAAGGCGAGATTGCCGCAAGGCGAAGGCGAATTCACTCCGCCGCCACGCGACAATATCAAGCGTATCATGCTCTAGCGGACTATGCGCCGAACCGTAAGCAGATTGTTGCTCCAGCAAGGCCGGTCCATGCTTTCGGCGCGTACCCGCGACCCTGAGCGGGGGCTGTGGATAAAAGTGCTGTTGCCTGCGTACAGGCCGGTGTGCAGGCCGTTGACAGCGCGTGAAGCGCGAAACACAACAATGTCGCCAGGGCGCGCAGAGGCGCGTGGCACCGCGGCGCCGGCGCGGGCCTGCTCTACTGTCCTGCGCGGCACGGTCAGGCCATTTTTCTGATAAGCCCACCAGACAAGGCCGGAACAGTCAAAGCCCGACTGCGGGGATCTGCCGCCGGATTGATATTTTCTGCCTATCTGGCTGTATGCCGCATTGACAACCTTGTGGGCAAGCGGCGGCGCGAGGTCAGAGTCAGAGGATTTCAGAAATCCGCAACCTGAAAGAAGAAGAGCAATAAGCAAGGCAATCAGGCAGTTTTTCATGCATTTCACCATCAAAATAACGGAAGCGCGCATCGGCGGAAATAAGATTGCCGCGCACTGTACACCATATCGGCAAAAGCAGACAAAAGTTAAGTGTAACGCCTCAGGGCGATATGCCTGAAGTGCCCCGCATTGCCCGGACAGCCCGCAGCGCTTTCGCATGGCGTGTTTGCGCGCAGTTTTCAGATTTTCTTAGGGCATTTCATCGTTGTCGCCGTCCATGACGCGGGCGTCGTGCCGTGACGCCTCTCTCCGCGTTCGGAACGGCCATAGAGCTTGCACATATTCGTCTTTGCGCAAGATTTGCCGATGAACACCAGAGAATTTATATCCACTACCCTCGCGAACAGGGCGGTGAACGACATCATGTTGGCCGCCGCGCGCCTTGAGACGCGGCGCGGCCGATTTGCGAAGAACGCAAGCGAGTTTTGCATACGCGCAGCTGTTCCGGGGCAGGGGTTCTATTTTTTCCCATTGCGGTGTATATATACACCGCCATTTCGGCAAAACTGAAAACTGTTTGGTCCCCTTGAGCAATGGCATGTTCACCGAACCCAGGAGGGAGCGCATCATGGTTCAAACTTCTTTTGAAAGCCTGCGCGAAGCCATGCGCGGGTACATGCAGACCAGCATTTTGGCGGCCGCGGCCGAGCTTGATTTTTTCACCTTGATTTTGGAAAACGAAAACCGTCTTGGCGCTTCCGAACTGGCGGCAAAGTCGCAATGCGATCCGCGCGGCACAACCGCCGTGCTCGACGCTCTGGCGGCCTTGGGCTATCTGCGCAAGTCCTGCGCGGCGGACAACGCGACCTACTCGGTAACGGACGAATACAAAGCGTATTTGGACAGCCGGCACCCTGACACCTTTGTTCCCATGATGCGGCACATGGCCTGCGGCCAGCGCGCTTGGGCGCGTCTCACCTGGTCGTTGAAAAACGGCAAGCCCCAGCCGAGACAAGTCAGCATTCTGGGAGAGGAACAGGACAAAGCGTCCTTCATCATGGGCATGAACTCCATTGCCGTGAGGCTCGTTGGCGGCACGATTTCCTCAATGAAAAACGCCGGTATTTTCACTTTCGGAAAGGATGATGCGAAATTATTGGACATTGGCGGAGCATCGGGCACGTATACGGAAGCCTTTCTCAACGAACTACCCCGCCTGCGGGCTACGATTTTCGATCGGCCCGTCGGCATCGCGCAGGCGCAAAAACGTTTCGCCGGTTCGGCACTGGAAGCCCGCGTCACCCTGATCGCAGGCGACTTCATGCTGGACATGCTGCCAAGAGGTTTTGATTTCGCCTGGATAAGCGCCATCATTCACCAGATGAACAGGGAGGAAAGCCGACGTCTGTACCGCAACGCCCATCAGGCGCTGAATCCTGGCGGCATCGTGGCGGTGCGCGACTACGTCATGAGCGGGGAACGCACTTCTCCCAAAGAGGGGGCCATTTTTGGAGTGAATATGTTCGTGAATACGGACAGCGGAATGGTTTACACTTTTGAAGAAATCAGAGAAGACTTGGAGGGTTCAGGTTTTATTGAAATACGTCACGCGGTGCCCGCGTCGAACATGTCCGACATAGTCACTGCCAGGAAACCCGTCTAGAGCGATTTAACATTGAAAATGTATAAATCGCTCTGCAAGGATTTGTTCGCAAATCCTTGCCGCGAGATTGTCGCAAGGCGAATTCACTTCACCATCAAGCGTAAATGCTATAGCGGAGAACAGCCGAAACATCCTCACCGCGTCCGCGCACGCGGCAATCCATCATTGAAGATCCGCCGTATTATGAATTGCGCAACGGCATTATCAAATTTCATGAAGACAATCACATCCCGGAAATCAGAGCTGACGCATTTTATTGCGTCTGCCCTGCGGCGATGCGAAAGCATCGCCCGAAGCCGCAGGCTTCGTGAGAAGCAAGGCGGCTTTGCCGCCGCCACGAATCTGAAAGTCAACTATTGTAATACGCTGAATTAAAATCAAAAAAATTTAGACGCGTCAGCCCTGTCACGGAAACGGAGACAACTTGACCTTCGCGCGGGCCGCCTGTAGAAATGAA
>JAISOT010000169.1 GCA_031275465.1 Desulfovibrio sp.
TCCGGGTTTATCTCCACGAAGGCGGAAGGGTAGGCCTTTTTCAATTCCGGCACCTTGCCCGTCATGGTGGCCGTATGCCAATGGTCAATGACCCGGCCGGTGGTCAGGACAAAAGGATAGTCCTTGTCCGCCGGTTCAAAGGGCGGCTGGTAGGGACGCAGGAAGATGTTCGCCTTGCCGTCTGGACGTCCGTAGAAAAAGATTCTGTCAGGATGATTGGCCGGCACCAGCGGGTCCTCGCCGCGTACATAGCGCAGGTTGGTGCCCGGGTGATTCTCCGTGGGGCAGGGCCATTTGAGGCCGGATTCCTTTTTCAGCCTGGCCCTTGTCATGCCGTAGAAGTCATAAGGCGAGCCCTTGCTCAGGGTTCTCCATTCCTCCCAGATGTCGGCGGCGTTTTTATAGGGGAAGAGTTTGGGATCCACACCCGCTCTTGCGGCGAAATCCATGAGGATCTGGACGGTGGGCCTTGCGTTTCCCATGGGTTTTACGGCCTGCTCGGTGAGGGAGTACCGGCGCTCGGTACAGCCGTAAACGCCTTCGGTTTCGCACCAGAAGGCCGCCGGAAAGACAACATCCGCGTATTTCAGGGTTTCCGCGTCCAGGAAACACTCGGTCTGGGCCACAAAGGCGGTTTCCAGCCCCTTGGTCAGCTCGTTCAGATCCGGCAGAGTGTGCGCGGGATTAGTGCAGTTAATGAACACGGCCTTGACCTCGCCCTTGGCCATGCTTTCAAAGAGGGCCACCGTATGATGCCCCATTTTCGGCTGAATGGTGCCCGCTGGCACTCCCCAGAATTCTTCCATTTCCGCGCGGTGTTTCTCATTGGCCACCATACGCCCGGCCGGAAGCAGATGGGCCAGGGAGCCTGTGTCGCGCACCCCGCCGCAGGCGTTGGGCTGCCCGGTCAGGGAGAGCGGCGAGGCCCCGGGCCGTCCGATCTGCCCTGTGAGCAGGTGCAGGTTGTGGATTAGATTGTTGGCCCAGACTCCGCGCGTGCGCTGATTGATGCCCATGCACCAGAGGGAGAGGGTGCTTGAGGACTCGGCGAAAAACTTGGCCGCCGTGATCACGTCCGCGGCGGGGACGCCGGTTATTTCCTGCACCTTTTCCGGCGTGTATTCCGCCAGAAAGGCCTTGTAGTCCTCAAAGGCGCAGGGTTTGCCGTCATTGGTCACAAAATTGACATAGCGGCCGTAGAAACGCGGATTGTCCAGTTCCTCCCTGATGATGACGTGGGCCATGCCGTTGAGCAGGGCAAGGTCCGTGCCGGCGACGAAGGACATGTGCAGATCGGCGATTCTGGAGGTATTGGTGCGGCGCGGATCGGCCACCACGACTTTCACGTCCGGAGAACTTTCCTTGCGCTGGGCGATGCGCCGGAAAAGCACCGGATGGGCTTCCGAGGTATTGGAGCCGATAATGAAGAAACAGGTGGCGGCGTCCATGTCGTTATAGGTGCCCATGGGCTCGTCCTTGCCGAAGGTGGTCAGGTACCCGGCCACGGCCGAAGCCATGCACAGGCGCGGATTGCCGTCCACATTATTGGTCCTGAATCCGGCCTTCCATATTTTGTTGGCCAGATACGATTCCTCCGTCAGCGCCTGCCCGGAGCCGTAATAGGCAATGGCATCGGGCCCGTTGGCCTCAACCGCCTTGCGGAAGGCCTGGGCCGCGAAGTCCAGGGCCTCATCCCAGGTGGCTTTGCTCAGGGGCGAGCTCTTGCCGCCGCGCCGGATCATCGGTTCGGTAATGCGATCCTCGGCATAGATCACCGGGATGAGCATGGCCCCCTTCAGGCAGAGCAGGCCGGCGTTGTGGTTGTTGGGATCGCCCTTGACAGCCACGGCCCTGTCGCCCCTGACGCCCACCAGGACGCCGCAGCCGGTGCCGCAGTAACGGCATACGCCCTTGACCCATCTGTCCGCGCTTTCCTCATTGCCTGCGGCGGCAGCCGCGCAGGCGGGGGCGCCCACCAGGCTGAGAGCCAGGGCGGCCGCTGATCCCTTCAAAAATTCCCGTCTGGAAACCGTCATATTTTTCTCCTTGGGAGTGCGGTTCACTCCTTTCATTCGTGAACTAGGAGCCTGTCGGACAAAAGGACGCAAAAACACATAACATATTGAAATGATTGGACATGGCCTCGTCTTGCCTCAAAATTTATAGTTAAATATTTCAATATGTTATCTTGGCAACATCGCTTTGTCCGACAGGCTCCTAGAAAGAGGTTTTCCCTGAAGAAGCCTTGTACTGGTAAGCGTCGCTGTGCTGAGGACTCTGGTGCCGCGGATGGCAGGCGCCGCAAGCCGCGTTTCCGCCAAATTTCGCCGCCATGCGCTGCATGGCGGGATCATGGCAGCCCGCGCAGATTCTTGCCGGATCCGGATTGGCTGAGAAGGGGATTGATCCTTTGCCGTCCGGCTCCCCATGGCAGACCACGCACTTCACCAGCAAGACGCCATGCTTGGACTCCTGCCAGTCCTGCGCCGTCCGCGCCGTGCTTTTGAGGTGACAGCTCACGCAGTCGGCATACTTCTCCGGAACGGAAAGATGGGCGCCCTCGCAGCGAACCTTGGGGAAAGCCCAGTCCAGATACAGAAAAAAGGCTCCGACACCGAGCAGCAGCACGGCAAAAACCTGGATCGTCCTTTTCGCGTCAATTCGCATCGCGCAGCGCCTCCTTGTTCCTGATGCGCCCGGCAAAATCCCTGTTGACGTCCAGCCTGCGGTCAAATTCCGGCAAATGGGCGGTATTGGCGTGACAACCGGCGCAATTGCTTTTGGCCTGCCCGTTTTTGCCGAGATAGGCGTCATGGGAAATTCCGCCGATCTCCGAGATCCCTTTTTCGCCTTTGGCGTCTTTGTACAGATCAGC
>JAISOT010000022.1 GCA_031275465.1 Desulfovibrio sp.
CTTGAAAGTACTCAAAAAGGAGATTTCCGCTTGGGAAACAAACAGAAACGTAAATGCAAAATCTGTTGATTGGCATTTCACAACTGACGATGCAAGAGGCAAGTTGAAATCGCTTTATCCTAAAATTTGATTGTGTCACTATACTAGAAGTGGAATAATACCATTTCTTATTAACGTTGCCGTCACACATATTTATAACTAGTTGATATTTAATAAGAAAACTGGACAGTATCTTGCGTTATCAATAGGAAATGATATAAGACGCTAAAACTGCATCCTTGACAATTCCTTGTACGCTTCCAGCACCTTGCCGCGCACCGCAGTGGTGAGCTTCATGGCAAGGCTGGATTTCTGCATGGTGATCATGAGCTCATGCACATTCTGCGAACGGCCCGAAGCAAAGTCGTCGACAGCCTGGCTTTTGGCCTGCTCAAGTTCATTGACCCTGTTCAGGGATGTTGAAATCGTTTCGCCGAAGCTGTTCCGCGGAAGAACGGGCGTGTTGGCGTTGGTGGGCCATTTGATAAAATCTGCCTGGGCTCCCTGATTCTCGCTGTGGTCCACATGATCGCGCAAAAGACTCTGATCCAGAGTTTTGGCGAAAAGGCTTCGCCGCCCGACGGGCGTACCCTGTCTGAGGGAGGCATCTACCTTGTCGAAGTGCCGCAGGGCCTCAGCATAGGCTTTAAAACCGATGGCTTGCACATTCATGGCGCACTCCCCAATCTCTATCCGGCTTGAATATTTTCAGATAACACTATCTGCCTATTTCCAGGGCTTTGTTGTACATCCCCTTGATTGCCTCGGCCGTTGTGACATTGGCTTCATAATTTCGCTGGGCCGTCATGAGATTGGCCATTTCCTCGACCACATTTATGTCCGGGTAAAAGACGTAGCCGTCGGCGTTGGCATCCGGATGTCCGGGATCATATACCTGGCGCAGGGGGCGCATGTCCCTTGAAACGCCGAGAACGCGCACTCCTTTGAGTTCACGGTCCAGCGCGGAGCGCATGTGCACTGAAAAAGGGTCGTCCACGTCCGTCGCCACCTGCACCACCGTGCGCCGCCGATACGGGCCGCCTTCGGGCGTGCGGGTGGTTTTGGCGTTGGCCAGATTCATGGCTATGGTATTTATGCGCGTTCTGTCCGCTGAAAGGCCCGATGCGCTGATGTCAAAGGCTGTCATAAAGTCCATGATGTTCTCCTTTGCCTTTACGGCCGGACGTTCCGTGACGCCCGGCGTTACGCGCGGAAAGCGGCATCGTTCGCCTGACGAAACTATGCCGTCTTTCCGTCCTGAATGACCGTGTTGAGCCCTTCAAAAGTTTTCACCATAACTTGGGTAAGAGCATTGTAGTGCAGCTGCGTTTTGGCATGTTTCGCCATTTCCTTGTCCAGGTTGACGCGGTCTTCGCCGTGTATCTGACGCGGCTTGAACTGCTTGTCCCATTCCGGCCCAAAATTCTTCGGGTCAAATGCCGCAGGCATGTGGCCGTTGCTCGTGATGCTTATTCTGCCGCGCATGTCAAGGCCCAGGGCCGCCTGAAGCTCATTTTCAAATTCGATTTCGCGCGGTTTGTAGTTCGGGGTTTCCACGTTGGCCAGATTGCTCGTTATCACATTCTGGCGCTGCAACTGCATATCCATGACCTTGCCGACCAGGCCTACCTGGCTGGCAAACATACTTTTCATAAAAACCTCCTGCCTTCTTTTGTGACTGGCATCGCAAACCGGCAGATGGAGTTTCGTCCCGGATCGCATCGGCCCAAACAGAAGAATCTTTGACTCCGCCTGGCAGTATGCAAAGCGCGTTCCATAAAATTATACTTTTATTTTCAATATATTATTACACGTTCTCCACTAAAGCCAAAATTTTGGCATCGCCGGACGGCTTTTTCTTGACAGAAAGAAGGAGTGCGGATAAGCATTGACCTGACGACTTTGCCGTCCCGGCTTCTGGACGGAATATACTATACTATGGAGGTCATAATGGGTTATACGGTAACTGTCGATATGGACAAATGTGTGGGCTGCGGCGAGTGTGTGGACGTTTGCCCCGTTGAGGTGTACGAAATCAAGGACGGCAAATCGGAACCCGCCAATGCCGAGGAGTGTCTTGGCTGTGAATCCTGTGTGGAGGTTTGCGAATCAAACGCCATCAACGTGGAAGAGAATTAATCCAAGGCGCGCGTAAAGCTTCTGATGCCGCCGGACGCGCTACGCCCGGCGGCTTTTTTTGAAGAAAGCCATGATTCCGGATTTGAGCGCTGTTTTTGAAGCCTACGAACAGTTGCAGGAGGGGGCCGACGCCCTGTTTGCCCGCGTGCGGGAGAGCAACCCCGACTGCGTGCGCTGCCGGGAGGGATGCAGCGACTGCTGCCACGCCATCTTTGATCTCTCTCTTGTGGAGGCCATGTACATCAACCGCGCCTTTCTGGCCGCCTTTGACCACGGCCCGCAACGCTCCTCCATAACGGCGCGCGCAGCGCGGACTGACCGCGACCTGACCAGATTCAAACGGAACATGTACCGCGCTGAAAGGAACGGCGAGGAGCCCGCAGCCATTATGACCCGCGCGGCCGGGCTTAAAATTCCCTGCCCGCTGCTGGATGAGGGCAATCGTTGCCTGCTGTACGCGGCCCGTCCCATAACCTGCCGCATTTACGGCGTGCCGGCGGCAATTGCCGGTCAGACCCATGCGTGCGGGTTTTCCGGCTTTGAACGGGGCAAGCCCTACCCCACCGTGTATCTGGATAAAATTCAGTCACGTCTTGATGCAATGAGCCGTGACATAAAGACGGCCGTGAACAGCCGCTTTTCAGCCCTGCACGAAGTGTATGTGCCGCTTTCCATGGCCTTGCTGACCAATTACGACGCAACATATCTGGGCGCAGGCCCGGCAAAGAGAGAAGGCTGAACATGTCCGGCGCGACTCCGTCCACCGGCTTCCTTCAGCCGCTTACCGAAAAGCAGGAAGAGTGCAAGCGTGAAATTTATGAAAAAATGAATCCGCGCCGGCGCAAGTTCATAGACCGCATCGGCTACGAAAACTGGGATCCGTTTCAAAAGCCCAATGATCCTCTTGACCTGCGC
>JAISOT010000115.1 GCA_031275465.1 Desulfovibrio sp.
TTAACGCATTGAGTACCTTCTGGCTACCATGTTTGCCTCGGGTTGATAGCTGTTGGAGTTCAACTCGCTCCGCTTGGGTCAAAGTCACGCGGTACAAAATTTTGGGCATGGTTTCCTCCCTGTTTGAGAGAAAACATACCTCAATTTTTACGACTTTTCAAGCATGACATGACACTAGGGGCATCGTCCGCCTGTCCCGGTTTCCGGAATTTTGCCGACGGGCTTGAGCGAGTGCATGTTCACCTGCTCAGGCCCTCCGATGTTTTGGGGAATCTGCAGGCCAAGACGCGCCTTGTGGTTGATGACTATGGGACCGGTGAGGTGCAGGACGGCGTTTTCCGGTTCGCCGGCGGGGATGGAGACGGTAACGAGAATGGCGGCCTCCTCCATGCCGCGCAGGCGCAGAAGTTTTTCTTCGGCGTCGCTTATCACGATTGTGTAGTTTTGCAGAAAGCTGTAGGGATCGGCCACCAGCAGGCCCACGCCCGCATTGCGCACGCTCTGCAGAATGAGCAGCGGGGCTTCGGGGCGTATCTGCAGCAGCACGAAGTCCCGCTCGTCTTCAAAACCGGCCAGACCGCGCGGAAAGCGCACGATTTTGTCCACGTCTATGCTGCGCAGGCCGAGACGCGTGTCGATTTCCGTCATTTTTGCTGTTTCTTTGCTTCGTTCCATAGCGATGCAGCCACCAAGACATCTTCGTTACTGGTTATGAGGGCGCGGCGGTTTTCCTCTTCGACGCGTTTGTATACTTCTTCGCGGTACACAGTGGTGTCGTCCGGCGCTTCCAGGCCGATCCGCACCTGTTTGCCCTGTATGCCCAGTATGGTTATGCGTATGTTTTCGCCCAGGTAGAGACTTTCGCCGGGGCGTCGCGTCAATATCAGCATAAATAGCCCTGTTGTTTACAGGCAACCGCTACACGTAGTTGACAAGACTCAACTGCATGATCATGGACGAGGATTTGAGAACAGTGCTGTACGCCAACTGTTGCTGCGTGAGTTTTGCCAGCAGTTCGGTCAGGTCGATATCCTCGGTATTGCTCAACTGCTCCTGCTGGTCGATTTTTTGAAAACTCAGCACGTCCCGGGCCGTCTGTACGCGGTTTTCCTTGCCGCCCACCTTCGCCGCCGCGGTCAGGATAACCTTTTCCGCCTCCTGCAGGGCGGGGATGGTGCGCTGGCAGCCTTCCTGATTGTCGTTTTCCAGATAGGCGATGAAATTGCCGACAACCTCAAAGAGATTGCGGCTGAGGTCGCCGTTGTCGTTCAGGGCCGGCTCGCCCTGATAGTAACCGCCGAAAATGTCCTTTCCCACATTGTTCACGGTCAGAAAGGTGTCCTTCATGATTTCAAAGTCGAGGTCCGCGCGGTTCGGGTGAATTTTGACCTGCGCGCCGTCATTGGGCAGCGCGACAAGATCCAGATAGCCGCCGGGCACTGTGAAACGGTATGGAGGCGCCGCGCCGGCGTCCGTCTTCGCCTGAATCCAGGTGGAACCGTTGTCCGTGCTGTAGGAGTAGGCAATCTCCGGCGGATTCGTGGTGCCGTCGTCCACGCGCACTATCACGTCGTTATGGAAAGTCCCCTGAGCCGAAGTCCCTATGGGAGTGGCGGACGTTTTGCCCATAAACGTCACTTCCGGCGGCGGGTCGCTGTCGTCGCCCATGTAGATGGCTGTCGGGCGTATGTAGAGCAGGGTGCCGTTGGTCGCGCCGGGGCCCGCGTCCAGGGCGGGGTCGGGATTCCAGTCGGCGACGGTGACGGTCATCTGACTGGTGGGAGTGCCGGTCACATCCACTGTTTTGGGCGGCACTGTCACCAGCACGCCGCCGGCGTCCAGAACAAAAGGGGAAACGGCAGTGCCCGCGCCCGAGATAGCCCCGTCGTTCCACGTTTTCCCTCCGTCGTTTGACCAGCGAAAAGTTGAACCGGCATTGAGCTGTCCGGAAGTGCCAGCAGGCTCACCGGGGCCGTACACGCCGGTAAACTGGATCATGATGGTCGTGTCCGAGGCTCCTTTGATGGCGTAACGCGGGGGACGCAGTTCAATGCCGCTTGCATCGGTAGTGGACTGCCACCCGTCATCCCAGCTTGTCAGGGCCAGACCCTCTTCAAAGGCGGGGCTGTCGTAGACGTGCCCGCCGAAAAGATGCCTGCCGCCGTCAACTTCCGTGTTGGCCAGATTGAGCAGTTGCCCGAAAAGCTCCCGCGCCTGATAGGCTATCTGTTCGCGGTTGGTTCCGTCGTATGTGCCGGTGGCGGCCTGTTCCGCCAATGTCCTGAGTTCGATGATTGTGTTGGCGACCTGGGTCGAGAGCGTGTCGTCCGTCTGCTGCAGCCAGCCGAGGGCCGTCTTGGCGTTTTCCTCATACTGTTTGGTGGAACTGATGTCGTTGCGGGTGGTGAGCACGCGGTACATGCCCACCGGATCGTCCGAAGGACGGTTGATTTTTTTCTGGGTGGATCCCTGCTCGTTGCTTTCCATATAGGCGGAAAGGTTTTTCTGCATGCGGCTCACCATGTCGTGATACATCATGTGCTGGGTGACGCGTATGGGCATGGTTTTTCCCCGTTACTGCTTGAGGCCGAGCAGGGTTTGCAGCATCTCGTCGGCCGTGGTGATGAGTTTGGCCGCCGCCGTGTAGGCATGCTGAAATTTGATGAGATTGGCCATTTCCTCATCCAGGTTCACGCCCGTCACGCCGGTGACCCGCTCAAGCAGGTTGTCGGAGAGCGCGGTGTTGTACTCGGCGTTTGTTTTGGAAAGCCGGCGGTCCGCGCCCACCGTGGCGACGGTGCTGGCGTAGTATTCGCCCAGGGTCTGGTCTTTCGTCGTTTTCCAGAAGGTGTATATGGTGACGTCCTTGTCCTGGAGTTTGCCGATGTTGGCGGCGGTCACCGGATCGCCGACGTTGGACTGCTGCTGGCCGTTGACCTGGTGGGAGGCTATGAGATCGGTATTGGTGTGCAGGTCGCTGTTGACGGCCAGGCTGGCGGCGTCGTCCCCGGTGAAAAAGGCGTTCAGGCCCAGAGCCGCGAACAGGCCGGAGGTGTCCGTGCCCATGGCCAGGGAAAATTCGGAATGCACTTCGATGACGAGCCTGTTGTCCAGAACGGCGGCCTTGAGCGGGTTGACGGGAGTTCCGGAGGCGTCGGTAAAGACAAGGAGAGCGCCGTTCTGATCCACAAGGCCATTGTTGATGGCCTGGGCCACATCCTCAAGCGTGTGCGTCGCCGGGTCGAAATTCTGGACGCCCGACTGGCTGAAGTCAAAATCCAGCATGCCGGCATCGACGTACTGACCCGTTGTCCTGTCGAAGATGTTGAAATTGGCGTTGCCTTCCTGCAATCTGTAAGAATAGGGCAAAAGAGCCTGCCATGAGCCCAGCGGCTGGTCGATGGCGTCCACCCGCTGCTGGCCCTGCACGAAATTGAGCAGGGAGGTGCCCGTGCCCTGGCTGTGTATGCGGTTGACTTCCCAAATCAGGGAAGTCATCGCGGCGTCCAGTTCGTCTATGTAGCGGCCGCAGTTGTCGTCGCGGATAGTGTAACAGGCCGCGAGCTTGCCGCCGGTGACGCGGTCGCTGTTGTCCGTGCCGTCAAGATACATCTGCGGGGTGATGTTTTCCGGCCCGCGCGTGGGTTCAATCCAGTAGAGACCGTCCTTGGGCACGATGTCGAACTTGTCGCCGACGTTGAAGTTCTGGTTTGAGGAAAAGGAAATTTTCAGATCCTTGACCAGCACCTGATCTGTCGTGCCGTCGCCGTCAAAATCCGTGATGCTGTAATGGATTTCATTGCCGTCGGCATCGCGCAGCCAGGTTTTGCCGCCGTCCAGAGAGACGCGGAACTGCGGCTGCCCCGCGGGGTTGGTCGTCCCCGTGACGACATCGCCGCCGGCGACGATTTCCACCGTGTATTCGTATTCGTCGGAACCGTCAAAATTTATTCCGCCCGTGTAGGCATTGCCGGTGGAAGGGGGCAGTTGGGGCCGGTATTCGGCCTGTGGGCCCATGACCTGCAGTTCCCAGGTGTTTATGCCCTGCACCAGCGGCTGGCCCGTGGTGAGCTGCACCTTCCATTCCCCGGCCTCGCTTTCATGCACTTCCACATCGACCAGAGAGGCCAGTTCGCGCACCAGCTGGTCGCGCATGTCGAGCAGGTTGTTGGGATTGCTCACGCCTTTTACGGTGTTCTGGGTGATCTGCCGGTTCAGCTCGGCCAGCTCTTCGGCGATCTCGTTGACGCGCTTCACGCTGTCTTTGATGGAGACGTCCATTTGGCGCTGGATTTTTTCGATGCCTTCCATGGTGGCGCGCACCATGTCGCTCAGGTTGTCGGCATAGGAGAGCAGGCTCTCGCGGGTGGCGGTGTCGTCCGGCCGCAGGGCGAGATCCTGCCATGCCTTGAAAAAATTGTCCATCGCCGAACTCACGCCCTCGCGGTTGGCCTCGTTGAAAAGGTTTTCGAGCGACATCATGATTTTGTCGTGCTCGTTCCAGCGGGAGGATGTGGCGTACTGATCCACATAGGAGCTTTCCAGAAAGGCGTCAAAGTAGCGCAGCACCTGCTGCGCGGTGACGCCCATGCCCAGGGCGCCCGGCTTCGCGGTGAGGGATATGGCGTCGCGCTGGTCCACATACTGACGGCTGTATCCTTCGGTCTCGACATTGGCGATGTTGTTGCCGGTGACGTTGATCCAGGCGTTGGCGGCGTTGAGGCCCGACCAGCCGATGCTGAGCAGTTGGTTGAGCATGGCCTAGAGTCTCCCGGAGATGAGGGCCGCCTCGGGATGCGGCAGAAAACGCATGCCGCCCCTGCGTCCGTAAGTCTCTGCCCTGGGCGGCGCGGCCAGGCCCGTGAGGGCGTTCAGCGTGCGCGTGCTCTGGTCAAGCAGCGCGAGCGAAAGCTGGGCGTTGCGCGAGGCCTGGCGTGAGACGGACTGCTCGCCGTTGTCAATATTTTGAAAAAGCTCTCTCAGGGGCAAGGACTGCTCTTCCGGCAGCATGGCGGCATAGTCCATAACCCTGCCGCCGCGGAGGCTCCTCCCGACAAGACTTTTTTCCGCGACTGTCTGGCGTATGAGCTCGTGAATGGAAAATTCCAGAGCGGCTATGTTATCCGTTTTGCCGGCGAGCAGCAGGCGGTATTCTTCTTCCAGAAGATCGTGCAGAAGGGTCAGGGCCTTGGCCTGCCGAAAAAGACTTTCGTAAATTGTCCGGTACATAGCGCTTTCTCCTGGCAAACGGGCAGAAAATGCCGACAATGTTTTTGCTGTGAACACTATAGCAAAAATTATGCCGTTATCTTGCTCTGAAGGCGTGCCCGGCATAGCAATAGGCGCAAAAATGCCGGCAGGAGTTGTAGAAGCCGATGTCCTTGCTCAACGCGCAGCCGCAGGCGGCGCGCTGCCCTTTGTCCTTGCGGCCGTCTTTTCCGCCGGGCCTTGACGCCGGCCCCGCGTCGTATTCCCGCAGGATTTCCTTGTCTTCCCGGCACAATTTGCTGATCAACTCCCCGTCAATGCACCTGTTTTTTTCGATGCCGAGCCGCGTGAAGTCGTCCCGCCCGGCGCACGTCGCCAGAGCAAGGGGAAATTGCCAGTTTTTGTTCAGGACCGCCAGTTGTCGCGCAAAGCGCAGGCGTTCTTCCGGGGCCGCTTCTCTGGCGGACGGGCATACCCGCGCAAGATTCGCGGCGGCGCGCGCGTAGGCGGCGATGTCGACGAAACTGAAGACAAGTTTTGTCGTATGGGCGCCCAGCCGTCTTCCAAGCGCGTCAATGCGCCGCAATAACTCGTCCGGCGGCAGGGTGCCGGCGGTCAGGACAGGGTCGAACCTCCAGATCACCCTTTCCCTGCCGATTTTTTCCGAGAGACGCCGGAATGTCTCAATCCGCCGCGTCAGGGAGGGAACATGGGGCTCCAGTCCCTCCCTGACGTAATCGTTGAGGGAGAACTGGAAATAAAAGCTGATTCCCCTGGCGGCGATTTCGTCCAGGTGCGGGATTATCGGCGCGGGATTTTTTGACCAGAAGACAATCAGCCTGCATTTTTCAAAGGAGACAGGGATTTTTTGCTTCCTGTTGAACGGATTGACCCAGACGCAGTATCCGCGGCGCAGCCTGTCCATGAACCAGTCCGCGTGAAAGGCCGGCAGATCCGTCGCCCTGCTTGCGGAAATCACCAGAGGGGCGATGCCCGCCTGCCCGCCTGCCCGGGTGAGGATGGTCACTTTCGCGTGCATGGCGTCGCCGGCGGCCTCAAGCTTTCAAGGGGTCTTGTTGACGAGGCAGGCCAGCCGGCGGTCCATGAACCGTTTTGAACAGGATGGGCCCTGTTCCCCTCAAACGGCAAACTGAGCTTCAGGAGCGTGCTGCTGCCTTGCGCTGCTCCTGCTCATAGCGCGCTTCCGCGGCGATATCATCAATATTTTCTTTGGCCGTGTCCACCATGACAGCGGCTTTGTCCTTCATGTCCATACCGCAGCTCAGGATCGCGGCCGCGGCTTTTTTCAGATCCATGCCGCCGCGGGAAAGAAGCGTCACCCCGAGCGCGCCGACCACAATGCCGACACCGGCGGCCAGACCATATTTCCAGAATTCGTTTGCCATGAAAAACTCCTTGAGGTGAAAATGGGTTGCCTTGGAATTTGATGCATTTTAACGGAACGGAATCCAATGTCAATGCGCGTTGTCCGTTCGCGGCGTCCGGCGTATGTTGACATCTCCGATGGAAGGGGATATAAATAAGAAACTTTATTTCATAATATGAAACATACCACGAAATATGCCAGTAAGCTTCTGGACAAGGTTTTCGCCGTCCTGCGCAGTTTTTCCGTCGAAAGGCCCCGCCTGACCTTCTCCGAAGTCATGCGGCACAACGCGCGCATTGATAGGACAACATTGTACCGGATACTGATGAACCTGACGGACCAGGGCTTTTTGCGCAAAAACGGGAAAACGGGCCAGTTCGCCCCCGGCGTCGAGTTTCTTCGCTTCGCGCGCATCTGCCGGGCCGGATTCGACCTGCGCGAGACAGCCCGGCCCTTTATGGAAAAAGTGCACCAGGACACCGGTGAAACGGTATTGCTGAACATCCGCAGCGGGTACACGGGAATGTGCCTTGACTGCATCAAAAGCACAAAACCGTTGACCATCACGGCGGATGTGGGCCGCCAGGTTCCGCTTCTGCGAGGGGCGAGCGGCATGATTCTGGTCGCATACCTGTCCGACGAGGATATTCGCCTGATTTACGAGCATGAAAGGCCGTTCCTCAATGAGGAATTTGAAAGCCTTCTCGAAAAGGTGCGCGTCATCCGGAAAAACGGGTACGCCGTCAGTTTCTCGGCCCTGGACCCCGAGACAGCCGGTGTCTCCTTTCCGATCAGGGACATTTCGGGTGATGTCGTCGCGGGCTTGAGCGCCCTTGGCCCCGAATCCCGCTTTGAAGGCGGCTATCTGGAAAAGATCATCGCCGTCACCGGCTTTCAGGCGAAGAAATTCAACCGTTCCCTGGGATATGAGGAAGATTCTTCAGCCACACCTGAGAACCGGGCGCGGAACGGGTTTCATAATGACGTCGCGCGCGTCGAGGAGGGAGAGCATGTATGATCTGATCATCAAAAACGGCGTGATCGCCACCCCGTCGGAAACGTATCCGGCCGACATCGGCATTGCCGACGGCAGGATACGGACCATCTCCGCGAACATCGAATCCGGCGGCGAGGGGAGGATCATTGACGCCAAGGGCATGCATGTGCTTCCCGGCCTGTGGCACACGCACTGCCATTTTCGGGATCCTGGCCCGACGCGGAAGGAGGATTTCGAATCCGGCAGCCGTTGCGCCGCCGCCGGCGGAATCGCCTGCATCATTGACATGACCAACAATACCCCAGCCCCTTCCACCCCCGAAGCGTTTCTGGCCAAAAAAGAAACCGCCGAGGCCAAAAGTCTGGTGGATTTCGGCTTGTACGGCGCCGGGCTGGACCCCGGGCAGGTGCGGCCGCTTGTCGAGTGCGGCGCAATCGGCATCAAGGTCTTCAACACGCTCCATCCCAAGCAGGCCTATCCGTATATTTCCGAACTCGGCGTCGTGAACCACGGCGTTCTGCATCATATCTACGAGGAAGTGGAGAAAACCGGACTGGTCTGCGCCGTGCATCACGACGACGCGGACTGGACAAAGTACATGGTTTTCCGCGACTACATTGAAAAAGGCAAAGTCGACGCGGCCTCCTATGTCGACGCCGTCGCCCGCGGGTACATGTACGGCCACGGCATGGTCTCGGGGCTCGCCTCTTCCCTGTATCTGGCAAAGATCGCCGGCGTGCGCCTCTACGTGCTGCATGCGGGGGTCATGCCCGAACACGCGTACGACCTGATTGATTTCGCCAAATCCGGCGGGCAGACCGTGTATTCCGAACTGGAAGCCTGTTCCTTCCTGATCGACAGGCCCATGGCCGATCGTTTGGGCCCCTACACCTATATTTTCGGCCGCAACCGGCCGCGGGCGTACGAAGTTCTCAACGGCGGCCCGGCCGACGTGCTGGTGCTTGAGCATGCCCCGCACCACAGGGATGAAGTGGAACCGGGCTGGAAAGACAATTTTTCCGGCCCGCTTGGAGTCATCGGCGCGCAGGAGTTCGTGCCCCTGATGCTCAACGAAATCGCCAAGGGCACAGTTTCGCTCGGACGCTTCCTCAAGCTCACCACGGAAAATCCGGCCCGCATTTTCGGCTGCTATCCGCGCAAAGGGGCTTTGGCCGTAAATTCCGACGCGGATGTGACCATCGTCGACATGAACAGGAAACATACGCTTTCCTCGAAAAAATCTTTCTCAAAATCAGGCTGGACGGCCTTTGACGGAATCACGGTACAGGGCTCCGTTGAATACACCATCGTACGCGGCGGCATTGTATACGACAGGGGCGCCGTGACCGGCAAAGCGGGATGGGGCCGCATGGTCCCCGGAGCGCCGGGTTCCCTTCCCGGATAACACGAGGAGGCGCATATGGATTTCGTGTTCGGCCCCATTTACCCCTACACGCCGGGGACGTGGATCGGCGTGGGCTTCTGGTGGCTCAACATCCTTTGCGTGGTGATCGCGTTTGCCGCCGCCATGCGAAAAAACGACGACACAAACGGCAAAGGGGACGGGAATGGAAGATAGAACCCTGTACTGGACCATTCTCATCCTTTTTCTGGCCGCCAACCTGGCCATCGGATATTTCGCCTTCACCCGCAGCAAATCCCTGGAAGACTTTTACATAGGAGGCCGCAAAATAGGCGTGTGGGCTCTCGCCTTCACCTATGTGGCCACCTGGAACAGCGCGGTCACCTACATCGGCTTTCCCGGCACGGCGTACAAATACGGCATGCCCATGGTGGCCAGCGGCGTGCTCAGCGCCATGTTCGCGGGGATATTCGGCTGGCTGCTTCTGGCCAGGAAGCTGCGGCATCAGTCCTTCGTCCTGAAAGCGCTGACCATTCCCGAATACATTGAACGCCGCTACCAGAGCCACGGCGCGCGCATGCTCTCCACCATCACCATTCTTTTCTTCACGGGCATCTATCTGGTGGCGCAATACGCCGGAGTCGCCTATATTCTCCAGCTTTACCTGGGCCTTCCCTACGGAATCAGCGTCGTGCTGATGGCCGTCGTCATGGCCGTCTATACGGCTTTGGGCGGTTTTCTGGCCGTCGTCTGGACCGATCTTCTGTGCGGCCTGGCGATGACGCTTCTCTCTCTGTTCCTGTTTGTCTTCGCCCTGGTCAAACTGGGCGGCTGGCACGAGATATTCTACACGGCGGCCACGGCCGTAGGCCCGCAGTACAACGAAATTCCCGGCCTTATGGGCATTGTCATGTTCTCGTACCTGGCCTTCTACACCCTCGGCTCCCTCGGCTCCCCGCAACTGATCGTCCGCTTCTTTTCAATCAAGGACCACTCCGTATGGCGCAAGGCCATCCTGCTGACCGCCGTTGTTCTGGCGGTGCAGACTCCGTTCATGGCCTTCATGGGCATCTCGGTCCGGGTCGCGGAAATCAAATCGCTGATCCCCGCCGGAATCATCGGAACAAATACGGATTTCGCCCTGCCGGCCTTTATGATCCATGTGGCGCCCCTTTTTGCGAAGCTTCTTTATCTGGTCGGCGTGACAGCCGCGTCCATGTCGACGGCGAATTCCCTGCTTCTGGTCGCCAGCACGGCCATCGGCCGGGATCTGCTGCAGCAGGGGATCAAGCTCCCCATCAACGACAACCAGGTGCGCTGGATTACCTCCATCGCCGCGCTGGCCATAACGCTCATCACCGCCCTGCTCTCCCTGAACAAGCTGCCCATGGTCGTGCTCATCTCCGCGATGCAGTTGAGCATATCCGGAGCGTCCTTCATGCCGGCTCTCATCTTCGGCATCTGGTGGAAGAGGGGCACCAGGGCCGGGGCGCTCGCCTCCATGAGCGTGGGCCTCATTCTGCCCGTTCTGCTCTTTACCGTGCTCAAGCCGTACAACATCTTCGGGCATCCCTTCTGGCCCTCGCTGATCTGTTCCTTCGTCACCTATTACGCGGTAAGCCTGTATACCCGGCCCCTGCCGGGCGAGCATCTGGAGGCGCTCTTTTCCGGCGAACGCTGACGCGCGCCGGTCCGCTGTCCCGCAAGCCGCGAATCGCAGGCAGAAGCAGCCCCTGGCGTGCCGCCATCCGCTTGCGAAATTTGACTTCCCCGCCATGCGTGCGTACCCTGTCCTCATGCGTGGTCAAAAATTGTTGTGCCTGATTCTGGCCTTCATTGTCTGCCCGGCGCTGCCCGGAGTGCCGTGCGCATACGCAGGGCCTGACATGCAGACGGCGGCGGAATGGGAAGAACTGGTCTTCCGGCTGAAAAACGACGGCTTGTGCAATGACGCGATGGCAAAAGGCATCAGGGCGTTGCCTCCGCCGACTTCTGCGCCCATGGGCCGCAAGATCAAGGAATTGTACATTTCCCGTTTTGTGCGTCCCTGTCCCCCGCCGGCGGATGCTCCCAAACCGAAACCGGTTTATGTCTATCCCGGAGTCGTTACTCCGGAAAATGCCGCCGTCTGCCGGGCCTTTCTCAATGAACACAGGGACGCGTTCAAAAAAATGGAAAACGAGTACGGCGTGCCGGGGGATATCGCCGTGGCGCTAATATTTGTCGAAACACGTCTGGGAACCTCTCTGGGGAAAAACAACGTATTCCACACCTTGGCGAGCATGGCCGAAACCCGCCGTCCCGAACAGCTCGACATGTGGCTGCGTGAGATAAACCCGCCGCAAAGCCGGATGGACTGGCTCCGCGAGACCATGCGCCTGCGTTCCGACTGGGCGTACAAAGAACTGGCGGCTTTTATCCGCTATGCCGAAAAAAACGGCCTTGACCCGTTTTCCGTGCCCGGTTCGATATACGGCGCATTCGGCATCTGCCAGTTCATACCTTCCAGCGTCGCGCCCTATGCCGCAGACGGCAACGGCGACGGCGTGATTGACCTCTTTGCGCTGGATGACGCCCTGGCAAGCCTTGCATCGTATCTTGTGAAAAACGGCTGGAAGGCGGACCTTTCCCGAGTTGGCCGCCATGCGGTTCTCCGGCGGTATAACCGTCTGGATGTTTACGTCAACACCATCCAGGCCTTGGCAGATACCGTACGCGGAGACCCCGTGGGCAAGCCCGTCATCACTGTGGGCAAGCACCGCGCAGGGGCAAAAACGAAGGGCGCTCCGAACAAAAGGGAAAATACCCGGCGCCCAAGATAGGATTGGCCAACGGCGACCATGACCGACGTGGCCTTGATGACGGCGTAAGCCTCAAGTTTTTTTGCTAGAGCATTTTAACTTTCATTTTATATAAAAAAGTTTAGACTCGTGGCATGAAAACAGCAAGTGCGGAAACCCGAGATCTCGTTGTCAAAGCATATACTTCCGGCATCGCTACAAGAAAACAATTGGCTGACATTTTTGGATATCACATCCAAGGTATTGGCAACTGGATTCGTGAATTCATGCGTGAGGGGCGAATTTCCCCTCACCCAAAAGGGCATGGAAAGTCCGTTTTTACAGATGAAGAAAAAAAGGCGAGAGTGCTTACCTATGGATAGATGTGGTCATGATAACATACGCGAATTACGAACTTTTCTGAACAGGCTCAAGATGTAGGATGGTTTCTGTCAATAAATTGATTTTATAGGATTTTTATGCCAAAGATCTATCCATTGGTACACACTCCCGGAGTTTCGAGAGTGTTTATCTAAAGATATACATCAGTTGTAATTGCCACAGTTTGAAGATCTCAGGTTTCGTCAAAGCGCACCAAAGCCGAATGGACAAGTCAACCATGGCCGGACTCTTGGAAACGACCTTTGCGCGGCGGGTAAACCTTCCCAGATGGTGGCGAGTATTACTGTTATCGCGTTCAATTGCATGCGTCCCGCCTCAGGTATATGGCAGTCCAAAAGTGGGGAACGCAACGTTATATGAGTATGAAACAAGAGGCAGGGGCATAGAACCGGAGCCGTCACGGCCCT
>JAISOT010000123.1 GCA_031275465.1 Desulfovibrio sp.
TGCTTGTACAGGCCGGACTTCACCACTTCGGGAGCGTCCTCAAAATCCGCCAGCAGATCTTCCTTGGAGACGTTGATGATTTCAATTTTGTTGTTCTCGCGGAAGTCCGTCTTGTCCACCAGATACTTGAGAGATCGCCAGGAGGATTCCAGTTTCCGGAATTCCTGTCCGTGCATGATGGCGTTCAACTGCAGGGAGAGCTTGGCGTCGATCTCGTTGATCATGTCATCCACGAGGCTGGAGGAGATCTTGGCTTCCGGCTTGATCTCGACAATTTCTTTCAAAAAGGCCTGCAACCCGGCCCTGGTAATGGAATACCCCTCGTCATCCGGGCTGAGCTTGGAAGCCTCAATAATCTCGTCAAGAAGATTCGGGGCTTCGGCGACGGCCTGGGCGCTTTCCGTCAGTTCCTGAGACATGGTCGGCTCCTGATTGCCTGTTATTCTTCAATGCCGAGAGCCGAGAGAAGCTGGGCCCTGGCCGCGTCGTCCTTGACGACTTCCTGTATTTTCTTGCGGAAATTCGGAATGTTGGACAAAGGCCCCTTGAGCGCCTTGAGGGCTTCGCGCAGACGCAGCAGTTCGGCCAACTCCGGCACCTGTCTGGCCACGGCGTCCGGCTCGAAATCCTTGATGCCGGCGAAGGAAAGGCTGACGGACATGCTGGTGTCCTTTTCCTCGGAGAGCTTGTTGTCCACCGCCATATCCAGTTTGACGTTCTGGGCCTTGAGCACGTCGTCGAAATTGTCCTTGTCCACGGATATGGGGGCGCGGTCTTCCAGCGGCCTGTCGTCGGGCCGGCGGGTGAAATCGCCCAGCACGGTGAGCTTGAGCGGAAGTTCCACCTCGGCCTGGGCATCGCCGGTGGCGGGCTTGTACACTATGTTGACGCGTTCCTTGGGGGCTACGGAACCATCTTTGGCCATGGGGCTATCCTCCGGTTGCACGCGGCAGAAGCCGCATTTTTTCTGGTTGGGCCACGTCGCTCCACATATATGACCTTAACGGGGAATGTCAAGGGCCGCTATCCCAGGGTCAGCACGGTGACCTGGCTGGGCACGGTGCAGGCGCCCACGGCGTTGGGCAACACGCCCAGACAGTTCTGTCCCGTGACGCTGGTCAGGCGCTGGGCCGGCGCCCCGCCCACGATGATGGTGGTGCAGCCCGCAATATAGGCGGTCTGTCCGGCCTCCAGATGCGAAACCATGCCCAGCAGCACGCCGGGCTGATCGCCCAGGCTGACAAGGCCCATGGATGCCATGTTGATGGTCGGCGTGCATTCCGTCAGCACATTGGCGGCCATGGGCGCCGTGGCGGCGCTCATGGCCGTGTTGGGGTAGGGCGTCGGCACCGGAACCGGCCCGACCGGCGTCAGGCAGACGTCGGGGAAGGCCAGATCCATTCCGGCCCCCATGCTCAGCATGAACATAACGGCATACTCCTTGTTGATGAAAAGTCAGGGCCCTTACCCCAGCTGGATCAGTTTCGCGTCCGTGCGGGCCGTTTCCTCGGCCAGGGTCAGGCCGTTTTTGCTCATGACGGTTGCGTTTTCCGTCACCAGCAGGGTGGAATTGCCGGCCCTGGTTTCGTCCTCGCCTTCAATGACGCGCCGGGAAGAGCCCAGACACTGCGTCAGGGATTTGAACACGGAGAGGGCCGTGCCGCCCAGGGTGGAAAGGGCGCGGCAGCAGATGTCCGCCATGTCGGAAACGGCCCTGACCTCGGCGATGCGCACATCCCCGTTTTGGGCGGTAACGGCCAGATTTTCCGCGCGCAGGCCCAGCTCCCGCCCGCTTTGCATCTCCAGGCTCCGGGCGCAGCGCACCGTCAGGTTGCCGGGGCAGTCAAGGCTGCTTTCCGCCGGCAGGCTGAAACGGGCCTGCGATTGCCGGGCGCTGAAGAGCACGGCCAGAACAAGGAGCGTTTCGTCCTCCAGCTCGGCCAGCAGCACAGTGTCTCCCTTCTGCGGCCGCATGAGGCAGCTTGCGGCCAGCCGGGCCTCAAGGGCCGCGTTGCCGCAGACCACGCGGCAGCCGCTGTCGTCCGCGTCGTCGAGAAGCCTGCCGGTGACCAGCCGCGCCTCGGCGTTTTCGTAATATTCCGCTGTTTGGGCCATGTTTCCTCCCTGGTTGTTCCCTGATTATTCCCGTATTCCCGCTCTCGCCTTCGGGCGCGGAACGAAGTCTTCCGCCGCGGCCCTGTCCGCGTCCGGGGACTGCAAAAGGGTGTTCCTGCTTTTGCCGTAGCGCGTGTTTTCCTCCACGGCCCTGTGGAACTGGGCCATATAGAGGTTCGTTCCCTCAAAGTTGGCTTCGCTCACATCCGCGTAGGAAAAATCCGCGTTTTTCAGGTTGGCCCCGGAAAAATCGGCCCGGAAGAGGCGGGCCCTTTTGAACAGGCACAACTCGAAATCAGCGTCGGCGCATTGCGCCCGGCTCAAGTCGCATTCCGAAAAGGCGGAGTGGCGGAACACGCCGCCCGCGAGCGCGGCCGAATCCAGTTTGGCCCCGATGAACAGGGAGTTTTCCAGACGCGCGCCGCGCAGATCGGCCCCGTTCATGGAAGCGCCGCTGAAGTTGCACATGGGCAGCCTGCAGCCGGAAAAATCCGCCCCGTCAAGCAGGGCTCCGTCAAACTGCACTATTTCCATATTCAGGCCGGCAAAGCAGTAGCCGGTGAAATCGCAGCCGCGGAAGAACACCTTGCGCAATTTGGCCCCCCCGAGCGTCAGGCTGCGCATGTCGCTTTCGCTGAAGGCCAGGCGTATCATCGTGGCGTTGGTGAAATCCGCTCCCGCGCAGTCGGTTTTTTGCAGGGCGTTCTGCTCCACATGGGCGTTGACGAAGCGCGCTCCGGCAAAGTTGGCCTCCGTGGCGGCGCACATGTGCATGCGCGCTCCGGAAAAGTCCGCCTTCGCGGCGTTCGTGTTGCCGAGGAGCGTCATGAAGAGGGTCGCCCCGCGCAGGTCCGCTTCGGGCATGTGCATTTTCATCCAGTTGAGCTTTTCAAAGCGCGTGTCGCAGAAGCGCGCGCCGGTGAAGTCGCAGTCCGCGAAGCCCGTGCGGCTGATGTCCGCCCGCGAGAAGTCCGCCCCGGCAAAATTGACCTTTTCGAAGCGGCCGCCGGAAAGGTCCGCCCAGGAAAGATTGATGCCGGAGAGGTCGCGGCCCGTCACCGTTTCCCTCCGTTTGACCTGTTCAAGAATTTCCGCGCGTAGCATCCCGCAGAGCCTCCTTTTTTCCGTCCAGCGGCGTGCGTTTGAAATCGGCGCCCTCGAAGCGCGTGCCGCCGTCCATCACCACGTTGCGGATGTCCGCGCCGTACAGGCTGGCCCC
>JAISOT010000171.1 GCA_031275465.1 Desulfovibrio sp.
GTGTTGCCTCTCAAGTTGGGCCTGGAGGCGTTTATCGGTCGAAAAGCCATATCAGTACCTCCTTGTTTTTATATTTGAGGATAAGGTAAAATCAAAAACCTGCTTGTCAATATCCGGACAGCCCAAAAAATCATTCAGGGGCTTCTTTTTCCTTTTCATGATGCGGGCCTTTCCCTATACTTCGTTTTTGCAATGGCCGGAGCGTGACTGCCGGGGCCAGCCGCCGTTATCCTGCCGACGGCGGCGGATATCCCGGGGCTGAATTTCTCAAATTCAAAGAGGTAGCAGTGACGGAAAAGACGCGTTGCGGATGGGCCGTCGGCCCTGAAATGACAATCCGCTATCATGACGAGGAATGGGGCGTCCCTCGCCGCGACGACCCGGGCCAGTTTGAGTTTCTCACCCTGGAATCGGCCCAGGCCGGACTTTCATGGAATACCATTCTCAAAAAGCGTGAAGGGTATCGGCGTTGTTTCGCCGATTTCAATCCGGAAAAAGTCGCCCTTTTCACGCGGCAGGACGTGGAGCGTCTGATGGGGGACGCCGCCATCGTGCGCAATCGCAGGAAAATTGAAAGCGCCATAGCCAATGCCCGCCTCTTTCTGGATGTCGCCGCAAAGCACGGCAGTTTCTGCAACTGGTTCTGGGGATTTGTGGATGGAAAGCCTGTCCGGAACGCATGGAAAGACATGCGCGAGGTTCCGCCGACCAGCCGCCTCTCCGACACCATAGCCGGGGAAATGAAGAAGCTGGGATTCAAATTCATGGGCAGCACGATCGTCTATGCCCATATGCAGGCCACAGGCATGGTCAACGACCATCTGACCGCCTGCTTCCGCTACGAACAGGTGCGCACTTTGTCGGACGGCAAGTGACCCCGTGTTTATTGGAAAAAATGGAGCCGTCCTTCGCGCCGCCAGGTTCACCCCAGGGAACGGCCTGCTCCCCTCGGAGGAAAGCCGCGGTTCCCGTCCACATGTGTACTTTGAAGCGACGGCTTGACAGACGGCCCATCAACCAACACTGACGAGGAATATCATGAAAAAGGTCTTGCTGTTTCTCTGCTGGCTGTGTTTCACCGTAATCCCCGTAAACGCCGGGGCCTTTGTCTCTGCGAACAATGTTCCGGACAGTCTCGCTTTTCTGCCGCCCCCGCCCGCCCCGGAAAGCCCTGCCTTTGCGCGGGATCAGGCCGTTTACCTGCAAACGCGGGGCTTGAAGGGCACGGACCGCTGGCGGCAGGCAGCCTTTGACGCCGATATTCGGAACAACTGGCCCGATTTCTTCAAAGACGCCCTCGGTTTTTCGCTTGACAAAAAAAGGACGCCGGCCCTGTACGCGTTGCTTGCCGGAATTGCCGCCGATTTTGGCGAGGCGGCGCGCACGGCCAAAAAAAAGTACCAGCGCGTTCGTCCGTTCATGTATTTCGGACAGGATGGGGCAACCTGCGCGCCGGCGCAGGAGGAGCATTTGAAAACAAACGGTTCCTATCCCTCGGGGCACACCACGCTGGGATGGGGTATGGCGCTCATCCTGGCCGAGGTGGTTCCCGCCCGCAAGGATGCCATTTTGAAGCGCGGGTATGAATACGGCATGTCACGCGTTGTCTGCGGGGTGCACTGGCAAAGCGATGTGGACGCCGGTTTTCTTGTCGGCAGCGCCGTTGTGGCGTACCTGCACAACGTCCATGAATTTCAGAAGCTGCTGCAAAGCGCGAAAGCCGAGGTCGCCAGTTTGCAGGATATGCCGAAAGGGCAATGATTTTGTTCCCGCCCGTCAGAGGCGGCAGCTCGGACATAACCGCCCATTTCGCCGCGGAACCTTGCGTAACGAGAAAATCGCATACCGGACTTCATACCGTGCTGAGTCCCCGCGACCTCCTTGACACAGCAGTATCCCGCACGGATCGGGCCTGTTCCGCCGATTTGGCGGGATTGACGTCGGTGGTGGCAATTTAGCGCGTGACATTTTTCGGTCGAAAGAATATAAAGTACGCAAAGATTGTGTACTATCCGGCGCAATTTGGGCCGGGATGTCCCGAATCCTGTAAAATCAAAACAGCGACGCGCTGTTTGACGTAGCGCCCGTCGTACGGGAGGAGGCAAACTCCATGTTCAAAAAAACTTTCCTGTGCCTCTTGGCCTGCATTTTCCCCTTGGCCGGCCTGAGCGGGTGCGCCAGCAAATACGGCAAACAGACAACACAGGTCGAACGCTATCCGCAGTGCTATGCCCCCATCCAGAAACTCCGCGAGGAGGAAAACAGCGTCGCGAAGACAACGGCGGGCGGCGCCGCCGCCGGCGCACTCCTCGGCGCGATTATAGGAGGCCTGGCCACAGGCAAGATAGAGGGCGCCGTGGCGGGAGGCGTGGCGGGAGGCCTGGCGGGGGGAGCCATGGGCTACTCCCAGTCAAAACAACGGCAAACAAGGGATCAGAACGCGCGCATGGCCGCCTATCTCCGCGATCTTGACGGAGACATCGCCGGCATTGACACGGTCAACGCTTCCGCCCGCCACAGCCTGCAATGCTACGACAAGGAATTCAAACTGCTGGTCGCCGACTACAAAGACGGCAGACTTTCCAGAATGGAACTGGACAAATCCTACCAGGAAATCAAAAGCGGCATGGGCGAGGCCGAGCGTTTGCTGGGCTCGGCCGTCGAACGCAATCAGGAGCGCGACGCCCAGTATGAAGCGGCCCTCGCCAGCGAATCGCGGGCCATGGACGCCGCGGCGCCGCAACAGCGCAGCTCCCGAAGCCCTGCCGCATTGACCCAGATGCAGTCCCGCGTTGTCGGCAAAAAACAGAAAACCTCCGAAGCAGAGGAACTGAAACGGCAATTTGCGGTCACGAGCCAACAGCAGCAAAATCTTCTGGACAATATCGACATGGCAAACGGCTGAAGAGTTCTCCCCAGACCGTAAACGCCGTTTTCGCCCCCAGGAGAGGCCATGAACAACCCCACAGGGAACGGTTCCCCGAAACGCGCTGCCATAGGCCCCGTCATAACGGGCTCTTTGCTGCTTCTTGCCCTCGCCTTTTGCCTGTATTGGCTGCATGTCGTGAACATGCGGCAAGAAGGGGAAGCCGACGCGGCCGTGTCGCAGCAATCGGCGCGGACAGCGCGGCTGCGGGAAGAAAAAATCCTGCTGGAAGGCATGCGGAGCAAAACACCCTGCGAAATCGGGCAGTGGCTGCAAACGGCTGGCGCAGGCGCGATTCCGGCGGCGGAACAGGGCGCGCCCGCCGCCGGAGAACCTCTCCCCCAGGCGGCTTCCGCCGGGCGGACGCGGCCGGATCCCGCGAACTCCGGCGGCGCGGCCGCAGGGGCGACACTGGACCAGCTGGAAGACGCCACTGTTTTTGTCCTGGCTCAATCCGGCTCCTCGCTGACCATGGGATCAGGCTTTTTTATCGCCCCCGGCCTCATATTGACCAACAGGCACGTCGTAGCGCACGCGCCGGACGCTGTTTTTGTCATCAACAAAAAACTGGGAGGGCTTTTCCCGGCGGCCCTTGTCGCCGCAAGTCCGGAAAAGCGTCGGGATTACGCTCTGCTGCGCGTGAACCCGCCCGGCGGCATCGCCATACGCCCCCTCGTCTTCTCCGCTGAGGCCCGGCGCGCGCAAAAAGTAAGCGTCTGGGGTTATCCCCATGCCATTTCAAAAAACGATCCCAAATATCAGGCCCTGATATCAGGCCGCGCGGAAGCCGTTCCGGAACTGTCCTATGCCGACGGCGTCATCAGCGCGGTGCTTGACCGCAATCCCCGGATCATCGTCCATACCGCCCCCCTTTCTCCCGGCAGCAGCGGCGGGCCGCTGGCGGATGAAAAAGGCGACATCCTGGGCATCAACACCATGATCTCGCTGGATGAAGACAGCTACCGCCAGACTTCCCTTGCCCTGCACGCCTCGGATATTCTCCGCTTCTTGAAGGAGAACGGCATTGACGCGAGCGTGACGGAATAAACGAGGTATTCGCATGAGCGCCCGGCGCCTGAGTTCAACGCCAAAAAGCCAAATCCAGTCCCTCTCCTGCCAGGGGACGCGTGTCGCGGAGCACTATTACCAGATCAAAGAGCTGGTGCGCTCGCGCCTCGGCGACGAGTACGCCCTGCTGTTCGCTGAACCCGGCGGCCTGCGGCAGGGTGAGGTTGTTGACTGGTATTCGCCGCTGCAGGGGCCCGCCAAACCCGTGACGGAACTTCCTGAGGACGAGGCCCGCAAGGTGGCGGCTCTGGCGGAACAGATGGCCAGATCCATCAAACGCCTGGCCGATGACCTGAAGGGAAGCGGCGCTTCGCAGGCGAACGTCCTGCGCGGCATGATGCTGGAACTGGCCCTGCGCTACCCCGATCCATCCTGCATCTATGCCGTGGGCGGGCAACCGGTAATGACATGCTGGGGCTTTTCCTCCTCCACAAAAGGCGCGCAGCCTGAAGATCTGGCCCGCTTTGGGGAACGTTTCTCCCCGGCCCAGGCCGCTCCCGCTCCTTCTGTTCAGCCGCCCCGGCAGGAACGGGCGGATGCCCGCCGGACGCTGCCCGGCTGGCTGTGGCTTTTGCCCCTGCTGCTCCTGCTCCTGCTTCTGCTTGTCATCTTTGTCCCCTTTGGCTCATGGCGGCCGATCGTCGCTCTTCCCGGCCTGGATTTCCGGCTGCCGCCCTTGCCGTGGGCCTCCGCGCGCGATGCCCAGGCCGAACTGCAAGCCCTGCAAGCCGAAGAAAACGGACTGCAGGCCGACATTGACGGACTCAGGGGGGAACTCTCGGCCCAGGCCGCTCTCTGCCTTCCCGGGCAGCGGGACGCTTCGCCGAAAACCGCTCCCCGCCAGGATCTTGTCATTCCCGAAAAAACGGATGACTATGCTTTCCTTCTGGGACAATGGATGAACGATGCCGGGCTCGTCAGCCGCCTGGACGGCCAGCCCATTACCGTGCTCTATTCCTTTGACTCCTCCGGCAACGGTACGGTGACGGTCCGTCAGGCGGGCAAACGGGATTGCGTCGGCAAGGCCAGGGCGCGCTTCACCAGTCCGGGCGTCTTGCAGATTGAGGCGGAAAACCAGATGTGCCCCGGAGAAAACAAGTCCTACAAGGCGGAGGTCATCGAATGCCGGCAGACGGCCGGCGGACAGACCTCCTGCCTCGGCAGGTCGGCGGACGGCGCAAGCTGGGGCGGCAATGTCTACTTCAGGCGGATTCCGTAGCCCGGCCTCCGCCGCCACGGAGAACGAAATGCCCCATTGCGCCCGCCGGTTCCGCCGGCGGTTTCCCGGCATGTTCATTTTTACGAAGCTGTGAACGCAGGTAGGCCATGAAAAAAAATATTCTTTTCTGGACGGCGCTGGTATGTCTGTCGGGCGTTTCCGCAGCATCCGCCGCCGAACTGATGGATGAAAAACAATATGCGCCCGCGCCGGACGTTCAAAGGCCAGAACGCGCGCCCACGCGGCCGGACACGGTCATCGCCGTCCCCGACGGACAGGGCGACGGCGCTGTTATTGTGGTGCCGGCTCCGCCGGAGCGGAAACCGCCTTATGCCCCCGTACCGGCTGTTCCGGCCATAACTCCGCCGGCCTCCGTTTCTCCCGGTGGTGTCGCGCTTCCGGACGAGCAACGCGGGGATGCCGTCGTTGAAACTCCCGACAAGATCGCTCCCGCGCCACCGCCTGAAAAAAAGGCCCCCGATGCCGTTTCCCCCCTGAAGCCGGAAAAGGCGCCGGAAAAAACAGTTCTGACGCCGGGCGATTTCCTGCCTCTGGCCCCGCAAAGGGAGGCTCCAAAAACCGAACCCGCCGCGACGCCGAAAAAAGAATCGGCTCAAAAGGAAAAACCCTCTCCCAAAAAGGGCGAAGCCCTTAAAATCCCCGAAGACGCCGCCAAAAACGGCAAACTGGATTTTCTGGAAGGCTGCTGGGTCGGCACCAGACCGGAATACGCCAGCAAGCGCATTGTGAAGGAACGTTTCTGCTTCGACAAAAACGGCGTCGGCAAACGCTATATTTATGATCCCGGCTATGCCGGCGAATGCGTCGGGAGCACAAAGGCCCTCATCAACAGCGGCGGAATCCTGCGTATGAACTCGTCCAAAATGTTCTGCACCTCGGGAGACATCTGGGGAGCTTCCGAGATGACCTGCCAGGGCGAAGGCCAGCAGACGCCCTGCGCCTGGGTGTTTCGCGACATAAGAAACGCGCAGCAGTCGTACAAAATCCAGTTCGTGAGGGAGTAACTTCTTTTGCGCCGCCGGAAGGGCGGGGCAAAGACAATGGAGACGCAATGTATTCCATCCCCAAATATCCGCAGATGGTCAGCCTGATTCCCGAAGCCACGCCCCAGTTTCTGGATTTTGTCTTTGCTGTGGAAACTGTGGCCAAGGATATCCGCTATTTTCAGGAAAAACCGGGCACGGGCGAACAGGCTGGCAAGTTTGTTCTGCGCGGCCTGAGGGAAAACGACGACGGCCTCATGCTGGACGAAATCACGGGGGAGCCGGTACGCCAGGGGATTTTTGAAATATACGCCAAACGCTGCCTGGATCCCTGGCTCGACAAATGGCTGCCCGTGCCATTTCTGCGCGTGCGCGATCAAAAATGGGATGACGGCGGATGTCATTTTGAACGCGGACCGTCAAACTGGGCGCGCGTACGCATGGTTCGGGATCCGGAAAACCGGGAGGCGCTTCGTGTCGTGCTGGCCTTTGACGTGACCGTTGAAGAGCCGCCCGCGGACGCGGACGCATATTTTGCCGTTTCCCCCTCGGATGTCGACGCCCACGCCAATTACGCCCTGGCCTTGAAAATCCGCGACAACGCCTGGTTTCTGAACCAGGCCTGGGTTGACGACTGGCTGAAGAACGCCTGGAAGGAATTTCGGGCGCGTCACAAGAACCGCAATGACACGGAACGGGGACTGGAATATCTGGCGGGCTATCTCACCATGCTGGACGTTCTGGGCAAAGCGATCAACAACACCGCCGTGCAGGTGGTGCGCCCCTCGCAAACGCCCATAGACGTCGATCTTGTGCTGGACATCGGCAATTCGCGCACCAGCGGAATTCTTGTGGAAACCCGCGCCCAGCGCAGCACGAACCTCAATGACAGCTATCTGTTGCAGCTTCGCGATCTGGACTGCCCCGAACATGTATACACGGATCCCTTTGAAACGCGGCTGGAGTTTGCGGAAGCGAACTTCGGCGACGACAACCTGAGCCGTCAGTCAGGACGCAGAACGCCCGCCTTTGTCTGGCCCTCCCCGGTGCGCATCGGCCCGGAAGCGGCCCGGCTTTCCACGCAGGCCTTGTGCGCCGACGGCGTCACCGGCATGTCCAGCCCGAAACGCTATCTCTGGGACGAACGCGACTGGGCCACCGGCTGGCGTTACAATATGCGGGGCGGGCAGGAACCCCGCGTCACACGCGGCCCGCTGCCCCGCATGCTCAACCAGAGCGGCACGCCGCTGTGCTGCATGGATGACCGGCTGTTCAGAAACAATCCCCTGCTTAAATATCAGGACGCGGATATCGCCTTTGATTCCAGGTTCACCCGTTCCTCGCTGATGATGTTTCTGCTGGTGGAAGTTCTCCAGCAGGCCCTCGTCACCATCAATTCGCCGGGGCAGCGGGCGCGCCGCGAACTGCCCAGCATGCCGCGGCGGCTGCGGCAGGTCATCTTTACCGTGCCCGCCGCCATGCCCATTGCCGAGCAGCGCATTTACCGGCGATGGGTCAACTGGGCGGTGCGCGTATTGTGGGAAGCGCTGGGCTGGCAGGACTACTACGTTCAGGAGCACAAAAAACGCTCCCCCGGCGGCGACTACCGCTCAAGCCCACGTGTGCGCTGCAACTGGGACGAAGCCACCTGCACCCAGCTTGTGTTCGTTTACAATGAAATCACGAAAAAATATCAGGGAGACGCGCATACCTATGCCCGGAACAGGGGCGCGCCCCGCGCCAGATACGGTGGCAGGCCCTGCATCCGCATCGCGACCATAGACATAGGCGGCGGAACGACAGACCTTTCCATTACAACCTTTGAGCTGGCGAGCGATGTAGGTTCCTCCTCACGCATGCGCCCCCATTTGGAACTGCGCGACGGCTTCACCATCGCCGGCGACGACATTGCGCGCGAGGTCATTCGCTCCGTGCTGCTGCCGGCCGTCAGCGCCGCCGCGGCAAAGACCGGCGTTCCCCATGCCGAAAAGCTGATCGCCGCTCTTTTCGGACGCGATGTCATTGACAGCTCGCAGGAAAGCCGCAACCGCCGGGCGCAGTGCGTCCGTCAGATTCTCACGCCGGCCGCGCTGTGCCTGCTCAGGACTTATGAAAGCATGGACGCGGTCACAGGAGACGCCGGCGCCGCCTTTACCTTTCAGGATTTTTTTGCGGGCCCCGACGCCGGAGACGGGACAGGCGAACTGCCCTTCCGTCCCTGCCCGCCGCCCAGCGCCGCCGCCCTTGCCTACCTTGACGGCGCTGTCCGCCGGGCAAGCGGCAATGCTGGCTTTTCCGTCATGTCCGCGCCCGTTCGCCTCATACCCAAAAACATTGACGCGATACTGCGCGAAATCATGGGCGCGCCCCTGGCCAATCTCTGCGAGGTCATACAACGTTACGACTGCGACATGCTTCTGCTCACGGGCAGACCAAGCCGCTGGCGCGCCATCCTCTCGGCCGTGCTCGCCAAATTGCCGCTGCCTCCGGATCGCATACTGCCCATGAGCCGCTACAGAGTGGGTTCCTGGTATCCCTTTGCGGACGTGTCCGGAACCATAAGCGATCCCAAAACAACGGTCGTGGTGGGCGGCATTCTGTGCTCGCTGGCCGAGGGCCATCTGGAGGGGTTTTCCTTTGATCCTTCGGGCATAGTGCCTTCCTCCACAGCCCGCTTTGTCGGGGAGATGGACATCAACGGCCAGATCAAGAAACCGAAGGTCTGGTTTGAAGTGGATGTCGCCGCCAGGGAGGAAAAAACCTACACGAGGGAAATTTCCTTTTCCAATACCATCACCGTCGGCTTCAGGCTGCTGGATGTGGAACGCTGGACGACATCTCGCTTCTATGTGCTTGATTTCGCCGATGAAGACGCCAGACGCGCCGCATCCGGCAGAACGCCCTATTCCGTAAAACTCGCCCTGACCGTCAGGGAGCTGACAGAAGACGAATTCGGCCTTGTGGCCGATGGCGGCGAGAGGGATGAAGGCGAATTCGCCATTGAAGACATCACCGACCGGTACGGCGCGCCCGTAAAAACAAAAGAACTGCACATGCGTCTTCAGACCTTGCCGCTGGACGAAGGGGCATGGCTGGACACGGGAATTGTGGTATGATCTCAAGGGGCAACCGGAACGGAAGCCGACCGGCGGTTTCCATTCCGGTCGCGGACTGTAACGGACATCATGGAGCTATCAATGGCAGCGCAGACCCTCGGGGAATATTGTCTTGACCTTGCCCGCGCGGCAACCGAAGCCGCCGCGTGGACATCGGAAAACGCAAATCTCGTCAGGAGCGAATTGAGCGGCCTGCAACTGGAATTGCGGCGCGCGCGCAGGGCTTTCCTCCAGTGCTCGCGCGCCGCCGGACGCAAGATGTGCGCCGGCGTCTTCGGCCCCAGCCAGGCGGGTAAATCCTATCTCATTTCCGCCCTCGCCCGCAGCAGAGCGGGCAGCCTCACGGCCCTTTTCGGAGGAACAAAATATGACTTCATCAGTGAAATCAACCCCGAGGGGGGCAAAGAATCCACCGGCCTCGTGACGCGCTTCACCATGACCCGGCCCGGCGCCCTGCCGGAAGGCTTTCCGGTCCAAATACGCCTGCTCGGCGAAACGGACATCGTCAAAATCATCGCCAACACCTATTATGCGGACTGCGAGCACAAGGAAGTTCCCGACGCCGCCGCCATCACCGCGGCGCTTGATTCCCTGCAGGGCAGGCAGAGCGCGGGCGCGCCGCATATTGATCTGGACGCCCTGGAAGACCTGCGGGAATATCTTCTCAAGGACTTTCAGGCCAAACCCCGCGTGCAAGAACTGGAACGCGTCTACTGGCAGCGCGCCCTGGAACTGGGGCAAAAGCTCAATCTCAGCGACCGCGTAAGTCTGTACAGCCTCATCTGGAACGGCGTTCCCCAGTTTACGGAGCTGTGCCGCAACCTCGCGGGGACACTGGAAAAACTTTCCTTTGCGGACAATGCGTTCTGCCCCATCGAAGCCCTCATTCCCCGCGCGGACAGCATCATTGACGTGGCCATGCTGGAAGGGCTTGATAAAACCGGCGGCCCGCAACTCCGGGTTTCGATCGGCCCGGACGCGGCTGTCCCGCTGCCCCGCTCCGTTGTGGCCGCTCTCACGGCGGAACTGACCGTTGTCATGGACGAGAAGCCGGATGACTATTTTGACCAGACGGATCTTCTTGACTTTCCGGGCTACCGATCACGCTACAAGTTGACGGACGTGCAGCGCGAACTGCAAAAACCCGGCATGACAAAGGAGCTTTTTCTGCGCGGCAAGGTGGCCTACCTTTTTCAACGCTATTGCGCGGAAAAAGAGCTGACCAGCATGCTGCTGTGCATCGGTCCGAGCAACCAGGAAGTGCAGGATCTGCCGGGCGTCATCAACGGCTGGGTTCTTGCCGCCCACGGAGAATCGCCCGAGTCCCGCAGGGACAAACCCGTGGCCCTGTATTTTGTGCTCACAAAATTTGACATGGAATTTGAGGACAAGGCGGGCGCCCCTTCGGTTGAATCGCGCTGGGACAACCGCCTGCACGCCTCCCTGCTGGATTTTTTCGGCAAGCAGCACGACTGGCCCGCTGTATGGGACGGTACGCACGCCTTCAACAATCTGTTTTTACTGCGTAATCCGAATTTCAAATTCAAAACGGCGCTGGAATATGATGACAACAACCGGGAAACCGGCGTACGCAGGGACGCGCAAAAGCTGGTGGAATCCCTGAAGGACGCCTTTCTGAACAGCGCCCTGGTGGCGCGGCATTTCAAGGATCCGCAAAAATCCTGGGAGGCCGCCATGCGCCTGAATGACGGCGGCATTTCCCACATCCGCGAGTCCCTGCGCCCCCTCTGCGACCCGGCCGTCAAACGGACGCAGCTCCGCGCGGCGTTGAAAGACCGCTGCCAGAAGCTCTTCCGGCGTCTGTCCGCCTTTTACAAAACGGATGACAGGGAAGAAGAGCGGCGTCAGAAAGAGCTGTTCAGCCGCGAGATATTTTCCCACTTCGCGCGGCTGCTGCAGGAGCAACGCACTGGACAGTTCTTCAGTGGCCTCATCGTGTGGGATCAGGATCTGTACGACCTCTACTTTGAGGCCCGCCGCCGCTTTCTCATGGCGGAAGACGACGGGGGGGCTGACGAGATACAGGTAAACATCGGCAACAGCGTGGATGCCGCCGATGTTCTCGTCGAGCTTTTCGGCGAGGATGTTCCCGCCCCTCCCCCTCCCGGGCAAAACGGCAATGCCCAGCGCCTGTCCGGGAAACGCCTGAGTGAAGCGCGGTATTTCACCGATCTGATTATCAGTTCCTGGTGCGACAAATTGCGGAATTTTTCCGACGATCCGCGCGTACTGCAGGAATACGGCATTCCCTCACAAAGTCTCGCCAAGTTTGTCAGTGAACTGACGATGGGGCTGGCGCGGATGCGCATCGCCGAGGAAATGGAAAAGACGTTGCAGGAAGCCGCCGCCTACGCCAATACCGCAAGGGAACACATCGTCTGGCAACAGGTGGGCCGGGCAAGCGCCCTGCTGAACAAGTACATGAACTGGCTCGGCTTCAGCCCCAGAGAACGAAGCGCTGAGGAACGCGCCATCGTCATGGGGGGCGGGCGGCATATTCTTTTCGAGCCGCCCGCGCCTTTTGACGGCTACCCGGCCCTGCCGGAAATCCAGCCCCCCTTTGAAAAAACATGGTGCCTGGACTGGATGCGCGCCTACTATGCCCTGATGATGGACAACATTGATTTCGACGGCGAACAGGCCTTGGACCGCGAACAAAATGCGCGCCTCGGAGATATTCTCAAAAAATTCGGCCTTCAGGACATGCCCCTGGCGGGCTGATTTGTGTTTTCCGTCTATGGCTCCGGGTCTGCAACAACCTGCAAATATCCCTACGTCCGAAGAGAAAGTAAGTATATTTGCAATTTTCATATTCGAATTGCGAGGTCGCCAACAGTCCGTACATGGCGAAATGCGGCGGCTCCCCTCCTTTGGCGCGGCAGACCACAAAATCGCAAAGGCCTTCCGCGACAATGCGGCGCTGTTCTTCGACCATTTCCGGCGCATTCAGGTTCAACCGGCAAAAATACTTTGTGGTTGGAACAATCCCGGACGCCGTATAAAATCCCCCGTCCAAAAAATCATAGTTCAAAAGAGTTGCTTTGGAAACCTGATTGATAATTCCAGCAAACTGATATTGGGGCAAGCGGCCTTTGTCCATGCAGAGCAACCAGGTATTCTGGCTTAACAAAAAAGAAAATACAACAGAGACAAAAACAGTTCCGGTCGCTGTTTTCCATGTTGATATTGAATTCTTGAGCCGGCTTTCCGCGCTCAGGGCCATTGCAAGCAATCCGAGTCCCGCGCCAAGGCCGAAAATTTTTTGTAATGTTCTGAACGCCATGTTATGCATCATATAAGACAGATTGATTTCAAACACGCTATGAGCAGCGGAAAATATAATAGCTGAAAACAACACAAGGTATGTCTTTGCGCTATAGTGAAAAAATCTTCCCGATTTTTTCTGTAATTGCCCAACACATGAACTTGCTGCGTATAACAACAGAGGGATAATGACAAGAAAATAATAAGACTGGTAAAATTTTCCGCCGGATACTTGCCCATACAGCGTAAAAAATAGTAATGACGCATAATTAAATTTTTCAAAATGAGATAACATGTCTTTTGAAATAAAAAGAGAATACAAACAGGCCAATGACAGTATGCATGGCATAAAATCATTATACCATGAACACCTGGCGAAAAATAGCAAAGGATTATACAATGGAGCAAGTATATTGGATATATTTGCGTAGCGAAATATATTATCATAGAAATATGCATTAAACATAATGCCAAGTGACTTGTTTAATATAAAATATGCCAACAAAGGAATAGTAACGACAATGATTCCAAATAAAAATGTGAATATGCCATGTACAATATTTTTATAAAATTTTTTATAGACATAGTAAGTCAATATGGCCGACATCCAGCCGATGTAAAACCCGAGTATCGTGAATTTCATCCACAAAATGCACCCGGCAAATATTCCATGAACAAAAAAAACGGAAACCGGCAGAGTTGTTCTGTCTTGATCGCGGAAATATTTTGCTGTGACATATACTCCACAGGCTATTATCGGCAGACAAAGCTCCTCGACACTGTCTCCATGCTGAAAGCTGAATGAGCTATATGTAATAATTGCAGAAAATATCAAAAGAGCGTACGCTGTTTTTTCATGCGCATATAATAAAAAAATTTTATATGTAAAATATAGATATAAAAAAGCGGTAATAATTTCTATAAGATATACACCGAGAAAACTCCTGTCTGAAATTACAGATGCAATGGCATGTACAAAATAAACTATTGGACCTTTCTGTTCTATGATATCTTTATAGAGATGTAATCCTTTCATTATTGATTTTCCAACAGTAAAATAGCAATTCGCATCCTCCCAATCGTTCAAAGGATATAAAAAAGAGGATTTTGAGCATATTGTCACAACGAAAAATGCCGTCAAAAATATCGGCAGAACGGTTTTCATTCCGGTGTCGCTGACAGGCCCGGCCATATCAATAACAACGCAGCGCGGCCAGGATGCAGGCGTTGCGCACATCCAGTTTGCAGATGGGGAATAAAAAAGGCACTGCTGGCGGAAAAGGCAGTGCCGGAAAGGCGGAGAAAACGCCAAAAGCCGTGCCAGCCCTGAAGACTGGCGCGTTATAAAACGGTGTTAATGGGGGGGGGGGGGGGGGGGGGAACAAAACGGGCCAAAAAAAGTTATGTGCGCCCGGTGG
>JAISOT010000175.1 GCA_031275465.1 Desulfovibrio sp.
TGTTCGCGATGGCTTCCATTTTCGACGCCGAGCACCGGGTCTCAAGGGCGTCAACCATTGTCCTCTGCGCCGCCACGTTATCCGCCACGCCGTCCACGCGGGTGTTTGCGGCGGCAATAGCGGAGCGCTGCGCCGCGACCGTGTCATTCAGGCCTGTAATGGCCGTGCTGTTCCCAGTGATATCCTGTCTGATGCCCTTTAATGTATCTTCCAGCTCACCCGCTTCGGTTTTGGCCGTGCACAGATCAAACTTCCAGCCGAGGTGCCCCTCCTGCGTGGTAAGCAGGTTGAGGGCAAAATTTTCGCCCGCTACAATTCCGGTATTGGCGCCGAGGACAGTCGAAGCGTTTAAGCCGCCGACAAGCGCGTGGACGGCTCCCAAGGTGACCTGCTGCTGGGCTCCCATGAATAACTGAAACTGCGCTCCGGTACCGCCCTGCGCCTGGGTTTGGTCGCCTTGCCAGAACCCTGTGTCGGCATCATCATCGGATGAAGCCGGGGGATTGGTATTATTATTGTCGTCGTCCGGCATGTTCTTTTCTTCCTTTTTATGGCGGGCATCGCCCGCCGCTGGAGTTCTTTCGCCCTATTGTTCATGAATCCGGATGTAGTTTCCGCCGCACGGCGAATCCAGGCGGATCTCCCTTTTGCCGTCCACGTCGCGCATGGTGATGCCGTGCCCGCCGGGGGTTTTCAAACTGAGTTCCTTGCTGCCCGCCGTGTCCGTCATGGTGATGGTGTGTCCGCCGGGCGTCTGGAGCATGTTCGTCTGCCGGTTGGAGTCCACAACCACGCTGGGATGCTCCGGGTTGGGCAGCGCGCCCAGAATGACAGGCCGGTCAGGATCGCCGTCCGTAAAGACCACCATCACCTCCACGCCCTTGAGGAGCGGGAAATGTATGCCCGATTTCGACCCCGCGTGCGGCTGCATCATGCGCAGGGGGATGGACCAGTTGCCGTCCTGCGACACTTCCGCGTCGGCGGCGATGACCTTTTCCGGAAAGAAGAATTTGACCTTGTAGCGGCCGTGCTTGTCCAGCTCCGCGTAGTCGCCGCTGCCGGCGGCGTCCACCCTGGGGTGGAGGGGCCCGGACACGACGGGTCTGGCGGCGCGGCATTCCGGGGCAAAGGGGCCGAGATCCAGAGGGTGGCAGACAAAGGCGTTGCGGTAGCCCTTTTCAGGGCCGCCGGCCTCAAAGCCCAGGCCGCTCGCGCGGCGCAGCAGCCTTTCGCCCTCGGCGTCCCCGACGAGGTTGCAGGAGTGCCGCACGCTGAGAAGCTGAAAGCGGTCCCCGTTCAGGGTGAAGGCGTGCCCGGCCTGCAGCCAGGGGACAGTGCTCTCGCCCCTCGCCAGATTGGCGGCGCTCACAAGGGCGCGCAGGCGGGCCGAAGCCAGCTTTTTGGCGTGATCCCGCGCGTCCTGCGCGGCAAAGCCGTCGGAAGCCATTTCGCCGAACATGTTGAGCGCCCCGTAATGATTGACTTCCCCGCCGCCGCGCGCGTGCCGCGTCTCAAGGGCGTCCGCGTCGATCAGCGCGCCGGGCTGCTCCGAGCTGTAATCCCGCAGGGTCACCCTGGTCGGCCCGGCCGTCTGCGCGCGGGCAAAGGAAAAGACGACCTCGTCCTCCTCCCGCTCGTTCCAGTCGAGGGCGTCCCTGACGGGGAGCGGCTCGACCTGCGTTTTGTCGTCCGCGAGGACAAGCGCGTCCCCGTCGCCGGTCTGGCGGATGTAGCAGTACCCGCCCACGCGTTCCAGATGGCGCGCCAGAAAATTGAACGTGGTCTCGTTGTACTGGCAGGTCAGGGGACGCGCCGCGTGCTCGGAGCCCAGCTTGTTCTCGAAATCGGAACCGGCCGTGAGCTTTTCGGCCTGCAGCAGCTTGTCGAGCAGTTGCGGCAGCGCCAGATTCATGAAAATGCGGGAATGGGAGGCCAGATGCAGCCTGAAGGAGCGCGGCCGCAGGAGAACGCGGAACAGCGTGGCGCCGGCGGCGTTGAACAGCCAGGACACCTCCCCGGCGATGCCGTGCCGGACAAAGGATTCGCCCGAGCCGCGTTTGCCGGTGAGCGTGAGCCGCGGCGCGGCCGCCAGATCCGCCTGAAGCGCCCGCGCCCTGTCCGGCGGGAGCTTGTCGGCCAGAATCAGCGTGTCGAATGCATACCCCACGCAGATGTCGTCCCGGCCGGTGAAGGCGAGCACGCGAAAGTCGGGCAGGGGAGTTCCCGATGCGGAATTTCCGGAAAATTTCCAACTGGGCGGCATGGCGTTCCCCTCGCATGAAGCGGACGGTAATGAAATTGAAAGTCAGGCGGTCCGAAACGTCTTTTTCACCTCAATCATCAGCGCGAAAAGGAGGGTAATGAAATTGAATGTCAAAGTCAATACATTTTTTGAAATTTTTTTCGCCGGCCGCGTCGGCGCGACTTTCCACCCGCATGGCCCGTTCAGGAATTTTTGCGCACGGCATCCCGCAGAGCCTCCTTTTTTCCGTCCAGCGGCGTGCGTTTGAAATCGGCGCCCTCGAAGCGCGTGCCGCCGTCCATCACCACGTTGCGGATGTCCGCGCCGTACAGGCTGGCCCC
>JAISOT010000042.1 GCA_031275465.1 Desulfovibrio sp.
ATTCAAACGAGTTTGAATGCGACTCGGTATTAGAGGCCAAAAAACAACAAGTGCGCAAAAACAACAAACCCCTGCTGCGCCGGATCGGGAAAAGGGGCAATATTTTCAAGGGAGAAGGAATCCACTCCTTTTGGACTGCTTCTTGCAGGGCGGCAGGCAGAGGGACACGATGCAGCAGACAACCATTGAGCGGCAGGCGCGTTGCGCGGGCATCGGCCTGCACAGCGGGAAGGAAGTCGGTCTTGTTTTGAGGCCGGCGGCCGAGGACACGGGGATTCTCTTTCATCTGGAGACCGCTGCCGGTTTCCGGAGCCTTGCCCCTACGCCCGAGGCCGTTGTCGCCACCGGCCTTGCCACTTCCCTTTGCCGGGACGGTCTGGCCGTGGGCACAGTGGAGCATCTTCTGGCCGCCCTGCGCGGCCTTGGCGTTGACAACGTCCATGTGGACGTCAGCGGCGGGGAGGTGCCCATTCTGGACGGCAGCGCGGCTCCTTTCGCCGCCCTTCTGGCCGAAGCCGGCCTCCGGCTCCAGAAAAAACCGCGCCGTTTTTACCGTCTCTCCGGCCCGGCCCATTGTTCCCGGGGGGGAAAATCCATCAGCGCCGAACCCTATGCCGGTTTCCGCGTCGACTACCTCATTGATTTCCCCCACCCTTTCATCGGGCGGCAGCGGCTGACGCTGGAACTGACTCCGGCGACCTTTCTCCGGGTGGCGGGCGCCCGGACTTTCGGCTTCGCCGGAGACGTGGCGGCCCTGCGCGCCAGCGGCCTGGCGCTCGGCGGCAGTCTGGACAACGCCCTCGTTCTGGATGATCGCGGCCTGCTGAACGCCGGGGGACTGCGCTTTCCGGATGAATTCGTCCGCCACAAGATTCTGGACTTCATCGGCGACATGGCCGTGCTCCCCCTGCCCCTGACAGGCCGCTTCACGGTGATCTGCTCCGGGCACAGCCTGAACAATGAATTTCTCCGGCAGATCTCCTCCGCGGGCCTCCTTGCCGCCACGGACTCCTCCCGGCCCTTCCAGCCCGCGCCTGCCCTCGTCCGGCGCGCCCCTCTGCCCGTGCCGGCCTGCGCCGGCTGAGGGCAGCCGCCCCGGCGACGGGAATTTTCCGAAAAACGCATTTTTCGCTTGCCTTTTGCCCGAAGTGAACGTATTAGCACTATCTCATTGCCGGCGTAGCTCAACTGGCAGAGCAGCTGATTTGTAATCAGCAGGTTGCGGGTTCGAGTCCCATCGCCGGCTCCATGACGTGGTGGGGTTCCCGAGCGGCCAAAGGGAACAGACTGTAAATCTGTCGTCGTACGACTTCGGTGGTTCGAATCCACCCCCCACCACCAGGCGTTGACTGACTAAGGCTGTAGGAGACGGGAAGATCCGTCGAGGAACTACGGCGGATAGCGGGAATAGCTCAATGGCTAGAGCATCAGCCTTCCAAGCTGAGGGTTGCGAGTTCGAGTCTCGTTTCCCGCTCCACAAAACCGCCCCGTTCCTCCCCAAACAGCAATGCGTAACGGATACGCCCACGTAGCTCAGTCGGTAGAGCGCGTCCTTGGTAAGGACGAGGTCAGCAGTTCAATCCTGCTCGTGGGCTCCACGGGGGTTTTTCCAAGCGCCCGGCACGAGCAGGACGACCGGGAGATCACAAAAGCCAGTTAGGAGACGATTATGGGTAAGGAAAAATTTGAGCGCACCAAGCCTCACGTCAACATCGGCACCATCGGCCATATCGACCACGGCAAGACCACGCTGACCGCGGCCATTACCAAGATTGCGGGCTTAAGGGGCAAGGGCAAGTATGTCGCCTACGATGAAATCGACAAGGCCCCCGAGGAGAAGGAACGCGGCATCACCATCGCCACGGCCCATGTGGAGTATGAAACGGACAAGCGCCATTATGCCCATGTGGACTGCCCCGGGCACGCCGACTACATCAAGAATATGATCACCGGCGCTGCCCAGATGGACGGCGCCATCATCGTGGTGGCCGCCACCGACGGCCCCATGCCCCAGACCCGCGAGCACATCCTGCTTGCCCGCCAGGTTGGCGTGCCCTATCTGGTCGTCTTTCTGAACAAGTGCGACATGGTGGACGACGAGGAACTGCTGGAACTGGTGGAGCTGGAAGTGCGCGAGCTGCTTTCCTCCTACGGCTTCCCCGGCGATGACGTGCCCGTGATCCGCGGTTCAGCCCTAAAGGCCCTGGAAACGGAAAAGGCGGATTCGGAAGAGGCCAAATGCGTTCTCGAACTCCTTGACGCCTGCGACAACTACATCCCCGAGCCTCAGCGCGATATTGACAAGCCCTTCCTCATGCCCATTGAAGACGTTTTCTCCATCTCCGGCCGGGGGACCGTGGTCACCGGCAGGGTGGAACGCGGCCTCATCAAGGTGGGAGAGGAAGTGGAAATCGTGGGCATCCGCGAAACTTCCAAGACGACCTGCACGGGCGTGGAAATGTTTCGCAAGCTTCTGGACCAGGGGCAGGCCGGCGACAATATCGGCGCCCTTCTGCGCGGCGTCAAGCGGGATGAGGTGGAACGCGGACAGGTCCTTGCCGCCCCGAAATCCATCACCCCGCACAAAAAGTTCAAGGCCGAAGTCTACGTTCTGTCCAAGGAAGAAGGCGGCCGCCACACTCCCTTCTTCACTGGCTACCGGCCCCAGTTTTACTTCCGCACCACGGACGTGACCGGCATCATCGGCCTGCAGGAAGGCGTGGAAATGGTGATTCCCGGAGATAACGCCACCTTCACGGTGGAGCTCATCTCCCCCATCGCCATGGAGCAGGGGCTGCGCTTCGCCATCCGGGAAGGCAGGCGCACCGTGGGCGCCGGCGTGGTTTCCGAAATCCTGGAGTAAGGCCATGCGCATCAATATTCTGCTTGCCTGCACGGAGTGCAAACGGCGCAATTACGCCACGAGCAAGAACAAGAAGAATACCACCGGACGCCTGGAGCTCAAAAAGTATTGTCCCTGGGACAAAAAGATGACTCTCCACCGCGAAACGAGGTAACGAGGTTCCCTGCCGGACAGCGCGGGGGATTGGACGCAGGGCAGTAGCTCTAATTGGTAGAGCGCCGGTCTCCAAAACCGGATGTTGGGGGTTCGAGTCCCTCCTGCCCTGCCATCCCTTGCCAGGATGCGCGGACGACTGTTGCCTGCCGCCGCCCCGAAAAATGTCCGACCGTTTCAGCGGTCCGCAAGCCCGACCGGCGCCTTGTCCGGACGGATGCGCCGGTCTGGCGGAATGTTCCGCGCTCCGGCGCTGTGTGCCCTCGCGCACGATAAGGGATAGTATGACAGCCAAGCAGATCAAGCAGGATAAAGGGACGGGGGGAAAGCCGCTGGCAGCGCCGGCCGCGGCCCCTTCAAAGATTGTTGCCCGCTTCCGTTCCCTGATCCGCTATTTTGAAGACGCCCGCAACGAACTGGGCAAGGTTTCCTGGCCCACCGCGAAGGAAGTGCGCGTCACCTCTCTCGCCGTATTGGTGCTGGTGGTCCTGATGTCCCTCTTCCTCGGCCTGGCGGATTTTCTTTTCGCCAATCTGATGGACGTCATCCTCACCCGGGGAGGCAGATAGGATGTTACAACCCACCCATAAAGGAAGTTTTGATGAACGACGCCGCGCAGGACGCGCCCAGGGCGCGCTGGTATATTGTCCATACCTACTCCGGCTTTGAGAACCGGGTGGAACAGACCATCCGGGAAATGATGCGCACGGCCCAGGATGACGGCCTGATCGCGGAGGTGATCATCCCCACGGAAAAGGTCATCGAACTGGTCCGCGGGGAAAAGAAGACCTTTACCCGGAAATTTTACCCCGGGTATGTGATGCTCCGGATGGTAATGACGGACGCCTCCTGGCACCTGATCCAGTCCATCCCCAAGGTCACCGGCTTTGTGGGCGGGAAAAACCGTCCCACCCCCATGCGCGACAGCGAGGCGGAGCGCATCCTGGCCCTTATGGAAACCCGCCAGGAACAGCCCCGGCCCAAATTCAACTTTGAGCGCGGGGACGAGGTGCGCGTCATTGACGGCCCCTTCGGCGGCTTCAACGGCATTGTGGAGGATGTGAACTACGATAAGGGCAAGCTGCGCGTCTCCGTCTCCATTTTCGGCAGACAAACCCCGGTGGAGTTGGATTTCGTCCAGGTTTCCAAAGGATAATTCCATTGCCGGACCAAAGATGTCCTCATCTTCGGTTCGGAAATGGAATCCGCGGCAGGATGGCGAAATGCGCGGCATTTCGAGCGGCAAGGCCACCTTCCCGCCGCGGCCGCCGAATCACGACTGCCTGGATGCGGTTGTGATTTGAAAGGCGAATAACCAGATAAGGCCGCCCGGTCCCCGGAGACAAAGTCCGGCCGGGACATAAGGAATACGCAAATGGCCAAGAAAGAAGTCGCCAGGATCAAGTTGCAGATCCCCGGCGGGGTGGCGAATCCCTCCCCTCCCGTGGGACCGGCCCTGGGCCAGCACGGGCTGAACATCATGGAGTTCTGCAAGGCCTTCAACGCCAGAACCGCCGACCAGAAGGGCACGATTATCCCGGTGATCATCACCGTCTATCATGACCGCTCCTTTTCGTTCATCACCAAGACTCCGCCGGCCCCCGTGCTCCTCCTTAAAAGCGCCAAGATCGAAAAAGGCTCGGGAGAACCCAACCGGAACAAGGTCGGCGTCGTCACCATGCAGCAGGTGGAAGAGATTGCGGCCCTCAAGATGCCGGACTTGACCGCCAGGGATCTGGAGGCCGCCAAGCGCTCCATCCTTGGAACCGCGCGCAGCATGGGCCTTGAGGTAAAATAGGATTGCCATCATCGCGCTGCCGCGGCAGTTCTTGCGGCAGACGGTGCAAACGACGAAGGATCAGGTGCGCCATGCCCAAACATGGAAAAAAATTCCGCAACGCCGCCGCAGGCACGGATGTGCAGCAGACATTCAGCGTGGAGGACGCCATTGCCAAATCCCTGGCCGTGGCCTTCGCCAAATTTGATGAAACCGTCGATGTGGCCCTCGGCCTCGGAGTCGATCCCAAATACTCCGACCAGATGGTGCGCGGGGCATGTCCCCTGCCACACGGCCTGGGAAAAACCGTGCGCGTGGCCGTCTTCTGCAAGGGCGACAAGGAGGCCGAAGCCAAGGCCGCCGGAGCCGATCTGGTCGGGGCGGAAGACCTTGTGGCCCAAATCAAGGAAGGATTCCTGGAATTTGACGCCGCCATCGCCACTCCGGACACCATGGCCCTGGTGGGCCAGGTGGGCCGCATTCTCGGACCGCGCGGACTCATGCCCAATGCCAAGACAGGTACCGTTACCTTTGAGGTGGCCGCGGCTGTCAGAGAAATCAAGGCCGGCCGCGTGGAGTTCAAAGTGGACAAAGCCGGGGTGCTCCATGCCCCCCTGGGCAAGGTCTCCTTCGGCCCGGAAAAAATTCAGGAAAACCTGCGGGCTCTCTTAAGTGAGGTCAACCGCCTCAAGCCCTCGGCCGCCAAGGGCGCCTATATGCGGACCATGGCGGTTTCCACCACCATGGGACCGGGCTTCAAGGTTGACCCCGCTGTGGTCCGCAAATTCATTGAAGGCGGCTCCTGATCGCCCCGCCGGGCGCCCTTGGAGGGGGCCGGGCGGCCTCGCGAGTCCCTTTGATCCGGCGGAATATTCCGCCGTCGGTTGAGGCCTGGAAATTCGAGTCACAGACAGCGGGCGCGGCGCCGTGCCGAAAAGCCCCGCCGAGACTCCGCTCTGGCTTGATTTTCCACCAGCACTGCAAAACTCCGGGAGAGTCGTGTGAACAGGACAGAAAAAGCCGCCGTGATCACAAAAATCAGGGCCGGCGCCGAAAACGCCTCCATTGCGGTGGTTGTCGACTTCAAGGGTATGCCGGTGGAAGAAATGACCCGCTTGAGGGAAAAACTCCGCGGCAACGGAGCCGAACTGCTTGTCGTCAAGAACACCCTTGCCCGCATCGCCTTTGCGGGAAGCCCCCATGAGGTCATCAAGGATCACTTCCGCGAAAACTGCGCCATTGCCCTGGGGTCGCACGATCCCGTCGCCGCCGCCAAGGCGCTGACGGATTTCGCCAGGACCAGCAAAAACCTTGTCCTGCGCCATGCAAGCCTGGATGGGAGATTCCTCGCCGCCGAGCAGATCGACGCCCTGGCCAGACTGCCCGGCAGAAAGGAACTGCTGGCCCGGACTCTGGGCACCCTGAACGCGGTGCCCACCAACTTCGTGTCGCTGCTTGCCAACGTCATTCGCGGAATGCTGTATGCCCTCAAGGCCATTGAAGAAAAAAAGGCCGCCTAACCTCAAGCCGGAAGCCGCAAAGGAGACGATCCATGTCTGTGACCAAAGAACAAGTTGTTGACTTCATTGCCAATATGACGGTACTGGAGCTGTCGGAGTTCATCAAGGAACTGGAAGAGAAATTCGGCGTCTCCGCCGCCGCCCCCGCCGCTCTCGTGGCCGCGGCTCCCGCGGCCGGACCGGCGGCGCCTGTTGAAGAGGAAAAGACCGAATTCGACGTCATCCTCAAAGCCGCGGGGGCCAACAAGATTGCCGTGATCAAGGTCGTGCGCGCCCTGACCAGCCTGGGGCTCAAGGAAGCCAAGGATAAGGTGGACGGCGCCCCCTCCGCCATTCTTGAGGCCGCGGCCAAGGACAAGGCCGAAGAGGCCAGGAAACAGCTCGCCGAGGCCGGCGCCGATGTGGAAGTGAAATAAAGCCTTTTCCCCCTCACAGGGCGGGCGAAAAACCGGGCAGGAGGAGAACCCGTCTCCCGCCCGGTTTTTCGCCTCCTTTTCCTTGCCTCTCCCGCTTGGGTGAGGCGGGATACTCCCTCCCGGAGCCTCGCGGCTCCGGAAAATCCAGGTCAAGGAGATCGCGGATGTTTCAATCCACCGCCAGCTCCATCCGCCGACTGGCTCCAGCCGGCGGATACGGAGCCGGGGCTGGATTGCCCTTCCCTTCCGGGAGGGGTTGGCGGGATGGCAGGCCCGGCTTCACCGGGCGTTACGCGGCAATCTCCCTGAAGGGAGAGGTTTCAAACCAGAAAGGAGATTTTGATGAAGGTTGTCGCCATCAACGGAAGTCCCCGGCAGGCTGGCAATACCGCCCTGGCCCTGAACACGGCGCTGAGCGCCCTGGAGGAAAACGGCATCGGCACGGAGCTGATCCACATCGGCAAGGAGGCGATCCGCGGCTGCGTCGGCTGCTATGCCTGTATGCGCAAACCCGGAGGACAGTGCCGGTTTGCGGATGACTGCGTCAATGACTGTATCGCCAGAATGGCCGAGGCGGACGGCATCCTCCTGGGGGCCCCGGTCTATTACGCCGGCATGGCCGGAACCATGAAGGCCTTTCTGGACAGAACCTTCTTCGTCGCCGCCGGCAGCGGCCTCTTCCGCCTCAAGGTGGGGGCCGGCGTGGCCGCGGTGCGCCGGGCCGGATCGGTGACCACCGTGGATCAACTGCAAAAATATCTGACCATTTCGGAGATGGTCATCCCCGGCGGCACATACTGGCCCATGGTCCACGGCCTGCTGCCGGGCGAAGCGGAACAGGACGCGGAGGGCCTGCAGTGTATGCGCGTCCTCGGCGCCAACATGGCCTGGCTGCTCAAACTCATGGCCTACGGCCGGGAAGCCGTCCCGCCGCCGGCCCCGGCGGCCAAGGTGATGACCAACTTCATTCGTTAGGGCAATGCTGATTTATCGGGGCTCCGCCCCGAACCCCGCCGGGGGGCATGATGCCCCCCGAACCCCCTCATTTCGTATTCCAGTGAAATAAGGCATTTCCTATTCAGATCAAGAGCGTATCGGGCAAAGGCCCGTGTGTAACTACGTCTGGCTTGTAATGAAACTCGTGGACATGGTTCTTCCTCCTTGAAAGTTTTTGGTTGGACTCTCAAGTGGAAACCATGTCCACGCTTTTTGTCAAAAGTATCCTTCAGCCGGATGAACCGTGTTTATTATAAACATCTTTCCAGAATGCCAGCAACCTGTTCCGGCGTGATATCCACCGGATTGTTGTCCATGCGCCCGGCGGTAAAGGCGGCCTTGGTCAGGCTCTTAATGCCGGACTCGTCTATGCCGAAGGCCGAGAGTTTGAGCGGCTGGATATCGTGACTGACCTCATCCATCCATTTCTGAAACTGCCCGTACCCGCCGAACACTTCATCGATCAAGGCGTCCACTGCGGGCACGGTCGAACGGTTGATCTTGGCCACTTCCACCAAGGTAACGGCGCAGGCGAAGCCATGATCCACGCCGAACTGCATGGTCATGGGGTAAGAGATGGAATGACAGGCTGTGGTGCGCGTGTTCGAGAAGGCCACGCCCGAAAGCGCCGCCGCCGTGGAAAGAGCCGCGCGGGCTTTTTCGTCCAAGGGATTTTTCAGAGCCAAGGGCAGGTTCTCATAAATGCGCTTGATGGCGATGGTGGCCACGTCCTTGACGATCGGGTTGGACGGCTTGGCCCAGAAAGCCTCCATGGAGTGGCTCATGGCGTCAAGCCCTGTGGAGAGGATAAGTTTTTTCGGCGCGCCGTAAGTAAGTTGCGGCACAATCAGCGCTGTTTTCGGATAATACTTCTCGTCGTCTATGGAAAACTTGGCCGTTTTGTAAACGTCCCAGATCGTCGCCCATTTGGTCACCTCCGAGCCGGTTCCGGCTGTTGTGGGAATGGCGCAGATGGGAATGGGCCTCAAGTTCTTCAGGTAGGTCTTCTGCTTGATCATGGCTGTAATGTCCTCAAGGGAAGGAACCTTACCCTTGAAGAGATCATAAGAAGCGCTTATGCCCTTGGCCTGATCGATGGCGCTGCCGCCGCCCACAGCCACCATCCAGGTTGGTTCCTTGGAGCCGATTTTTTTCAGGGAGTCGAGAATATTCATCTGTGTGGGGTTGGGGGTGACATGATCCACCCAGATGAGATCGTAGCGCTTCGCCAATTTTTCCGGCATCTCAGCCTGCCGGATTAACTCAAGCAGGGTTTTATCGGCCACAAGAATGCCGGTACTGCCTTCAGGATACTCGTTCAGAATGTCATACATGCCATTGAGATCCAAAAAATACAATTCAACAGGACAAAATCCGCCAAACGATACTGCCATTTCCTTATCTCCTTATTTTAGCAAGTGAAGGATTTGAAAGCATACCAATCCTGAGCAATTTTGTATTGCAATTACTCAATTGTTCTGACCGCGTGAAGCGATGAAAGCCAGAACGGCCATGATTACGCACATGCTGGCGATGGCATAGAACATGGTGTTCCAGCCGCCAGCATTAAGAATGTAGCCAAAGACGATGGCCTGAAGAGCAGCGCCCATGTAAGCGGCCCAATCCAAAATGCCAGCGGCGGTGCCGGAGTATGCGCGGCCGCCAATGCTGCCTGCGTATACCCAGAGAACGCCGTTAATGGCGTAAACGAAGAATCCCGTAAGGAAAAGGCCAATAGCGGCGTAAGTGACTGTACTCAGGGTCGGGAAGATGAACGACATCAGCCCGGCCACGCAAGAACAAGTAATCACAGCGTAAAGTTTGCCTTGTTTGCCCATTTTGTCGGTTCCCCAAGGAATCAAAAAACTGCCCAAGGCCATACCAATAGGCAGAACGAGGGAACCGACGATGCCGGCCTTGATGTTCATGTTCATTACATTGACATAGTAAGACGGAATCCAGGTGAGGAGACCGTAACGGCAGATGCTGGAAGCCATGGCGATGAGGCACCAAGTATCGAAGCGCCAGTTGCTGAGAAGGAAAACGAAAGGATACAGCTTGCCTTTGGATTGCATCTTCTTGAGATTCTCTTCGTCCTGCATCTGCGCGTCGGTGTCTTCGTCTACATAATCCTTGAGGCCCACATCCGACTGCTTCTGCTTGGCCAGGAGCCCGAAGGCCAGAACAGCCGCCAAGATGAGCAGGATGGGATAACGGAAAGCCGCCCGCCAGCCATCGTCCGGGAAAAGGGAAAAAGCCGCGAGAACGCTGAGCCAGGTTATGATGGAAGCCACACCAGCGCAGCCGGTGTAAACGCCGGTGGCAAAACCGCGCCGAGTGCTCGGCCACCATTTGGAAACAAGGTTAACGCCCGGGCACCAGACCATGGACTGAAAGTAGCCGTTCAGGCCCCAGAACACCGCTATGGCCAGGATGGTGTTCTGGAAGCTGATGACCACGTTGCAGATTACGGATAGAATGACACCGGCGATGATAAACCGCTTGGGGCCTAACATTTCTCCCAGGCGTCCATTGATCAGATGGCCGAAGCCGTAAGTCCAGAAAAGAACCGAGGTGATGATGCCCACTTCGCTCTTGCTCCACCCCATTTCGCTTTGCATGGAGGGCAAGGCAAGGCCGATGTTTTGCCTGCCATTATAAAAGAAAGCGTACATGATAGCGAAGGTAAACAAGGTGTAACCGGCGTATTTCTTAAATTTTTCAATATCCTGCCCAGTATAGCCCAGAAAACTTTTTTCAATGTTGTTACTGGTATCAGCCATGCAAAGGAACCTCCTGTCTGCCTGAATAGTGGATATTAATTTTGAGACTTGAAGTATTCCACACAATATGCTCTGCACGGATTTGTGCGCAAATCCATACTGCGAAATCCGCACAGACGGTGCAGCGCAGAAGTCGGATTTTCCGCAAAACATGCTGTAAACATTTGCAACAGGAAAAAGCCTCTATCGGATATCTCTGCCTCTTCGGGGACTCGTGGAAGAGGCAGAGATGGAGGGGTTATCCGTTCATGCGACTGAAAAGGTTCTAGATGGATTCCAGGATGCCCTGGCCGGGACGTTCCCCTCTCCGCAGGCGGGGTTCGATCTGGCCAAAGACAATTTCCGGAACATAGACCACGGACGGCACAAGGAAGTCCGGCTTGG
>JAISOT010000024.1 GCA_031275465.1 Desulfovibrio sp.
GTGGCAGGCGCAAAGAAATACTACGGGAGCAAAGATTGACTGGCAATTTACCACCGACAAGTGCCGGATAAAACTTAAACGGCTTTATCCGACACTTGACTGATGACATGACACTAGAAAAACTGGCCCATGCTGAACTCAAGCCGTCCCGGCTCCCGCTCCTTGTCATAATCCTGCGTCAGCGGAATGCCGTAAGCGATGCGCAGATCGCCCATGGGCGAACGCCAGCGCAGTTCGAGGCCCGCCGAATAGACCCAGTATTTTTCCAGATTGTCGCCCATGGTCTTCTGGTCAATATTGAAGCCGCCGTCGAGGAAAGGCACGAGCGCAAGGCCTATGTCCTTCTGGAATGTCCAGATGTACTCAAGGTTGAATACCCCCATGCGGTCGCCGCCGATATGTTCCCCCCCGTATTTGTAGTCACGGGGAGAGATGTCGGAGTAGCTGTAGCCGCGGATGGTGTCCATGCCGCCGAGCCAGAACCGCTCAAAAACCGGCACTCTGTCCGAGGTGTTCTGAAAAACGCCGCCGAGGCGTCCGCGCGCATGAAACGTGTGCTGCGGATTGAAAGAAACAAATCCCTGCCAGTCCACCACGGTTTTGAAAAAGTTGTCCGTTCCGCCCAGGCCGCCGCCGCCGTATTCCGCCCAGAGGCGCGCGATGGTGCCCTTGGTCGGACGGTCCTTGGCGTCGGTGGTGTCGCGCAGAATGCGGCCGGAGATGGCGCTTGTCCAGTTTGTGCCCTTGTAGTCGGAAATGTAGGGGGAGGCATAATCATCCACGTCATACAGTTCGTAGCGCTCCAGACGGTAACTCAAACCCACGGAGGTGTATTCGCCGATGGGATAGCTCAGGTTTATGGTGTCGCCCACAGTGTCCTTGGTGAAATCATCCCAGTAGTCGTGAATGTAATAGATGTCGTTCCCGATGGAGAGATCGGTGTCGTAGACGCGCGGGTTGGTGAAAGTAAGCACGCCGGAGGTGCGCCGCCAGGAAAAAAATCCCTGGAGCTGGAGCCAGTAGCCGCGCCCGAAAAGGTTCCGTTCCATGATGGAAGCCGTCACGCCCACGTCATAGTAGGTGGAGTAGCCGACGCCGCCCATAAGGGCGCCGGTGTTTGTTTCCTTGACCTTGATCTTGAGATCCACCTCGTCTTCCTGACCCGTGGGGATGAGTTCAGTATCCACGGCTGAAAAATAGCGCAGCCTGTTCAGGCGTTCCGTGGAGCGCTGCAATTTGGACGCCTCGTACATGTCGCCGTCGCCGAGTCTCATTTCGCGCAGAATAACGTTGTCGCGCGTCTTCACGTTCCCTTCCACCGTCAGGCGACGGATGAACACCTTCTGTTTTTTGGTAATGACATAGCCCACATCCAGCTGGGGGCTGCCGTCATCGGCCTTGAGGATTTTCGTGTCCACTTCGGCGAAGGCGTAGCCTTGATTGGCGTAGTAGTCGGTGAGCCGCTTGGAGTCTTCCTGCATGACCGTCAGGGAGAAATATTTGCTGGACTTCTGCCAGTCGTCCATTTCCACCACGCCGAGCATCTTGTCTTCATCGTCGATGACGTCTCCGGCAAAATTAACGCTGCGGACGGTATAGCGTTCCCCCTCGGACACGTGGAACGTGACGTAAATGCCGTCTTCCTTGTATTCGATCTGCGGCGCCGAAACCTGAATGTCCACATAGCCTTCGTTCAGACCGAAGGCGGCAATGGCGTTGGTGTCCCGTTCCAGATATTCTTCCTTGAGAGTCCCCGTGCCGGTGAGCCAGGAGAGTATGGTCCGCGGCCGCAAGGCCATATAGTCGGTCATGTCGCCCTGTTTGAGCTCCTTGAGCCCTTCCACCCTGACTTCCTTGATGTAGAGCTTTTTGCCTTCCGTAATGGAGACGACGAGTACCGCGCCCTGCCCGCCGCCGCGCTGTTCAAGCCTGTAGTCGGCCTTGGCAAGGTAATAACCTTCCTTGCGGTACAGTTCCGTGATTTTCTGCAGGTCGTCGGAGAGCATCTGCTCGTTGAGCGAGTTGCCGGTCTTGGTGCTCATGACGGCCAGCACGTCGTCCTTGTCGATATCGCCGGCCCCTTCCACGAGGATACTGTCTATGCGCGGTTTTTCCACCACGGTGAAAACAAGCGTGCTGCCCTCCATGGCGGCCTGGACGTCGCTGAAATAGCCCATGTCCCAAATGCGTTTGACTTCTTCGTTGATGGCGTTGGCGTCAGGCTTGTCGCCTTTGCGCAAGGTAAGGCGCATGAGTATGATGTCCGGATCCATTACTTTCATGCCGCGCACCTGTATGTCCGCGATGCCGCCGGCGGAGGCCGCGGCGCTCCGCATGGGCACAAGGAGCGGGGTTTGTTCAGGGGCGGCCGTTCCCAGCACGGTTGCGGCGCGGCTGGCTATATTTGCCGCGCACTCGGTGAGGGCCGTGAGGCTGCCGCGTTCGAAAACAGCGGGCACGGCTTCGCCCGACTTTACAGGGACAATGCGGGAATCCAGAGCGAAGCCGTCGCCGAGCTGGTTGAAGGAACCGTAAATGACGAGTTCAGCCCCCGCCCTGCGTCCCATTTCACGCGCCGCAGCGAGGTTGACGTTGCCGCCGGTATTGCGGAGCAGGGCGGAGGAGCGCCCCATGGGCACGACAGTGAGCCCCAGTTGTTTGAGTTGCTCGGCAATGATGTTGGGAATGCTTTGCGAGGCGTTGGGCATTTCCGGCCCCGCATTCGCCTGGAAGGGCAGGATCAGCACCGGCGGATTTTGCGCGCCGAAGGCCATATCCGCCGGATTTGTCTGCACCGCAAAGGCCGCGGTCAGACAGCAAAGGATTTTGACAAGCATTCTGCAATAGTTTTTCATAGTATGTCTCCGCCTGTGCTGTTGCCCCAATCAGGTTCTGCGGGAAAGGCTCCCGGCTTTCAATTCCATCGCGCGATCCATTCCGGCGGCCAACTCGCGGTTGTGGGTGACAACAACGAGGGTCATGCCGCGCTCCCTGTTGAGTTCGCGCAGCAACGCGCCCACGGCTGCGCCCGTGTTTTCGTCCAGATTGCCGGTGGGTTCATCGGCGAGAAGAACCCGCGGACGCAAAAAGACGGCGCGGGCAATGGCCACCCTCTGTCTTTCGCCCCCCGAAAGGGTGGCCGTCTTGCTGTGTATTCTGCCTCCAAGCCCCATGCGCTCCAGCAAAGACCCGGCCCCGGGGAGCGCGTCGGCGGGGCGCGTTCCGCCAATGACGGCGGGCATCGCCACGTTTTCCACGGCGGAGAATTCCGGCAACAGATGGTGAAACTGGAATACAAAGCCCAGAGTCCTGTTGCGGAACTCCGCTTTTTCGTCCGGCGGCATCAGCGCCATGTCCCTGCCGTCAAACAATATCTCCCCGCTTGTTGGAGTATCAAGGGCGCCCATAAGATGCAAGAGGGAAGATTTGCCTGAACCGGAGGTTCCCACAATTGCCAGCGCCTCTCCTTCTTCAACAACCAGATTGACATTTTTGAGGATTTCCAGATTTTCCCCGGGGGCGGAAAATTTTTTCCCCACATCCACAAATCTGTAAATTTCAGCCATGGCCTATTCATACCGCAAGGCTTCAGCGGGATTGAGCCTTGCCGCCTGACGCGCCGGATACAGAGTCGCCAGGAAGCAAAGGGCCAGAGCGCTCGCGCCCACCAGGATAACGTCAGGAGCGGTGATCATAATGGGCAGATGATCCGTTGTATACACATTGTCCGGCAGTTTGATGAACTGGTAGCGTTTGAGCAGAAATCCCAGAGTGAATCCCAGAACATAGCCCAGCAGGGTGCCCACAAGGCCGATGATGGAACCCTGGAGCATGAAAATCCGGCGGATTTTCGCGGCGGTTGCCCCCATGGACATCATGATGGCAATATCCCGCGTTTTTTCCATGACCAGCATCACGAGGCTTGTTACAATGGAAAAGGAGCCTATGAGCACAACCATGGCCAGCAGTATGAACATGCCGAATTTTTCCAGCTTGAGGGCCGCGAAGAGATTGGCGTTCATGTCCATCCAGGTGCGCACATAGAAGGGCGAACCAAGGGCCTCGGCAAGACGCCCGGCGATTTCGTCCGCCCTGAAAACATCCTCAACCGTGATTTCAATGCCGGAAAGAAAATCCGGCGGCAAGCCAAGGACATCGCGGGCCGCCGCGAGGGTGACGAAGGCGAGGGAGGAATCATATTCGAACATGCCGGTTTTGAAAATCCCCGTCACTTCAAAGGGGCGGACGCGCGGGGCGTAGCCGGTCGCGCCTTTCTGCCCCGAGGGGGAAAGCAGGTTGACGCGGCTGCCGGGCGCAAGGGCCAGACGGCGGGCCAATTCTGCCCCCACGATAATTCCGGACGTTCCGGAACGCTCAAGATCCGCGGCGGAGCCGTATTGCATATGCGTGAGCAGGGTGAGCACATGCGGGGCCTTCTGCGGGTCAACGCCGCGCAGCACAACGCCTTTGACCCCGCCGCCCGCCGAGAGCATGACTTCGGTATAAATAAAGGGCAATTCGCCGGTTATGCCGGGGACGTCCGCTATGCGCCGGGCCAGTTCGGCATTGTTCCCAAAAGCGGAGGGGATGTGGGAGAGCACAATGCCGTGGGCGTTCGCGCCGAGAATTTTGTCGCGCATGTCCGTCGTGAGGCCGTTGTACACGCCCAGCACGACAACCAGCGCGCCCACGCCCAAGGCGACTCCCAGGATGGACATGACGGAGATGACGTATATGAACGTCTGCCTGCGCCGCGAAAAAAGATAGCGCAGGGCCACAAAAAATTCAAAGCGCATTTGAGGCATACTGCCTGAAGCGTCTCAACTTTTCAAGATATTTTTTAATATTGTGGAAATATTGACGAACGGATATCGCAATGCCCTCCCTGGTCCCGGCCCGGCGCCAAGGAGAAAACGCCTCTCCGCATCGCCGGTAAAACGGAGGGCACCTGCTTCTGGGGAGAACAGAATGACCCTGAGCCTGTTAACTTCGACTTGACAAATCCCTCCGATTTTCATAGTGTTTGGCTATGAAAATCAATAGATGGCAATTTAGAAAGATTGCGGATTGTTTCCCACCTTCCAGTAACCATACCCACTACAGCAACCTCCATGTTCTCAATGCCATTCTCTATCTGGCTGAAAATGGTTGCAAATGGCGTGCCCTTCCCAAAGAATTTGGTGTTTGGCACACCATTTACACCAGAATGAACCGATGGGCGAAAAGCGGAGTCCTTGACCGTGTGTTTAACCGCCTACAAAAGGAACAGATTCTGGTTATGAATATAACTTCCGTGTCTTTGGATTCTACATCCATAAAAGTCCACCCTGACGGAACCGGGGCTTCAAAAAAAAGGAAAACAGGCAATTGGCAAATTGAGAGGAGGGCGGACAACGAAACTTCACATGCCGGCAGCCAGTGAACGCCTTGCTGTGACATTCTTTCTGTCTCCTGGTAATTGTCATGATGTCCCTGAAGGCAGGGAGTTCTTGAATGCGGTTGATAATTCTTTTGGCAAGTGTAATGTGTTAATGGACGTTCATGCGTAATTCGGGTAAATTGTTTCCGCTGATCCCGCACCACGGAAACAATACCAGCCGGACGCCGCAGTCGGCTTTGCATGCGGCCATCCAGGCCAAGCCTCGGTAAAGTCACGCGCCTTGGAGAAAACCCGAAGCGCGATTTTGTCAAGATGAAACAAACGCGCCCTCGCGGCGCCAAGGAGGATAATGATGGCTACAATGAAAACCATGGACGGCAACAACGCAACCGCCTACATTGCTTACGCCCTTTCGGAAACTGCGGCCATCTATCCCATCACGCCCTCGTCGGTCATGGGTGAAGTGGTGGATGAAATGGCCGCCAAAGGCCAGAAAAATCTTCTGGGGCAAACCGTACTGGTGCGTGAAATGCAGTCTGAGGCAGGCGCCGCCGGCGTTGTTCACGGCATGCTGGCGGGCGGCACCCTCACTTCGACATTCACAGCCTCGCAAGGCCTGCTTCTGATGATCCCCAATATGTACAAAATCGCCGGCGAACTTCTTCCCGGCGTTTTTCACGTGTCGGCGCGCGCCCTGGCCTCCCACGCCCTGTCCATTTTCGGCGACCATCAGGATGTCATGGCCTGCCGGCAGACGGGCTTCGCCTTCCTCGCGTCATCTTCCGTGCAGGAATGCGTTGACATGGCCCTTGTCGCCCATCTTTCCGCCATTGATTCCAGTGTGCCGTTCTGCCACTTTTTCGACGGATTCCGCACCTCGCACGAAGTGCAGAAAATTGAACTCATAGAGTATGAGGACATCAGACCGCTGGTCAACTGGGAGAAAATCCGCGAATTCCGCGAAGGTGCGCTGAATCCGGAACATCCGCACGTCCGCGGGACGGCCCAGAACCCGGATATCTATTTTCAGAACAGGGAGGCCTCCAACGCGTTTTACAACGCCGTGCCCGCCATTGTGCTGGAAAACATGAAAAAGGTTTCCGCGCTGACAGGGCGTAAACATCGCCTTTTTGACTATGTGGGGCATCCTGAAGCCGAACGCGTGGTCATCAGCATGGGCTCTTCCTGTGAAGTTATTGAAGAAACAGTAAATTACCTGAACAAACAGGGCCAACGCACGGGCCTCGTCAAAGTGCATCTGTTCCGTCCCTTCTCGCCGGCCCATTTGCTTCAGGCCATCCCCGGCAGCGCCGCCGCGCTGACAGTGCTTGACCGCACCAAGGAAGCGGGAGCCCCGGGCGAGCCCCTCTATCAGGACGTCTGCACCGCCTTTCTGGAACACGGCGATGCCCCGGCCATCATCGGAGGCCGTTACGGCTTGGGATCCAAGGATTTCACGCCCGGCATGGCAAAGGCCATTTTTGACAACATGCAGAGCATCGCGCCCAAAAACCACTGCACCGTCGGCATTCACGATGACGTAACCAACCTCTCGCTGGACGTCGAGGAAGAAATCGACACGGTGCCTGAAGGGACCGTGCAGTGCAAATTCTTCGGCATCGGCGCGGACGGCACCGTTGGCGCGAACAAGCAGGCCATCAAAATTATCGGGGACAATACCGATATGTACGCGCAGGCGTATTTCGCCTACGACTCCAAAAAATCCGGCGGATTCACGGTTTCGCATCTGCGCTTCGGCAAGCAGCCCATCCAGTCGTCCTACCTCATCACCAGCGCCGATTACATCGCCTGCCACAAGGCGGCCTATGTCGCCCAGTATGACATTCTGGACGGCATCAAGCAGGGCGGCGTCTTCGTGCTCAATTCCAACTGGACTCTTGCGGACATGGAAAAACATCTCCCGGCTTCCATGAAACGCATCATCGCGCGCAAGAAGTTGAAATTCTACAACATTGACGCCGTCAAAGTTGCCCAGGAGGCCGGCCTCGGCGGGCGCATCAATATGATCATGCAGACGGCCTTCTTCAGGCTGGCCGAGGTTATTGACTTCACAAAAGCGGTTGGGCTGCTCAAGGATTCCATCAAAAAAACCTATGGTCTCAAGGGCGACAAGATAGTCAACATGAACGTAGCGGCGGTTGACAAGGGCGCAACCGCTCTGGAAGAGGTCAAATATCCGGCCTCCTGGGCGGACGCGAAGGACGGGGCGCCGGCATGCCGCTGTGACGATGACGAATACATCCGCGCCGTTGTCCGGCCCATCCTGGCCCAGCGCGGCGACAAGCTGCCGGTATCGGCTTTTGCCGGCTCGCGGGAGGAGGCCGCCGGTTTTGTGCCTACCGGCACGGCAGCCTGTGAAAAACGCGGCGTGGCCATCGACATCCCTGAATGGAAGGTCGAAAACTGCATTCAGTGCTGCCAATGCTCCTTTGTCTGCCCGCACGCGGCCATCCGGCCCTGTCTGGCCACTGACGAAGAACTCAAGGGGGCTCCGGAAAGCTTTGTCGCCAAGGAGGCGCAGGGCAAGGATCTCAAGGGGCTTAAATTCCGCATGCAGATCTATCCGGAAGATTGTCTGGGCTGCGGTTCCTGCGCCGACGTCTGCCCTGCCAAGGAAAAAGCCCTGGTCATGATGCCGCTCGAATCGCAACTGGCCGCGCAAAAGGCCAATTTGCGCTTTGCTGAAGAAAATATCTCCGTCAAAGACAATCTTATGCCGCGCGATACCCTCAAAGGCTCTCAATTGCAGCAACCCCTGCACGAATTCTCCGGCGCCTGCGGCGGCTGCGGCGAAACCCCCTATGTCAAGCTGCTCACCCAGATGTTCGGGGAACGCATGATCATCGCCAATGCCACGGGATGCTCTTCCATTTGGGGCGCGTCTTCCCCAAGCACTCCCTATACCGTCAATCAGGACGGTTTTGGCCCTGCCTGGGGCAACTCGCTGTTCGAGGACGCGGCGGAATACGGCTGCGGCATCGGTCTTGCCTATGTGCAGCGCCGCGCGCGTCTTGCCATGCTGGTGGAAGAGGCGGCCGGGACGGAAGGGCTTCCTGAGGATCTCAAAAACGCCCTGCGGGGCTGGCTTGACAACAAGGAGGACGCCGAGGGGTCACGCGAGTACGGCGAAAAGATTATCGAGCTTCTCGACGAATTTGACAGTCCTCTTGCGGAACAGCTCTGGGAAATGGAAGATCTCTTCACCAAAAAGAGCGTCTGGATCTTCGGCGGCGACGGCTGGGGCTATGACATCGGATACGGCGGTCT
>JAISOT010000059.1 GCA_031275465.1 Desulfovibrio sp.
CGTTCAGGCACCGTAAGCTCCACAACATATTTTTTGTTCATTGACTGCACCCCTTTCCTTGGTTCTGGTTGGGTACAGTCTAATAGTGAAATATAACTTTGTCAAAAACACTAGCACCCTTCGCTCAAGAAAGAACATCATCTCTGCTTGTTTTCAGAGAATGCTCTATGTATAGGGATTAGAGCGATTTAACATTGAAAATATATAAATCGCTCTGCAAGGATTTGTTCGCAAATCCTTGCCGCGAGATTGTCGCAAGGCGAATTCACTTCGCCGTCAAGCGACAATCTCAAGCGTAAAATGCTATAGCGAGCGCCTACGCGAGAAACGGCCCCCGCGGACGCGTCATATTGGTCCTGGCGCTGGATTCATCAAGAAAAACAAGCCACTCTGGCGGTAGCGCCCGTCTTGTCGGCTGCATGGAATCCCAAATTGCCGGCAATACGGCAATTTAGCCTTTGCCGTGAAACGCCGAAAAACTCAATAGGTTCGGGCTCGGGGGGCGCTAAGCGCTTGCGGGCGGCGCGGTAGCGCCCGTCTTGTCGGCTGCGCGGGAAAACTCAATGATGGCCATAGGGGCATTGTCCCCCCTGCGCGGCGTGGACAACTTCAAAATACGGGTGTAACCGCCGGGCACGCCGGCAAACACGGGGCCTATCTCGTCAAAAAGCCGTTTCACGAGCGCATGGTCATTCAGAGCGCGGTACGCCTGACGTCTGGAGTGAAGATCATTGCGTTTGGCGAGGGAAATCAGCGGCTCTACCACCCGGCGCAAATCCTTGGCCTTCATTTCCGTGGTGCGGATCCTGCCATGCACCAGCAGGGCCTTGGCCAAATTCTGCATCAGCGCCTTGCGGTGCGCAGACGTGCGCGAAAACTTCCTGCCGGAATTGCTATGCCTCATTTTGCTGCTTCCTTTCCCATTCCTGATATTTTTTGTCAAAGCCGTCGAGTTTCATTTCAAAATCAAGGCCGAGATTCAGAAGCACTCCCCTGATTTCATCCAGCGATTTACGGCCAAAATTCTTTGTTCTGAGCATTTCTGCCTCAGAACGCTGGACAAGCTCCCCCACAAAGGAAATGTTGGCGCTGCGCAGACAATTTGTGGCGCGTACCGACAGCTCCAGATCGTCAATATGCTTGAAGAGGGCTTCATTCCACTCGCTGCTGTCAGAGCCGCCTGCCCCGCGCTCCCCGGGGACATGATCGTCAAAATTGATAAAAACGGAAATTTGATCCTTTATGATTTTCGCGCTGTAGGCAACGGCGTCTTCCGGCGCGACCGAGCCGTCTGTCCAGACATCCAGTATGAGGCGGTCATAGTTGGTCATCTGCCCCACGCGGGCCTGCTCGACGCTGTAGGCGACTCTGCGCACGGGAGAAAAACTGGAGTCAAGTTTTATAAGGCCGATTTCGTCGGAAAGCCCCTCGTGCATGTCGGCGGACACATAGCCCTTGCCCATGCGCGCTTCAAGCTCCATCTCCAGAACAACATCCTCCGTCAACGTGGCGATGTGCTGCCCGGAATTCAAAATTTCGACATTGTGCGTTGTGACAATCTGGCCGGCGGTCACCACGCCCTTGCCGGCAGCGCGCAAAGTCAGACGCTGGGGCGCGTCTGTCTCCATGCGCAGCCGCACCTGCTTCAAGTTGAGCACTATGTCGGTTATATCCTCCAGCACGCCGTGGACAGTGGTAAACTCGTGCTGTACGCCGGCAATTTTCACTGCCACAAAGGCCGCCCCTTGCAGGGAAGCCAGAAGAACGCGCCGCAGGGCATTGCCGATGGTGGTTCCATACCCTCTTTCCAAAGGCTCACAGATAAATTTGCCGTGGGAACCATCGGTTGCCCCCTCGTCGCGTAAAATGCGGTCCGGCTTGACAAGCTCGGACCAGTTGCGCGCATTGATAAGGCGTTCGCCCTGTTTGATAAGCATGCGTCCCCCGCTTATTTCGAATAAAGTTCAACAATCAGCTGCTCGTTGACAGGGAACTGAATGTCGTCACGTCGCGGCAGAGCCTTGACGGTCCCTTTGAAATCGGCTCCGACGGACTCCAGCCAAACGGGACATCCGCGACGGGCAATCACCTCCTGGGCCTCGGCGAGAACGGGAATTTTGCGGTTTTTTTCCGGGACGGCGACCACATCTCCAATTTTTACCTGAAGTGAGGGAATATTCACCTTGCGCCCGTTCAGGGTAAAAATGCCGTGACGCACAAGCTGCCGGGCCTGATTGCGGGAATTGGCAAAGCCCAGACGGTACACCACATTGTCCAGGCGCCGCTCCAGCATAACGAGGAGATTGGCGCCGGTAACACCCTTCTGCATTTCCGCTTTTTCAAAATAATTGCGGAACTGGCGCTCCAGCACGCCATAAGCGCGGCGGGTTTTCTGCTTTTCGCGCAGCTGCACCGCGTATTCGCTCGTTTTTTTACGGGCTCTGCCGTGCTGGCCGGGCGCATAGGGACGGCGATCATAGCCGCATTTATCCGTAAAACAGCGATCGCCCTTCAAAAAAAGCTTGCCTCCCTCGCGACGGCAAAGACGGCATTTGGCTTCGGTATATTTGGCCATGAAATGTCCTCTTCAATTACTGTGCTGATGAAACACAATTCAGACGCGCCGGCGTTTGGGCGGGCGGCAACCGTTGTGCGGGATGGGCGTGACATCCCGGATGAAGGCCACGCGAAAACCCGCCGTGGCTATGGCGCGCATGGCGGCTTCGCGGCCTGAGCCGGGTCCCCTGACATAGACGCCCACCGTGCGCATGCCGTTGTCCTGGGCTTTGCGCGCGGCCGTTTCCGCCGCCACCTGGGCGGCAAAAGGCGTGGACTTGCGCGACCCCTTGAAACCGCTCTGCCCGGAAGAAGCCCAGGAGACGGCATTCCCGCGCGTATCGGTAAAGGTGATAATGGTATTGTTGAACGATGCCTGAATATGCACAAGGCCGACAGGAACGTTCTTTCTTTCCTTCTTTTTGGCCGTTTTTCGTGGTCTTGCCATTTGGCTGTCCCTCATCAATTATTTCTTTTTTCCCACAGCCCCGCGCCGCGGCCCCTTGCGGGTACGCGCATTGGTATGGGTGCGCTGGCCGCGCGCCGGCAACCCGCGCCGATGACGCAGCCCGCGGTAACAACCGATATCCATAAGCCGTTTGATGCTGCCGGAAACCTCGCGACGCAGATCGCCCTCCACCTTGTAGTGCTGTTCGAGTTCCTTGCGAATCTCGTTGACTTCATCAGCCGAAAGGTCATCAATGCTCCTCTCCCAATTGACGCCGGTGGTATCCAGAATTTTCATGGCCGCGGAACGGCCTACGCCATAAATATAGGTGAGCGCAATGTCCACTCGCTTGCCGCGCGGCAAATCAACGCCTGCTATTCTCGCCACAGATCTACTCCCGCCCTATCCCTGGCGCTGCTTGTGCCGGGGGTTTTCACAGATGACCCTAAGAACTCCCTTGCGCCGTATCAGCTTGCACTTGGGGCATATTCTTTTGACGGATGGTCTAACTTTCATGACTGTCTCCAATAACGGCGTCGACCGAAACAACTCGGTGTAAGAACAGACATTTTTGCCAGTGTTACTCTGATTTGTCAAGCATTACTTAATGTGGCGTTCAAGCCCCCGGTCGGAAACACTCAAAATCCTGGGATCGCTGTTCGTTACGGCCACGCTGTGCTCAAAGTGGGCGGCCAGTCTTCCGTCGCGGGTAACGGCCGTCCATTTGTCCTCCAGAATATCCACTTCGTATGTGCCTTCCGTCACCATCGGCTCAATGGCGATAACCATGCCCGGCTGAAGGGTAATGCCGCGGAAGGCGGGCCTGAAATTGGGAACTTCCGGCTTTTCGTGCATCCTGACGCCGACGCCGTGCCCGACAAAGCGCCGTACAACATTGAATCCGGCTGATTCCACAAATTGCTGCACCGCGGCGCCGATGTCATAGACATTGTTGCCCGGTCTGGCCCTGGCAATGCCGATGTAAAGGCTTTCCTCCGTAATCCGCAGGAGCTTTTGAGCTTCGTCACTTACCCTGCCGACCGGCCAGGTACGGGCGGCATCGCCGATAAAGCCTTCATAGACAACACCCACGTCAACGCTGACTATATCGCCCTCCACAAGTCTTCTGGCGGAAGGAAAACCATGAACCACCTGCTCGTTCACCGAGCAGCATACGGCGTAAGGGTAGCCGGAATAGCCATGAAAAGCCGGTTTTACCTTATGCTGCGCGCAGATGTCCCGCGTAAGCTCTTCAATACGCATGGTTTCAAGGCCGGGCGCGATTATGTCGCCGACGGCATCAAGAATATTGGCCACTATGCGGTTGGCTTCCGCAAGGCAGGCAATTTCACGCTCATTTTTTATATAGACGCCCTGAAATTTTTTCATATTCTGGATATCGCCCTCAAAACGCGTAGCCGTCCGGCCCCCGCCAATCACGCTTTCCCGGTCTTGCGCGCCTTGTGCATGAGCCCCTGATACTGGCTGGAAATCATGTGCGATTCAACCTGATTCATAAAGTCCATCGCCACGCCGACAAGTATGAGCAAGCTGGTGCCGCCGAAATAGAAGGGGACGTTAAAATTACCTATCAGAAACATGGGCAGCAACGACACAAGGGAAATGTACACCGCGCCGGAGAGGGTGAGGCGGGAAAGCACAGTGTCTATGTACTGCTGCGTTTTATCCCCCGGCCTGATGCCGGGGATAAAGCCGCCCGCCTTTTTCAGATTCTCCGACATATCCTTGGGATCAAAAATAATCGCCGTATAAAAATAACAGAAAAAGGATATCAGGGCCACATAAAGAACATTATAGGCCAACCCCTGCGGCGAAAAAAATTCAGCCGCCCGCTTGACATATTCATTGGTGGAAAACTGGCCTATGGTAGCCGGGAAAAGCAGAAGAGAAGAGGCGAATATCGGCGGGATAACGCCAGCGGTATTCAGGCGGAGCGGCAGATGGGTGTTCTGGCCGCCGAACATTTTCCTGCCGATCTGCCGCTTGGCGTAGCTCACGGGTATGCGGCGCTGGGCGCGCTCCACAAAGACTATGCATACCGTCACCGCCGCCATGAGCACCAGCAGCACGACTGCCATGAATATACTCAGATCGCCGGCCTGAATCAGGGCATAAGACTGAATGACGCCGCGGGGGATGCCCACCACGATGCCGCAAAAAATAATCAGGGATATGCCGTTGCCGATGCCCCGCTCGGTAATCTGCTCGCCAAGCCACATGACAAGCATCGCCCCCCCCGTGAACGTCATCATGGTAACAAGACGGAAATGCAAACCCGGGTTCAGAACCACCGGCGTTCCGACGGGGCTAGTCATGTTTTCAAGCCCCACGGCGATACCGAGACCCTGCACCAGGGTGATCAGCACGGTAAGATAACGCGTGTACTGGGTAATCTTCCTGCGCCCGGCCTGCCCTTCTTCCTTGGCCATGCGCTTGATGTCGGGGCTTACAACCTGCAAAAGCTGCATGATGATGGAGGCGGAAATATAAGGCATCACCCCAAGGGCAAACACGGAAACGTTGCTCAGGCCGCCGCCGGAAAACATGTCGAAAAGACTGAAGAGGGTGCCGGACATGCTCTCGAAAAAGGCCGCGATGGCCGCTGCGTCAACGCCGGGAATGGGCACATGCACGCCGATGCGATAGCAGCAGAGAATAAAAAACGTCCAGGCGAGACGCTTTGTGAGGTCGGGCTGGCCTGCCATTGTGTTTGCCGGTATTGCCGCCATGGGTGACTCGTCTGATTTATAGGCTACGCGGGGCGGAAGCGCATTCCGTTCCGTCTTCCGAAACGCTTCGCATCCTGCCCCAAACAATTGTGGCGATATTACGCTGAAATCGGCATGAGCCTAGCTGCCGTTCTTGCCGGCCGCTTCCAGCGCTGCCACCGTTCCGCCCGCCTGACGAATTTTATCCGCCGCAGCGCGGCTGAAGCGATGCGCTTCCACAGCGAGAGGGGCGGCAAGCTCCCCGCGGGAAAGAATCTTCACGGGCGCTCCCATACGGGCGAGACCGCTGGCGTAGATGTCATCCAGCGTAATGTCGCTTTTTCCCTCAAAGGCGCTGAGAAGGGAATCCAGGTTGATAATTTCGTAAGCAACCTTGAACATGGCGTTCTTGAAGCCGTGCTTGGGCAGGCGGCGCTGCAGGGGCATCTGTCCGCCCTCAAAGCCGGGGCGCACGCCGCCGCCGGAGCGGGCGTTTTGTCCCTTATGGCCCTTGCCTGCCGTGCAGCCCAGACCGGATCCGGAACCCCTGCCCACACGACGGCGCGTCTTGCGCTCTTCGGGAAAAGGAAAGATATCGTGCAATTGCATTTGTATCTCCTGATGCCGCCGTCTAATCAACAACGGCTACAAGATGGGAAACTTTTTGAATAATGCCCCGAATGGCGGGCGTGTCCTTAAATGTCCTCACCGTTTCCCGGCGCTTGAGCCCAAGGGCGTCAAGCTGCCTGCGTTGCGCCTGCGTTGTGCCGATGCGCGAACGGATGAGTTTTATCCTGATTTCCGGCATGACTATTTCCTCGGCGCTTCCAGCTTCTTGCCGCGCAGGGAAGATACCTCTTCGGAGCTGCGCAGGGCGACAAGGCCCTGCATGGTGGCGCGAAGCACGTTATGGGGATTGTTTGTGCCGATGGCCTTGGCAAGCACATCACGCACGCCTACGGCCTCCATCAGCGCACGGACGGCGCCGCCGGCGATAATGCCCGTGCCCTGCGAAGCGGGCTTCAGCATGACCTGCCCGGCGCCAAAGCGGCCAAGCACTTCATAGGGCAGCGTACCGTCAACGAGGGGCACGCGGACGCGGTTTTTGCGCGCGCGCTCCGTCGCCTTGCGCAGAGCCTCCGGCACTTCATGGGCCTTGCCCAGGCCAAACCCGACGCCGCCCTTGCCGTCGCCCACAACCACGAGGGCGCTGAAGCTGAAACGGCGGCCGCCTTTCACAACTTTGGCCACGCGGTTCAATGAAACAATTTTTTCAATTTCACCCGGTTCATTCTGCTGGGTCTCAGTATGTTCCTGCCGCATAATCAGAACTCCAAGCCGCTTGCGCGAGCGCTGTCAGCCACCGCCTTGACGCGGCCGTGATAGAGATACCCGTTTCGGTCAAACACCACCTGCGTGACATTTTTTTCCCTGGCCAGACGGGCGATTTCCTTGCCCACGCGCTCAGCGCCCGTCATATTGCAACGCAGACCCGGCTCGGCCCTGGAGAGGGAAAGCGTGGAGACGCTCGCCATGGTCACGCCCGACATGTCATTCACCAACTGCGCGTAAATATGCAGATTTGATCTGTACACCACCAGACGCGGACGGGCTGGCGTGCCGTTTACCTTTTTGCGGATGCGTATTTTGCGGCGCTTGCGGGATTCATTCTTGGTAAGATTCATGGCGCTACCCTACTTCTTGCCGCCGGACTTTCCGACTTTACGGCGTATCGTCTCGGTCGCGTACTTGATGCCCTTGCCCTTGTACGGCTCAGGCTTGCGGATCCGGCGAACCTGGGCGGCAAACTCGCCGACCAGTTCCTTGCTTATGCCGCTGATGATCAAGGCCTGTCCCTCAACCGCGGCCTTGAGGCCATCGGGAAGTTCCACAAGAACGGGATGGGAATAGCCCACGGCCAGTTCTATGATATTACCCTTGACGGCAACGCGATAACCGACGCCAATGACTTCCAGGGACTTGGAAAACCCTTTGGTGACGCCCTCAATGCAATTGGCCAGAAGCGTGCGGCGCAAACCGTGCTGTGAACGGCTTTGCCGGGTATCTTCCAGACGCGAGAGGACAAGGCGGCCGTCGGACATCTCATACCTGAGCAGAGAGCAGAGAGGCGTTCTGAGGACGCCTTTCGGGCCTTTCACTTCCACAACATCCGCTCCTATGCTGACTTCAACGCCGGCCGGAACGGGAATGGGCAGTTTACCTATTCTGGACATAAACAACCACCTACCAGATTTCGCACAGAAGTTCGCCGCCCACCTTCTTTTCCTGAGCAGTCATTCCGTCCAGCACCCCGCTGGACGTGGAGAGAATGCATATGCCGAGGCCGTTCTGCACGCCGGGAATTTCCCTGGATCCGACATACACGCGCCTGCCCGGCGTACTCACGCGCTTGAGGCCCAGAATGGCGGGTTTGCCTTTCCGGTACTTCAGGGTAACGGTGATGATTTTGTCCGCCACGGCAACGTCCTCGACGTAACCTTCCTGCTTGAGGATGGCGGCCAGCGCCTCCTTCATCTTCGAGCGCGGCACATTCACTTCCTTGTGCAGGGCCAAATGCGCGTTGCGGATGCGTGTGAGCATGTCCGCAATGGGATCTGTCAACATCGAAAGCTCCTCAATGGGTTGATTGCCAACCGTCTACCAGCTCGACTTGCGCACACCCGGCAATTCGCCGCGCAAGGCCATGTTGCGGAAACAGATACGGCAAACGCCGAACTGACGTATAAAAGCCCTGGGCCGGCCGCAGAGCGGGCAGCGGTTATAGGCGCGCGCGCTGAATCTGGCTTTGCGCTTTGCCTTTATGGCGAGCGAGGTACGCGACATACGCTAATGCTCCTGACTGTGGTTGTAACCGGATGCGCCTATTTTCTGAAGGGCATGCCGAGTTTGTCCAGAAGGAATTTGCCTTCCCTGTCTGTGGACGCCGTTGTGACAATGGTGATGTTCATGCCTTTGGGATTTTCAACGCGATCCACTTCCAACTCAGGGAAAATGGTATGTTCCCTGATGCCAAGCGTGAAATTGCCGCGACCGTCAAAACCGCGATCAGGGATACCCCGGAAATCGCGTACCCGCGGAAGCGCAAAATTCATCAGCTTGTCCAGAAAATCCCACATGCGATCCTTGCGCAGGGTAACGCGCGCGCCAATGGGCATGCCCTCGCGCAATTTGAAGGAGGCAATGGACTTCTTGGCGCGCGTCACCACCGCTTTTTGCCCGGCGATGGCGGTGAGTTCCGCCACGGCCTCCTCCATCATTTTATTGTTCTGCGTTGCCGCGCCGAGACCGATGTTCAGAGAGATTTTTTCAAGGGCGGGCAGTTGCATGAAGGAGGTATAGCTGAACTCTTTTTGCAGAACCGGGACCACTTTCTCCCTATATATCTTTTCAAGGCGTGTCATCGTATCACCTAATCCATAACTTCATTGCATTTTTTGCAAAAGCGGACCTTCCTGGGGCCGCCGTCGGCCTCTAGAAGCCGGTAACCCACTCTTGTCGCCTTGCCGCAGGCGGAACACACAACCATGACATTGGAAACGTGCATGGGCATCTCCTTTTCCACAATACCGCCGGGCTGGCGGGCGTATGGATTGGGGCGCACATGGCGCTTGACCATGTTGGCTTTTTCCACAAGCACCCGGTCCCTCTTGCGGAGAATCCTGAGAACCTTGCCGACTTTGCCCGCGTCCTTGCCGGCTATCACCATAACCTTGTCGTCCTTGCGGATGCGATACATTTTCATGATGATCTCCTAAAGCACTTCCGGCGCAAGAGAAATGATTTTCATAAAATTCTGGGCGCGGAGTTCACGGGCCACCGGGCCGAAAATGCGCGTGCCGACGGGTTCGCCCTGACCGGAAAGAAGCACCGCCGCATTGCCGTCAAATTTGATGTATGAGCCGTCATTGCGCCGCACTTCCTTGGCGGTGCGGACAATCACGGCTTTCATCACATCCCCCTTTTTCACCTTGCTGTGGGGAATGGCCTCCTTGACGGAAACCACAATAACGTCGCCAACCGAGGCATACCGGCGATGCGAACCGCCGAGCACCTTTATGCAGGCGACTTTCTTCGCGCCGGAATTGTCGGCGACCTGAAGGGTTGATTCTGCCTGTATCATGGTTCTACCCTATACCGCCTTTTCAATAATGGACACCAGGTGCCAACGCTTGTTGCGCGACATGGGGCGATACTCGACGATTTTGACCTTGTCGCCCATGCCGCACTCATTCAGGGGATCGTGAGCCGTGAATTTTTTGCGGCGCCGCACATACTTTTTGAGCAGAGGGTGCTTGACCAGAGTCTCAACGCGAACAACGACGGTCTTGTCGCTTTTGTCGCTCACCACAATGCCCGTCAGCGTTCTGCCCTTGCGATTTTCCAGAGATTGCATCTTCAGGCCCTCTGCTGCTTTTCGTTCAATACTGTCATCATGCGCGCCACCTGCCTGCGCAGAGCCCTGAGCGCGGAGGTTTTTTCAAGCTGGGCCACGGAATGCCGCATGCGGGCATCCATCAGTTCGCGGCGTCCTTCCGCGAGTTTTCCGCGCAGATCATCCACGCTCAAAGCGCGCAATTCCCCGAGAGGGAGAAGGGCGGATTTTTCATCTCTATTTCTGGCGGCCATCTTACGCGCTCTCCTTCACCACAATGATGGTCTTCACAGGCAGCTTGTGCGCCGCGCGCGTAAGAGCCTGTTTTGCCAGATCAAGGGGCACCCCCCTGATTTCATACAAAACGCGCCCCGGTTTGACGGGAGCGCACCATCCCACCGGCGCGCCCTTGCCGGAACCCTGGCGGGTCTCCAGGGGCTTGGCGGTGACCGGCCTGTCCGGAAAAATGCGGATCCATACCTTGCCGCCGCGCCTGATGTGGCGCATCATGGCGATACGCGCCGCCTCGATTTGCTGGGCCGACAAGTGACCGTGCTCCACAGCCTTCAGGCCGATGTCGCCGAAAGCGATGGTCGCGCCGCGACCGGCCAACCCGCGCAGGCGGCCTTTCTGCCATTTGCGGAATTTAACTTTTTTGGGCGCAAGCATTATCGTTCAACCTCTTTATCAAGAATTTCACCTTTATAGATCCACACCTTGACGCCTATAATACCATAGGTGGTGCGGGATTCGGCGAAGCCGTAATCAATGTCGGCGCGCAACGTCTGCAGGGGGACGCGGCCGTCCCTGTACCACTCCGTACGCGCGATTTCCGCCCCGGCAAGGCGACCGGCGCAGGTTACCTTAATGCCCTCGCCGCCGAATTTGCGGGCCATGGAGACTGTGCGCTTCATGGCCCGGCGGAACGCCACGCGACGTTCCAACTGCTGGGCGATGCTTTCGGCCACAAGTTGGGCATCCACCTCGGGACGACGAATCTCGTTTACTTCCAGAGCGAATTCACATCCGAACTTCTGGCGCAGATCCGAACGCAGCTTTTCTATCTCCACTCCCTTGCGCCCGATAACGATACCCGGCCGCGCGGTGAACAGCACAAGGCGCACCTTGCCCCCGGCCCGCTCAATCTCTATTTTGGAAAGCCCCGCGTTATAAAGGAGCTTCTTGACAAAAGCGCGGATTCTGCTGTCTTCATAAACAAAGGCAGGATATTCCTTCTTGCTGAACCAGCGGGACTGCCAGTTCTTGTTGTACCCAAGCCGGAAGCCGAACGGATGAACTTTTTGACCCATAGCTATTCCTGCCCTTCAGCGAGTATTACTGTGATATGGCTTGTACGTTTGCGAATTCTTCCGGCGCGCCCCTGGGCGCGAGGCAAAAAGCGCTTCCAGGACGGGCCTTCGTTGACCACAACCTCCCTGACTTTCATGGCGTCAACATCCACCCCCCCAAGCTGCGAGGCGTTGGCAAGAGCGCTCATGAACACGCCGTAAAGAACGCGGGCGGACTTGTTGGGCGTAAACCGCAGAATATTTATGGCCTCTTCCACCCCAAGGCCCTGAACATTGCGGGCCACAAGACGGGTTTTACGCGGCGAGACCCGCTGAAATTTCGCGACGGCTTTCGATTCCATAGTGCTTTCCCTCACTTCCTGCCGGCCGCCTTGGCCTTTTTATCGGCGGCGTGCCCGTGAAAGGTGCGCGTGGGCGAAAACTCGCCAAGCTTGTGCCCCACCATGTTTTCCGTAACAAAAACAGGCACAAATTTCTTGCCGTTGTGCACGGCAAACGTCAAACCGACCATTTCCGGCAGTATTGTGGAACGGCGCGACCAGGTCTTTAGGACGCGACGGTCGTTATTGACAACGGCATTGTCGACTTTCCTCATCAGATGGGCGTCGACAAAAGGGCCCTTTTTCAAAGATCTCGGCATAAGCTGCTCCCTTACTTCTGCCCGCGGCGTTTGACGATAAGCCTTGTGGACGCCTTTTTCCTGTCACGGGTCTTGTAGCCCTTGGCAGGCATGCCCCACGGAGACACCGGGTGGCGGCCGCCGGAACTTCTGCCCTCGCCGCCGCCCAGAGGATGATCAACGGGATTCATGGCCACGCCGCGCACGCAGGGGCGACGGTTGAGCCAGCGATTGCGCCCGGCCTTGCCCAGTGAAATGTTTTCATGATGAATGTTGCCGACCTGACCCACCGTGGCGATGCATACCGCCTGCACCTTGCGCACTTCGCCGGAAGGCAGGCGCAACAGCGCATGTTTGCCCTCCTTGGCGATGAGCTGCGCGTAAGAGCCTGCGGCGCGGCATAGCTGTCCGCCCCTGCCCGGATGGAGCTCAACGTTGTGCAGCACCGTACCCACCGGAATGCGCTGCATGGGAAGAGCATTGCCCGGCTTTATGTCCGCCCCTTCGCCGGCGATGACCCTGTCGCCCTGGCTGAGACCCGTCGGAGCGATAATGTAGCGCTTTTCGCCGTCAACGTAATGCAGCAGGGCAATACGGGCGGTACGGTTGGGATCGTACTCAATTTCCGCCACCCGGGCTTCAATGCCGATCTTGTCGCGCCGGAAGTCAATGATACGGTACAGCCGCTTGACGCCGCCGCCGCGACGACGGCTTGTCACGCGGCCAAGATTGTTTCTCCCGGCCTTTTTGGACAGGCCGGCAGTGAGCGATTTCTCCGGGCGCGACCGCGTGATTTCCTCAAAATCGGAAACCGTCTGGAAGCGCCGCCCGGCGGAAGTCGGTTTCAGCTTGCGGACAGCCATGACTACACCCCCTCAAAAAACTCGATTTTGTCATCCCGGCCAAGAGTGACGTAGGCCTTTTTCCATCCGGGCCTGCGCCCCACAACACGCCCCTGCCGCTCACGGCTTGACGGAGCGCGGCGCACGATATTAACGGCCTCGACTTTCACCCCGAAGGCTTTTTCCACAGCCCGGCGGATTTCCAGCTTGTTGGCCCTGGGATGGACATAAAAGGCCGCCTGGCGCGCCGCGTCCTTGAGCATGGTGGTTTTTTCCGTCAGCAGAGGTTTGATGAGCACACTGGCGAGTTCCATCTTAGGCCCCCTTTCCGGCAAAACGGGCATGCACAGACTCTACGGCCGACTCCATCAGCACAAGCTGCCTGTGATTCAAAATTTCCGTAACGCTCAGCCTGTCGGGGGTCGTCAGCGTCAAGCCGGGGATGTTGCGCGCCGAACGGACAAGATCGCCCGCGTCGCCCCGGGTGACAATAAGCGCCTTCTGCAGGCCCAGCGCTCCGGCCACTTTGGCGAAGTGTCTCGTCTTTACCTCAGGCAGATCAATGTTTTTCACAATCATGAGATTCTCGCCGGCCAGGCGGCTCGACAAGGCCATTTTAAGCGCGAGGGCCCGCACTTTGCTGTTGACCTTGAAACTGTAGTCACGGGGAGCCGGACCAAACACAACGGCGCCCCCCCGCCAGAGGGGAGAGCGGTTGGAACCGGAACGGGCGCGGCCAGTGCCCTTTTGCTTCCAGGGCTTCGCGCCGCCGCCCGACACCAGGGCGCGCGTTTTGGTCTGATGCGTGCCGGCGCGTTTTGCCGCTGCCTGGGCGCGCACGACAAGGTGGAGGATCTCCGGTCTCACCTCAACCTCAAAGACATCGGCGGCAAGTTCAATAACGCCGCTTTCCCGCTTGTTCTGATCGTATACTTTGACGGTGGCCATTGTTGCATCCCCTACTGCTTGCGAACAAGCACGAGCCCGTTTTTGGGACCGGGCACCGAGCCCCTGACCAGCAGGACATTGTCGTCAACGCGCACGCCGACAATCAGAAGCCCGGCCTCGGTCACAGTCTCATTGCCCCACTGCCCGGCCATTTTGCGGCCTTTGAAGACGCGGCCGGGCAATGTGTTGTTGCCTATGGAGCCGTTGTTGCGGTGCACTTTTTCACAACCGTGGCTGTCTTTGGATCCGGCGAAATTCCACCGCCGCATGCGGCCCTGGTAGCCCTTGCCGACACTCCTGGCCGTCACCTTGACCACATCGCCCGCGGCAAACATGGCGACGGAAAGAGTATCGCCCGGCTGCCGCTCCGAAGCCCCCTCAAGACGGATTTCCTTGAGATGCCGGAAAAGCCCCGCGCCGGCCCTGGCAAAATGCCCGCGCATGGCTTTGCCCACACGCTTTTCCTTCGCATGGCCAAAGGCAATCTGCAGAGCGTTGTAGCCGTCCTTCGCCTCGGTTTTTACTTGCGTTACCGGGCAGATCCCGGCCTCAATCACGGTTACGGGCACAGCCGCGCCGTCGTCGGCGAAAATGCGGGTCATGCCAAGCTTGCGCCCCAGTATTCCCATTTTCTCAGCCATGACTGCCCCCGCTAGAGCTTGATTTCCACGTCAACCCCGGCAGGCAGGGAGAGCTTGCCGAGCGCGTCGACGGTTTGCTGGGTCGGTTCCAGAATATCCATAAGGCGTTTGTGGATGCGCATTTCAAACTGTTCGCGTGATTTTTTGTCCACATGCACGGAACGCTGGACGGTATATTTGTGAATGTTGGTGGGCAGGGGAATGGGCCCCGCCACGCCGGCGCCCGTATTGCGCGCCGTGTCCACGATTTCCGCGACAGCCTTGTCCAGTATGCGGTAATCGTAAGCCCTGAGCTTGATGCGAATGCGATCGCTGCTTACTGTCGTCATTATGCCTGCTCCATTTGCAAAAATATACCGCGCGGCGCGGGATCAAAACAACACGGCCGTCACAGAACAAAATCGGCGCACGCAACGCGTCGTCACGCCTGATGTTCCCAGGAATAAGGAGGATAAGGGACGCCGGAGCGTGCCAACGCCATCCGCGTGACGTTCCCCGGCGTGCATCCGGCCCCATTCCGCAACGGGATGTTGCGGCCGGAGGTTCCGCAGGGTTACCAAACGGAGGGCTCTCCCTCCTGACCTTACAGCCCCGGGGCGCGCCGCGTGAGCGCGGGATCCGATGCGTGGGCTGGAACGGCTCGACATTGTCCGGCATTTGGCAACGCCTGCACATGTCAAAGCCCGCCGCGGAAGCAGCGGGACGTAAAGCCCCTCCGCCGCGGGCCGCAAGCAGGGCGGACTGACTCCGCCCTTCCCTGCCGTTCAGGGATTGCCCCGTGATTTCAATACCAGCGCGGTTCAGGGAAACCGCGTTTCACCGAGGCAACGATTCTGCTAAACCAAAACGCGAGCGACGTCAAGAATTTTCAGAAAAAATTTCTGAGAATTTTTCCGCCGACGGGGTATGATATCTGAGAGACGGGGAATTTGACCCCGCAATGCGATTTTTCGCGCATTGTTGTTGACCCTTGTCGCGGCTTGACGTAATTTTCGCCGAGCGAAGCCGCACGATGCGTCGACATCGCGCCGAATTGTTTCCAGACCTGGCACGCCAGCAAGACGGAGTACCGCATGGCCGCAAACAGCGCAGACAAAACGCCCGGGCCTCCCTTGCGGGGGGAGGACTTCATCCGCGCGCAAATTCGCCGTGACAACGCCCTGGGCACTTACGGCGGCCGGGTGCATACGCGCTTTCCCCCGGAACCCAACGGCTATCTGCATCTTGGGCATGCCAAATCCATCTGCCTCAACTTCGGCGTCGCCTCGGAATTCAGCGGCATGTGCAACCTGCGTTTTGACGACACCAATCCCGCCAGGGAAGAAACCGAATATGTGGATTCCATACGGGAAGACGTGCGCTGGCTTGGGGGCGAATGGCAGGATCGGGAATTCTATGCCTCGGACTATTTTGAACAGCTCTACGCCTGCGCCGAAGCGCTGATTCTGATGGGCAAGGCCTATGTGGACGATCTCTCAGCCGGCGAAATCCGCGAATACCGCGGCACCCTGACGGAACCGGGCAGGGAGAGCCCCTGGCGCAACCGCAGCGCGGAGGAAAATCTCGACCTCTTCCGCCGCATGCGGGCCGGAGAATTTCCTGACGGCGCGCGGGTATTGCGGGCCAAAATCGACATGGCCGCGCCCAACCTCGTCATGCGCGATCCCACGCTCTACCGTATACGCCATGCCACGCATCACCGCACCGGCGACAAATGGTGCGTATATCCCCTTTACGATTACGCGCACTGCCTTTCCGACTCACTGGAAGGCATCACGCATTCGCTTTGTACGCTGGAATTCGCAAACAATCGGGAGCTTTACGACTGGGTGCTGGATACGCTCAATGTTTACCGCCCGCACCAGTACGAATTCGCCCGCCTCAATGTCACCTACACCGTGCTTTCCAAGCGCAAGCTCATCCAGCTTGTGGAAAGCGGACGCGTGCACGGCTGGGACGATCCGCGTATGCCCACCCTGTGCGGATTGCGCCGCCGGGGCGTTCCCCCGGAGGCCCTGAGGGAGTTCTGCTCCCGCGTGGGCATGGCGCGCGTCAACTCCACAGTGGAATACGCCATGCTGGAATTCTGCGTCCGCGAATATCTCAACGACCGCGCCCCGCGCTTTCTGGCCGTGCTTGATCCCGTAAAGCTGATTATTGAAAATTACCCCGAAGGGCAGGTGGAAGAATTCGACCTGCCCCTCCACCCTGAGGACAGTTCCTACGGCAGCCGCAAGACGCCCTTCTCCCGCGAACTCTGGATTGACCGGGACGACTTTCGTCTGGAACCGCCCCAAAAATATCACAGACTCGCCCCCGGCGCGGAAGTCCGCCTGCGTTACGCCTATTTTGTCACCTGCAGGGAAGCGCTTGTGGATTCAAAAGGCAAGGTGACGGAGCTGCGCTGTGTCTACGACCCGCAAAGCCGCGGCGGCCAAAGCCCGGACGGACGCCGCGTGAAAGGGACCATCCACTGGGTGAGCGCCGCCCACGCCAAACCTGCTGAACTCCGCCTGTACGCCCAGCTTTTCGCAGTGGAAAATCCGGACGAAGCGCCCGAAGGCGGAACATTTCTGGATAATGTCAATCCCGATTCGCTACGAATCGCGCAGGGCTGGATGGAACCGGCCCTGGCAGAGCTTGAGGCCGGCGCCCGCGTGCAGTTTGAACGTGTGGGCTACTTTTGCAAGGACAAGGACAGTATGCCGGAGACGCCGGTGTTCAACCGCACCGTCACCCTGCGCGACACATGGGCCAAACTGGAAAAAAAGCAGACAGGGAATGGCGGTTCCGGCCTGCTCTGACACCCGGTTCCACTTTGCCCGGCAGCCTTGTCCAATGCATTGAGCCGTCCGTTCTCCGGAACGGGCCGCTGGAAAGGGGTACGAACCACATGCGATTGGGCGGCAGGAAATTGAAGTTGCCTGCGCCGGATACGCGCGGTTTGCGCGGATGCGGCTTTCACGCGGGACCGTCCCCGAGCTGTTTTTCAAAATAGGCGATGGTTCTTTCAAGGCCTTCCCGGAGCGGCACGGCAGGCTCCCAGCCGAGTTTTTCACGGGCAAGGCTGATGTCCGGCCGGCGTTGTTTCGGGTCGTCATGGGGCAGGGGCTTATGGATAATGATGGAGCGGCTGCCCGTGAGATCCAGCACCTGTTCCGCCAGTTCCCTTATGGAGAATTCGTCGGGGTTGCCCATGTTCACCGGGCCGGTGAAATCCTCCGGCGAAGCCATGAAGCGCGTCACGCATCCGATGAGATCATCCACGTAGCAGAAAGAGCGGGTCTGTCCGCCGTCGCCGTAAATGGTGACAGGCTCGTTTTTCAGGGCCTGAATAATGAAGTTGGAAACAACGCGGCCGTCGTTCGGGTGCATTCTCGGCCCATAGGTGTTGAAAATGCGTCCAACCTTCACGGACAGCCCGCTTTGCCGCCAATAGGCGAAAAAAAGCGCTTCGGCGCAACGTTTGCCCTCATCATAACATGAGCGCACGCCGTTGGGATTGACATGTCCCCAGTAATCTTCCGTCTGGGGATGCACTTCGGGGTCCCCGTACACTTCGCTGGTGGACGCCTGATATATGCGCGCCTTGAGGCGTTTTGCGAGCCCCAGCATGTTGATGGCCCCGTGCACGCACGTTTTGATCGTCTGCACGGGATCGTGCTGATAGTGCACGGGAGAGGCCGGGCAGGCCAGGTTGTATATTTCATCAACCTCCACGTAGAGCGGAAAAGTGACGTCATGGCGGATGAGTTCAAAACGCCTGTCGTCCATAAGATGTTCAATGTTGGTGCGGGCGCTGGAAAAAAAATTGTCCACGCAGAGGACTTCGCGCCCCGCGTCGAGCAGGCGCTCGCACAGGTGGGATCCCAAAAATCCCGAACCGCCGGTAACAAGAACACGTTTTCTGATGTGCATGTTTTCTCCAGATATTGCGGTGAACCGGATGCTCCGTAGATCGCCGGGGAATCAGCCTGTCCTGACAGGCGCGTAATGCATGGTGCGCTGTACCGGATTGAAGCCCGCCGCCCGGATGATTTTATGTATCTCGTCGCGGGTGAGGCGATGGTAAACGCCCGCCGCCGCCACCACGTTTTCCTCAATCATCAGGGAACCGAAATCGTTCGCTCCGTAAAAGAGCGCCAGTTGCGCCGCCTGCGGCCCCATGGTGACCCAGGACGCCTGAATGTTCGGCACGTTGTCGAGAACAAGGCGGGAAAGGGCGAGCAGCCTGAGATAGGCCGGCGCCGGCAGCGGGCCGCGGGCGATTCTGGTATTGGCCGGCTGAAATGTCCACGGAATGAAGGCTGTGAAACCGTGGGTGCGATCCTGCAGCGCGCGCACGGCAAAAAGGTGATCCAAGCGGTGGGCCGGCTCCTCCTCATGGCCGAACATCATGGTGGCGGTGGAGCGCAGCCCGAGCTTGTGCGCCTCTTCCATGACAAAAAGCCATTGATCGGCGGAGCATTTGTTGGGGGAAACCCTGGCTCTGACGCCATTGTGCAGAATTTCCGCGCCGCCGCCCGGCAGGGAATGCAATCCGGCTGCCTTGAGGCGCGAGAGGATTTCCTTCACCGTGATGTTGAAGGTTTTGGACCAGAAAAAAATTTCCGGCGGGGAAAATGCGTGGATATGCAGGGAAGGCCAGGTTTCGCGCAGCCAGCGCAGCAGATCCTCATACCATTCCAGCGGCAGATCGGGATGATGCCCGCCCTGCAGCAGAATCTGGGTGCCGCCGAGGCGCAGGGTTTCTTCGATTTTGCGCGCCATTTCCCCCCGGCTGAGGACATAGCCGGCAGCGCTTTCCGGCGGCTGGAAAAAGGCGCAGAAACGGCAGCCGCATACGCACACATTGGAGTAGTTGATGTTGCGGTCTCCGACATAGGTCACCACGGGTTCCGGGTGCAGGCGCAAACGCGCGGCGTGGGCAAGCGCCGCCAGGGTGTGCAGGCTTGCCCGGCGGTACAGAATATCCGCGACGGAACGGTCCAACCTCTCCCCGCGTCGCGCAACATCCGCCGCCGCACGCACCTCGCGGCCTTCCTCAAGGGCGTTGTGCTCCGGCTCAAAAAACATGGCCCGCCTCTGCCGTTCCGGCGGGGCTGGCAAACACGGCGTCGCGCCGCACCGGCCTGAAACCGGAGTCGCGTATCATTTCTTCCAGTTCCGTGACGGTCAGCCCCTGGGAGGAATCAGCGCCGGCCATGTGTCCGATATGTTCCTCAATGATTGTTCCGTCCAGATCGTCCGCGCCGAACCAGAGGGCCGTCTGCGCGATTTTTGGCCCCAGCATTATCCAGTAGGCCTTGATGTGAG
>JAISOT010000133.1 GCA_031275465.1 Desulfovibrio sp.
CAGCCTGGGGCGTCTTTATTCACTTTGGCTTTGACTTCCGCAAGATATGTCCCCAGCTTGAGCAGCTTTTCGTCAAAGGCATAGCGCTGTTTGGCCGCCGTAACCGGGTTACAGGTCACCACAACCAGCCGCCTGGCTCCCCAGTATTCACCTTCTGTCCGCCAGGCGAGAATTCGATCCTGCTCGCGCCCGCGCTCCGCGAGTTCCCTGTTGCGCAGTGTATCCACAGGAGCAAACTTCTTTATGTCCACATGGATGAGACGTTCTTCATTGTAAGGCGAGTAGGTGGTGATGAAGCCCATGCCTTTGGCGGCGTCAATGGCGGCGAAATTATCTTCGGCATTCATGCCTTTGTCCACAACGATGGTCACGCCTTCCCGGCCGTGTTGCCGCACAGACTTGAGAACATCTTCCATAATCCGGCCAAAAAGCTTGGAATCGTGGCAATTACCTTCATATTCCTGATAATGAAGCGGCAGCTTTGTCCGCCGGTCAACCAGCAAGGCAAGCCCTATCTGCCTCAGCCAGTCACGTCCCTGCTTGTTTTTGCCTCGCTTTGCAAGTGCGGAATCCGTTTTCGAATCCAGAAAAGTATAAAAATTCGTGGTATCAAAAAGAACACAATCCGGGTCAGCTTTCAAGAACTCGCCAACTTTGTTGAAGAAAGCTTCGGCAATCCCGCGCAATGTTTTTTCGTCAACATTTTCCCACGCGCGCCAGAAATGGCGTGAATCCAAAAGTTTCAAATCAGTGACCGGACGAATGAATTGAATGGCCGTGCCGGCGAACCACTCGGGCAATGATTCTTTGGAAACCGCGTCTATCATCCTGTTCAAAACGGCATAGAGGAAGTATTCGCCAACAGTGGGCAGGCCGGCGGTATTGGCTTTGCAGACGTCGTCAACAATTGAGACCAATCCGAATGACTTTTCAATCTGGTCAGCCACCCAAAGTGAACCGAAGCTTCTGGACTGGATTTTGGTGATCGGGGCATTCCCGCTTGTAGCCATGCGTATGATATTGGCCACGGATCCCAAATAGAGAGTGTTCACGGCCCTGGGTTTACCGTTTACCCTGGCCATTTCGCGGATATACCAGTATTCGTGTCCGCCAACGGTTTGTTTATTGAGACTTGCCATGGAGAGAGCATAGATCGTTTATGAATACGGTGTCAATATATTTTGTATAAAAACTTTAGAATGTATGGATAACACCTACTTGATATAATTGATAAATTGTGAATACATATTTTTAACACAAAAAATAACTTGAAATCAGCATGTTGAATTATAAATTATGCCCTGTTTGGGGAAACTCCAGTTAGAAATGGAATCAGTCCGCAGGATGGCCAGCATGACAGCCTGATCCCTGCCCTGGGCCAATACCGGGGCGATGTCGATGTTTTTGGAGGAAATGCGAAAGCAGCGCCATCCTGATGGATATATTGTAATGTTTATGGATCAAGCCGGTTGGCACAGAGCTCAAAAATTGCGGATTCCACAGGCCATGGAACTCGTTTTCCTTCCTCCCTATTCTCCTGATCTCAACCCTCAGGAGCAGATATGGGATGAACTCAGAGAAAAGTTTTTCAGCAACAGACTGTTCAAATCTCTCCGGGCCGTGATTGAAACTGCGGACATCGGTCTGAGGAAATTGGAGAGTATGTCGGCGCTCATCAAAAGCCTGTCCCATAGAAATTGGATATTAAATGCCTTTTGATCGCAACTTGGTATAACTATTATATACGAGATATAGTAAATTTTATAATGTAATGCTCTAATTATTAATCATTCTATTCTTGTAAACAAATGCAATAAGTTGTGTGCGACTACGCAAATGCAATTTTTCCATGATATTGCGCATATGATTTTTTACCGTGCTCTCGCTTATATAAAGCCTTTCCCCTATTTCTCTATTGCTGAGTCCATCACTGACATGCAAAAGAATTTCTTTTTCCCTTACAGTCAGCATTTCGCTCTCAACTTGCGGTTGTTTGTGAGGATGGCGGGAAAATTCCTCAAGTATTTTGCTCGCGATAGTCCGGGGAATGGGCGATTCTCCTTGTGCGATATTCGTCAGATAATCAATCCAGTATGTTGTATCCATATTTTTCAGTAAATAACCTTGCGCTCCATTTTTGATCGCCTCGAAAAAATCCTGAGCATCGTCCGACACACTGAGAATGACGATTTTTATCTGCGGAAACTGATTTTTGATGATCCGTGTCACCTCAAGACCGGATTGGCCGGGCATACGTATGTCCATGAGGATAAGCTCAGGACGAAGCGATTCCGCCTTTTTCAGAGACTCCTCTCCATCAACCGCTTCGCCGACTACCTGAAAATTCTCATTCTCGCCGAGAATGCTGGCTATCCCCCTGCGGGACAGGGCATGATCGTCAACAATCAGCACACGTACCGGCATTCTAAAAATCCTTTGGCATTTCAATAATAATGGATGCGCCCTGTTCGCCAGCCAGGATCATACTGCCGCCGCTCATTTTGATTTCATTCATTATATTGCGTAAACCGAAAGTTCCCTGTTTATCCATGCGGGCAAGGGAAAAACCGCGCCCGTTATCTTCCACTCGCAAGACAATCCGCTCTTCAATCACCGCAAGCTGGAGCTGAACTTTTTTGGCTTGAGCGTGCTTTTTTATATTGGTGAACAGTTCTTGCAATATGCCGAGAATTTTTTGTTTGGCTGTAATGGGAAGTATTTTCCCAATTAAAGGGTCTATATTGATCATAACATCAATATTGGTGTCATCAGTCAGGATATGCGCGATATTATCAACGGCTTTTTGCAAATCCAGATCATCCTCATTATGCTGAGAGTCATCTTTTAAAAGAAATATTTTATCACGTATTTCAGTGTCTATAGTCAAAATAGCTTCTTTCAATTCCTGCAATTTTGAAAAAGACTCACTTTTTTTATCCAGCGATTTTTCAATCTCCAATGCTTTGATATTCATAAAAAAAATTGTCTGAGCGATATTATCGTGCAGGCTGCACGCAATGCGTTCCCTTTCTTTGTGAACTGTGTAATTTGTCATTTCTTCACCCAATCTTGTCGTAAGCTTCTCTATCAGGCGGAATATGAAGGTGGAATATACAAAAAAGAGCAGGCTGGAAAATATGGCGACGAGGAGGTTTCCCCAGTCCATATATATATCATGCATGAATCTGTGACGGAGAAATTCAAAAAGCAGAATGAAAAGGCCAGTGAGTATGGTCAGTATCCATTTTGCTTTTAATAAGCTCATTTTTTGTCTCATTTTTTTTAGGTCAAAATTCTGCTTTGAATATTTCCCCATTGATTTTCGCCGCAAAACTGCATGAGCCGTTTTGCGGCGACCGGCCACCACCGCCGCGTGCGCCGCGCTGTGGTCTCGGCTATGTTTTCAACATTCATGGGAAAACAGAATCAATGTCAATAGTACTTTCGGTCATAAAAATAGTTCCTGCGAAGGATGGCGGCGGGCGATACGACTGCGTAAAACTCATCAACAATCAAGGAGATTACGCATGGGAGACAACACGCTTAAGGTATTTGTTATGATGCTCGCGCTTGTGCTTGCCATGGAAACGCGGCCTTTATACGCGCAAAACGCTCAGAAACCTGTGCACAGCCATTCCGGGCAGGAACACGCCGGAATAACTCTGGATCCGATCGTAGTTATCGCCGCGCCGGAAAGCACCCCGCTGGAGATAATCCTGAATCCCAAACAGGCGCAGTTGCCTGTGCCGGCCAGCGATGCCACGGACTATCTGAAGACTGTGCCGGGTTTTTCCGCTATCCGTTCCGGAGGCGCCAACGGCGATCCTGTTTTTCGGGGAATGTTCGGTTCCCGCCTCAATATTCTAACCAATGGCGCCAATATGTTGGGTTCCTGCCCCAACCGCATGGATGCCCCGTCTTCGTATATTTCGCCGGAATCCTATGATCGGGTCACCATCATAAAGGGACCGCAGACTGTGCTGTGGGGCGGCGGGGCTTCGGCGGCGACCATCCGTTTCGATCGGGTACAGGAACGTTATACCGAACCGGGAGCAAGAGCAACGGTCGGCTTTCTGGCAGGATCGTACGATCGTTTTGAAGAATACGCGGACACGTCCGCCGGTACTGAAAATGTATATATACGGTTTAACGCCAACCACGGGCATTCTTCAGACTATAAAGACGGCAACGGCAATGTTGTGCCTTCCAAATGGATGAAATGGAATGCCGATGTCGCCGTTGGCTGGACCCCGGATGAAAAGACCCTGCTTGAGTTGAGCGCCGGAACCGGAGACGGCGAGGCCCGTTATGCTGGCAGAGGCATGGATGGGAGCCAGTTCAAAAGGGAGAGCTTCGCTTTCAGGTTTGAAAAAAGCGGGCTGGGAGCGGTGGTGGATAAGCTGGAAGCGCAGACGTACTACAATCACACAGATCATATTATGGACAATTATACCCTGCGCACGCCATCGGGCATGATGGCGATGCCCATGAAAAGCAATCCCACCCGTACCCTGTGGGGCGGTAGAACCGCGGCCACTTTGCGTTTAGGCGAGTCCAACACATTGACAACCGGGGTGGACGCGCAGTTTGACAAACACGACACCAGCTCCACCTCCAGCCCCGCCAGACAGACGGACATAGAAATGTGGAAAGCTGGCGTTTTCGGAGAACTACGTACCGAACTAAATCAGCGTAACGCCCTTGTCGCCGGTCTGCGAGGAGACTTCGTCCGGGCTGAAGATTCGCGCTCTCGTCCGAACAATGTCGCCCCGTATGACAAAACCAGGGACGAACTGCTGCCCGGCGCCTTCATCCGCTATGAGCATAGCTTCGCTGAGCTGCCGCTCCAATCCTATATAGGAGTAGGCTACACCGAACGCTTTCCTGATTACTGGGAATTGATCCAGAATAAAAATGTCGGCATGAATTTGTTTAGAGCTTTTCCGGATTTAGAGCCGGAAAAGACGCTGCAATTGGATGTTGGTCTGCAATATAAGAATGAGAATCTTCATCTGTGGCTTTCCGGTTATGCCGGAATTATTCACGATTACATCCTGTTCAATTATGTCACTACCACGGGGATGATGGGCACAAGCACCAGTTCCATGGCGCAAAATGCCGATGCACGGACTATGGGGGGCGAACTTGGCGCATCTTATCCGTTTTTTGATCATCTGCGGCTGAGTTCCAGCTTGGCCTATGCCTGGGCCGAAAATACCGACGAGAACAGACCGTTGCCCCAGATCCCTCCTCTGGAAGTCAGATTCGGAGCGGATTATGAAACAGAGGTATGGCAGGCCGGTATATTGTGGAGAGTGGTGGCCAAGCAAGGCCGGATAGCCCGCAATCAGGGCAACGTGGTAGGCAGGGATTTCGGCGAAAGCTCCGGCTTCGGCGTGCTGTCCGTCTACGCCGGTTTTAACTTCGCCGATCATTTCAATCTGAGCGCGGGGGTGGATAATATCTTTGACGCCGCCTATTCCGAACATCTCAATCTGGCCGGAAATTCGGGCTGGGGTTTTCCAGCCGAGTCACGGGTCTATGAACCGGGCAGGGTATTCTGGGCCAGATTGAGCGCTGAATTTTGAAGGCCAGTATATATCTACAATGTATATGCTTATTCCATATTATTCATTTTTATTTATTGACAGTGCGATAAAATTAACACATGGTAGCCAGTTGCAATGACTGAACAGTGAGGCAACGCAAATGTCAAACATCATCGGTAAGGGAAAGATTCCGGCTCTGTTGTATGCCGTGGTTGGTCTTCTATACATTGCTGTGCCGCACGTTCTTTTGCCGGTATGCGAGTATGCCGACGCATCGGCCGCTCATCATGCCGTATCAGTCCATGGAGGGCAAGCGCACGACACGCACGCGCCGCCGGATCACCATGGGTCCGGAAACGCCGCACCGAATCATCAGGAAAATCCAACCGTACATTCCGAACCGGGCCATGTGGTCTGCTTCTGGACCGCCAAAGCGGAAGCGGGCCTCGGTGGTCTGGCTATTTTTGGTTCTTTACTGCTGCTGTTTGCCGGTTCGCCGGAGCGACGTTCAGGGATTACTCTGCTGCTTGCGGGAAGCGCCGTCCTGGGTGCGTTGATTCCTACCGTACTCATCGGTGTATGCCAACAGGAAAGCATGCCCTGCCGGGCCGGAACGTTACCGGCTCTTTTGCTCCTGAGCGGGGTTTTCTTCCTCTTCGCCCTGCTGCACAGCTTTTATCTCATCAAGTACCGGAGGAATTGACGGCAATGGCTGACAAGGCTTTCACGCCGCACCGGCTGGCTCTGCAGAATTTGCGGCGCAAACCTTATAGGAATCTGGGTCTTGCCGCCCTGGTCGGCATCTTCTCCGCAGTTCTTTTCGGAGGCTCCATTCTCAACAGCCAGTTGGGGAAGGGGCTGGAGAGCCTCTCCGAGCGTTTGGGCGCGGATGTGCTGATTGTCCCCTACGGATATAAGCGGGTTGCCACAGCCGCGCTTCTGCGAGGTGAACCGAGCACCTATTATATGCGCAAAGAAGTTCTGGACAGCATCCGGGCGCTTCCCGGCATCGCGGCGCTCACGCCACAATTTTTCCTGGCCTCGCTCAGCGACTCCTGCTGCTCGGAGCATGTGCAGATTATGGGCTTTGATCCGGAAAGCGACTTTTTGATCCGGCCTTGGATGCAGAACATCATAGCCCAACTGGGGGACGATGAAATAGTGGTCGGTTCCAAAATCATTACTTCCGTGGGTGACAGGCTCTTTTTTTTCGGAAAGACATACCGGGTAGCCGCCAAAATGGCTCCAACGGGCATGGGGCTGGACACCTCCGTTTTTATGCCTCTGGAAACGCTGTACACACTGATACGGGGCAATCCTTATCTTCCAAAACTGCTTGAGAATCCGCATTTCCTACAAAAACTTGATCCTCCGGAAGCGTATATTTCCTCGGTAGCGGTAAAGGTCAATCCGGAAGCGTCGCCCAGAGCGGTGGGAAATGCGATCATGCTGGCCTGCGCCGCTGAATACAATCTGGATCAGGTGGTTGCGGAAAACATTGTAGCTGAGACCGCGCGCCGTCTGCACGGGTTATCGGCCTCCGTGTACTGGGTTGCGACCGGAATCTGGTTGCTGGCGGTTCTTGTCATAAGTCTGGTTTTTTCCGTCAGCGCAAGCGAGAGGAAACACGAGATGAGCCTTTACCGGCTGCTGGGAGCGCGGCGTTCCTGGGTGGCGAAGCTGCTCCGCTGGGAAGCCTTTTTCATTTGCGCTGGAGGAGCGCTGGCTGGGATTCTGGCAGCTTCCTGCGTCATTTTTCCTTTCAGCACGCTTATTTTCGACAGCCTCAAACTGCCGCATCTGGCTATCTCCGGCGGCAGCATCGCCGGGCATGCCCTGCTGACTCTGGCGATAGCCAGCATAAGCGGACCGCTGGCCTGCGCCAACACTGTCTGGTCCCTTACCCGCTTTGACGTGTACAGTAGCTTGCGGGAGGCGGAATAATGCGGCTTAAAGCATATCATCTGACCAAAAGCTACCGGCGGGGCCAGACGCATTTCGACGCCGTGCGCAACGTCAGTTTCTCTCTGACCGACGAAGCCTTTGTCTGTTTGATCGGGCGTTCCGGCAGTGGAAAAACAACCCTGCTGAATATGGCGATCGGCCTTCTCAGTCCGGATTCAGGCGAAATACTGGTAGACGGGAACAATCTGTTTTCCTTGGATGAGTGGCAACGCAGCGATTTCCGCAATGAAAAGATCGGCTACATCCCCCAGGGCCGGAGTCTTTTGGGGAATTTGACGGCTCTGGACAATGCGCGTCTGCCTTTTCACCTCCAACGCCGTTCCGGAGACAGTCTGCAAAAAGCGCGGGAACTTTTCGACCAATTAGGTATTTCTCATCTGGAAAACAGTTATCCAGCGGAACTTTCGGGCGGAGAACTGCGGCGGGTGGCGCTTGCGCGGGCTTTGATCAATTCGCCGGAATTGATCCTGGCGGATGAACCCACCAGCGATCTGGATATTGATACGGCGCGGGAAATATGGAACCTGTTCTCCAGTCTGAATGAGCAGGGCGTAGCTTTTCTGGTGGCAACCCACGATGTGGAGTTGAGCCATCGCGGCAACGCGACATGGGAAATGCATTCCGGCCAGTTGACGCAGGAAGTGAAGTAATTTCTTCCCTGATAAATTAGAGAGTATTTACTTATAGATAGATTTAGTATAAAGTCTCCCAAAACGATAAGCGCGGAGGGGAGACATGGCTATATGCAAAAATTGTAAGTCAGTGGCGGTGGTAAAAAACGGGTTCG
>JAISOT010000191.1 GCA_031275465.1 Desulfovibrio sp.
ACAAGAGGCAGGGGCATAGAACCGGAGCCGTCACGGCCCTTGCGGCCGCGATACCTCTGAGGGGTATCGCTCGCAAGGCCCGCGCCGGCTCCTCAAGGCAGCGCCAAAACCGACGCCACATGGCGGCTACAAAAAGTGCGAAAATTTCTGGACACTACCCCCCGTGACGGGCCTGCGGAGGACTTACACCTCCAAGTTCGTGCGCCCTGCCGGGCGCACCAAAAAAAACCCCGCGCCATAAAGGACGCGGGGCCATGCGCCGACGGTTGGCGGGTCTGAAATCAGCCAGAGAAATTGTTGACTTCCCGTTTCACGCCAAGGGCGATTTTCCAGAGCAGGGATAACACCAGTGCGCCTATGGCGTAAACGCCCAGCGCGACGATAATTTCCCGCGCTGTCGGCATGTACGGGGTGACTGTTTCATACATGTTTGGCGTAAATCCGCCGATCAGAAGCCCCAGCCCCTTGTCAATCCAGGTAGCCGCAACCAGCATGACAAGGGCGAAAGGCAGCAGCGCGGGATTGGCGCGCGAGGACGGGGGGATCAGTATCGCGAGGGAAATGAAGGCCATGACCACCGCCGCCCACATCCAGTAGCTTACCCAGGCGAGATGCCCGTCATGCCCGGCAAAGAGAAAGATGATGGGTTCGGCGTGACCGGGAATCTGGCTGTAAAAGGCGGTAAAAAGCTCCAGCGCATAGAAAAAGACATTGATGCACATGGCATAGACGATGATTGTGGAGAGCGTTTTGACGGCGTCCTTTCCGGGGTCAAAGCCTGTAAGCCTCCGGACGAGGAATACCAGAAGCAAAAGGATGGCCGGCCCTGAGCAGAAGGCCGAGGAAAGAAAGCGGGCGGCCATGATGGCGGTAAGCCAGTAATGGCGGCCCGGAATGCCCGCATACAGAAAAGCGGTCACGGTATGAATGGAAAAAGCCCAGAGAATGGAGAGATAAATGATGGGTTTTATCCATTTGGGGGGATCAACGCCAAGGCGTTCCGCTTCAAGCGTGACCCAGCCGATGACGATGTTCAGCGTGAGGTAGCCGATAAGCACCAGCATGTCATAAAACATGACGGAATTGGGCGTGGGATGGAGCATGACATTGAGCATGCGTTGCGGCTGCCCTAGATCGACCACAATAAAGAGAGCGCACATGACCACGGCGGCGACAGCCATAAATTCGCCGAAGATGATCATACGCTTGAATTTTTTGTAGTGATGGAAATAGGCGGGCAGAACCAGCATGACCGCTGAAGCGGCCACGCCGACAAAATAGGTGAATTGTGAAATGTAAAGGCCCCAGGAAACATCCCGGCTCATGCCGGTGATGGAAAGCCCTGTCTGCAACTGCTGCCAGTACACGAAGCCGCAGCCCGCGATAAGGCAAAGCAGGAATCCCAGCCAGACATAATATGTTTTGGGAGCCGAAAGCAGTTTCTCAAGCATGGCCTGTTCTCCCTAAATAAGATAGTAGACGCCGGGCTGTGTGCCGAGCGAAGGTTTGCGGCGTATGCTGAAATCAGCGGCAAGGGCCCGGCGAACGCTTGAGTTGGCGTCTTCGAGATCGCCGAAGAGAATGCGCCCGTCCGACGCCTCCACACAGGCGGGCACTTTCCCCGCTGCCAGACGTTCCACGCAAAAAGTGCATTTTTCCACAACGCCGATCATCCGTGTCGGAAAGTCCGGATTGGGCGGCGGGTCGGGAAGAAATTTCCGCGGATCCTTGAAGTTGAACGAGCGCGCTCCATAGGGGCAGCCCGCCATACAGAAACGGCAGCCTATGCAGCGGTGATAGTCCATCGCGACAATGCCGTCTTCCATTTTGTAGGTAGCCTGGGTCGGGCAGACGCGCACACAGGGCGGATTTGCGCAGTGGTTGCACAAAAGGGGATAAGGCATCATGCGGGTTTTGTTGTCCAGGTATGCGTTCATGTCGTCGGGGAAGGAATGCTCATAACTGTCAAGCCAGAACCATTTGACGTTTTGCGCATCGGGAATGTGCGGCACGTTATGCGCCTTGTGGCAGGCTTCGATCAGCGGTTCGTAATCCTTCGGCCCCGCAAATTTGCGTGTGTCTATGACCATCGCCCAACGTTTGGCGTGCAGGGAATTCTCTCCTTTGGCATAGCTGCCGGGAGCAATCTTTGCGTTCGCCGTGCCGGGCATCGCTGTCTGGGCTGCAAGGCCGCCGCTCAGGGCAAAGACGGAAAGGCCCGCCACTTTCAGGAAGCTTCGTCTGCTTTTGTTCATTACTTGCTCTCCCCGGGAAGAATGTGGCATGTCCAGCAGTAGGGATAAACGCTGTTGGCCGTATGACATCTGTCGCAGAATTCTTTGTGGTTGCTGTGGCACTTCAGACAGGTATTCTGCAGGCTGATATTCCACTTTTTTCCGTCGGAAGCGACATAAGCGCGGTTTTCCTCGCGCAGGGCCTCATCGCGCCACTCGTTGAGCAGGCGCATGTGCTCCGCGCGCATGAATTCCGCTTTTTCGATACAGTTTTTTTCATCCGCCGGCAGAACTATTCCGGTGTTTTTGTAATCTTTTCCCGTCATGCCGGCCCAGAACGGCGCGGTGCACAGGACTGCAAAGACGATTATTCCCGTGATAACAGCTTTGGCGTTATACATTTATTCGCCCCCTTCCCGCCCGTCGGCCTCGTCTTCGTCCACGCCGGGCAGATCCTCCTGGCGCAGGTCCATGGTACGCTTCTGCTCGCCTGTCATCACAAGGGCGTTGGCGACCAGTTCGTGCAAGCCGCTTACGGTTACGCCCGGCGCCCAGTAGTTGGCGAGCGGCGGCAGCGTTGCGCGGTCGATGGCGCATATGCAGGCCATGTGATTGACGCCGAATTGTTGCTGCACATGGCGCAGGGCATTGCCGCGCGGCATTCCGGCGCGCATGCGCAGCTCCATGATTTCTTCCGTGTTGAGGCCGGAACCTGCCCCACAGCAGAACGTCTGCTCGCGTATGGTGTTTTCCGGCATTTCCACAAAATTGTTGCAGACCGCCTTGAGCACATAACGCGGTTCATCCAAGAGGCCCATGCCGCGCGACGGGTTACAGGAGTCGTGGAAAGTGGTGATGATGTGATCGTTGCGGCCAGGGTCGAGCTTGAGCTTGTTGTGGTAAATCAGGTCGGCCGTGAATTCCGCGATATGCACCATTTTTGTGGATGCTGCGTTGGCGAAAGGCGTTCCGGTAACGGGAGAAACCGGGGGGATCATATTGGCCGGCGCGGGACCGTTGTAGGTATCCATATATTGATTGATGACGCGCCACATATGCCCGCATTCGCCGCCCAAAATCCATTTTACGTTCAGACGCTCCGCTTCGGCGTACATCTTGGCGTTGAGTTTTTTGGCCATGTTGAATGATGTGAACGAGCCGAAGTTGCCGCCTTCCGAGGCATACGTCGAGAGCGTGTAATCCAGGTCAAGTTCATGAAACAGCAGAAGATAGCCCATGAAGGTGTATATGCCGGGATCAGCGAAAACATCGCCTGAAGGCGTGATGAAGAGGATTTCCGCGTTCTTTTTGTTGAAGGGCGTTTTGGGGCGGATTCCGGTAACGGTTTCGCAGTCGTCGGCCAGCATTTCAACGATTTCAACAAAGGAGTGGGGCTGGATGCCAAGATGGTTGCCGGTGAAGCTGCAATTTTTTACAGGGTCCATGATCCAGTGCGTGCCGAGGCCCACCTCGTGCAGGAGCTCCCGGACAATCATGGTTATTTCCGCCGTGTCGATGCCATAGGGGCAGAAAAGCGAACATCGGCGGCATTCCGTACACTGATACGCGTAGTAGAAAAGTTCCTTGACGACGCTTTTGTCCCAACTGCGCGCACCCACAGCCTTGCCCAGAATTTTGCCGAGCATGGTGTGGTCGCGGCGGTAGAGCGAGCGCAGCAGCTCCGCTCGCAAAACAGGCATGTTCTTCGGGTCGTTGGTGCCAAGGAAAAAATGGCACTTATCCGCGCAGGCCCCGCAGCGCACGCAGATATCCATAAAAAGTTTCAGTGATCGGTGTTTTTCAAGTCTTTCGGCAAAAGCGTCGCAGAGAACCTGTTCCCAGTTTTCCGGCAGCCCCCAGTCGTCGGCCGCGGGATCCCATTCGTGGGGATTGGGCATGTGCAAAAGTTCCATGGTTTCTTTTTTGGCGGGGTAGCAAAAGCAGCCCGGCGCAAATTCAGGTTTGACGTCAAGCCAGTGCGCCTTCGGAAAGGGAGGGCGCGTGGCTATGAGCTCTTGCGGCGTAGGTAGCTTGGCCATAATTCGACTCCTTACTCAGCGGCCTTGTCGGGTTCTTTTTCCAGCGGCAGGCCGACCTCGGCCATGGCGTCGCGGTATGCGTCTTCATATTCGGCATAGGTGAAATACTGCTTCGGCGGGTTCCATGGATTGATATGGCGCGCACGCCGCGAGTCGTTCGCCGTATTGCGCGTGGGGCTGAAAAAAACGCCCGCCATGTGCGTGAGCTTGGAAAAGGGAAAATACAGGAGCAACGCGGAAACCAGCGTGACGTGCACAAAAAAGAGGGGGGCGATGCCTTCCGCTGAAACCGGCGAGAAATGCGTGACGCCCATAATGAACACCTTGACCATGGCGATTTCCGTCTTGTCAAAATAGCGCAGACAGATGCCCGTGCATACGATGCCGAGCAGCAGCCACAGGGGGAAGTAGTCGTTGACAAGGGAAATACAGCGCAGCCGTCCGTTGAAGACACGCCGTGCCAGAAGGAAAAGCAGCGCGACAAGCAGTATGCCGCCGGTCATGAAAAAACGCGGGGCTCCGATTTGCATGACGCCGTCCAGAGTTTCGAGCCAGGTCACCCACAGCGGCGCGGGTTCCACGAAAAAACGGAAATGTCTGAGGAAAACCAGCAGGAAACAGTAGTGGAAAAGCAGAGCGAAGCACCAGAGCCATTTTGAGGAATAATAAACGGTTCCCGGGCCGTTGTTTGCGGTCAGGCTGGTACGCACGTCGGCCTGGGTATTGCGGAAGAGGGAGCGGAAAAGAAAGACTTCCAGGAACATGCGCGCGAACACGCCCATCTGCGTGTCCGGACAGTCAATTTTTGCCTGCCTGATGAAATCAAGCGATTGCTCCTGGCCGCCGGTAGTGGGAATCCGGAAAGGGACAGGCGATTTTGCCCAGTACACCATGCGCCAGACTGTGCCGACGATGAAAACGGCTGCCGCCAGATATGGCAGCGCCACGCCGAACAAGGGAGCAAAGCCCGCGGCGGAACCGGCCCAGGCGACGGCCCCTATGAGCAGCACCAGCAGTAACGATAGAAACATTCCCTACCTCACTTGATATTTTTTATCTCAGCCCGCAATAAACGAGCCTCCCCTGAATGCCCGCGCCCATCGCGTTATCTGGGCGTGCTGGTTGCGGATTTCCTTGACGCGGGATTCCGCCAGCGTTTCCCGGGCCGCCATATACATGTCGAAAGCCAGAAGAGCCAGACTGTCCAGCCGGGACTCCGCGGTCAAATAGTCATTGACGTCGTCGGGGGTTGAGCAGTGCGGCAAAAGGCGTTCGCGCATGACGGGCTTGAGCAGATAAAAGACTCCCAGGGCCTGGCTTGGCGTGCCCTGCTGCACCGCGCGCAGTTTCACAAAGCGTTCCATGGCGGATTTGACGTCCGCGGCGGTTGTTTCCTCTCCAGCGACGGCATCGTAAAGAGCGCCGGCCGCCTCCCTGATCATGTCTGCCCCCGGGTTTCCGAAAGGATCAGTCACCGTTCTCAACAACCCTTTTGTCTCAAAAGGGCTGGCGGCGTACACCGCCCCTGTCCACAGGCGGAGGATGTCCTCCTTGTCATTGCGAAAATATTCCAGCAAATTCATATAAACTCACAACATGCCGCGCCTCATGACAACCCGCACGGCCATCATGACATGCAGCATTTTCGTATGCGCAAAACATGTCACAACTCTTTTTATGATAACCGGATGAGAGGATTTGCGTCAAGCCCATTTCCGCAATTTTCTGACTCCTTCCCGCGAAGAAACAGGAATGCCGGACAGAAATTTCGCGCATGCCGGGCAGGACGCTGAAAACGGCGACAGACGGAATTATGGAAACTTTTTGAAAAGAGAACCTGTATTCCGCGGAATGCCGCAGAACGGTTATGGGCAAGAGGTGTTTGCGGTGCACCGTCCTTCCACAAGGGGGAACAGCGGCAGTTTTTCGCTTGCGCTGACGGGAAGCGCGTTTTGCCCTTGCGGCGACGGCAACGGCGCCAAAGCCGAGGACTTTTTGGGCTTCAGCATGGCGGGGATCCCCTGATATTCAAAAAACGGCACAACCTGCGAACCGGCTGCATACACATGGGCTTTGTTGCGCAGCATTTTGAAGCGCAGCAAAAGCAGTTCAGGGGTATATGCGGATAATCCGGCCGGGATTTGAACCTCCTGCGCCTGGGCGAGGGCATCGGCAACGCTTGCGCCTGTATCCAGCAGCTTGCGCATTTTCACAATTTTGTGCAGGTCGGCTTCATTTTCCCCCAGGGGATAAAATGCCACATCCACATGCCCCGAGAGGATGCCGACGGCTTCACGGCAGCTTGAGCAGGAAGGGGAGAAAAACAGACGCGTCGTTACTTCGCTGTCTGTTTCAATAATGGGCCAGACGTCTGTTTGGGATCGCGCGACCGAGCCGATGTTGATTGTGAAAAGCATGAGCCATATCCAGAGCAGAACGGAAGACCGCGGTTTGTTGCCCGCGTTGCTGATGCGCGCGATTCTGTTTTCGGCGGCGAAACGGAAACTCGTGTATGAAGCGGCAAAAAACAGGGCGACGACCAGGCAGCTCACGCAGGGCGCGGTCAGCGCCATAAGCAGGAGAAGGCAGATATCGCCGCATAGGGCGGCCCCCGCTATCAGACGTCCCAGGGAGGCCGCGCCTACAAGGGCCATCAGGGCGAGCACAGAGAAAACCGCCGCCCCGATCCACCACAGGGAGATGCCGTTGACGGTGAAGTCCTGATACAACGAGCACCCGGCGCTGATGCAGATATTGATGTCGTTGCCGAAGACACTCCAGACGCAGAAAGCGGTTGCCAGAAGTGTGATACACAAAGAACCTGCAAGAACTTCTCTGGGATGATTCATGGAAACACACCTGCGTCAGGATAGGTTGCCCGCTGCTCCAGGGTCAAGGGTTCGTGCCAGCATAGGGTGTTTTGGGCGGTTCGTAAAGCGGGTTTTTCCATCGGGTAGGAGGCGGGGTTACCCCCGCCGTCCTCCCACACCACCGAGCGTACGGTTCCGTACTCGGCGGTTCATGTGTTGCCTTGAAACTTGCGCACGAGACCAAGCAGTGACACAAGTATTGTTGCGTTCGACCACTGCTTCCATCAAGTCGCGCCGTTCCTGATTGAAGATGCTCTTCATTGTCGCAACGCCTGACGCACCACAGCCGGCACCTCCGGGATTCCGTCCCGTGCCTTCCGGCATGGCGGCGGGTCTCTCTACCCGCCCTTCCGCTTCTCGTTCCATCGCGAAACTCCGGTTTCAATCACACGGCACACGTTCGGGCCTTCAGTCCGGTCGATGGACCTACTATGCCCCCGGCTGACTTCCGCCGTCCCGTCCCGCCGCCTC
>JAISOT010000216.1 GCA_031275465.1 Desulfovibrio sp.
AGCGTGGCAGGCGCAAAGAAATACTACGGGAGCAAAGATTGACTGGCAATTTACCACCGACAAGTGCCGGATAAAACTTAAACGGCTTTATCCGACACTTGACTGATGACATGACACTACTCTATCGTCAATTTTGAGGCCGTGCTGACGGAGCGGGCGCATTCGCCCATGGAAGGCAAAGTTCCATTCGTGTTGAGCGGAGATCCGGTGGAAAGCGTGAAGGAGTTGCAAAAACGCCATATACGCGCCGTGTCTTTGGCCAATAACCACAGTATGGATTATGGCGAGGATGGGTTGCGCGATACGCTGGAGGCATTTCGCAAAGGCGGCATCCATACGCTGGGGGACGGCTTGGATGCCGCGGAAGCGGAGGCGCCGCTTACTCTTTCTGCGGGCGGCAGGAAGGTGATTTTTCTGGCCGCATACTGGCATCTGCCTTCTCGCCACGAATGCGGCTATTACGCCATGCCGGGCAAGGGCGGAGCGGCCTGCATCTGGGAAGGTTTTTACGCCGGCATCACCCGGCTGAGGGAGGTGAATCAGGAAGCGATCATCATCGTTCTGCCTCACTGGGGCAGGGACTATGTCGCCCCGCTTCCCGTCATGCGCGGCATAGCGGAACAGATCATCGCCGCAGGCGCAGACATGATCATCGGCCACGGATCACACACCATATCGCCTGTGGAATATCAGCGGGGCAAGCCTGTAATCTATTCCTTGGGCAACTTCGTGTTCAACAGCAATGGCGCCGATTTCATGCGCAAAAACAGCCTTGTCTATGGGTTTGTATGCCGGTTGTTGCTGGGAGCGAAGGGCGTCGCGCTACGGTTGTACCCGATCTACACCTACAATCCGAAAACTTTCTGGCAGCCCCATCCCGCATCGGCAGAGCAATGCTCGGAGATCGCCGCATTTTTGCGCAAAGGCGGTCTGGACAGCGCTGTGGAGAAAGACGAACTGGGCCATTTTTTCCCTGTGCCCCTGTAGAGCGTTATCCTTTGTGTGGTATATTATCCTTGCCATTTCCGGCCTTGCGTTGCTTCTGGGGGCGCGGGCCGCGCGCGCGAAGCGTAAAAAACCCGTCCTGTCCGCCCTCGCCGTCCGTACGCGGGAGTCGCACGGTTTTCAGATGCGGGAATATGATTTTTTCCGCATCCATTATAGTGTGCGCGGCCCCCATGCCGTGCCCCGCGCTCCCGGCGACGACGGCGACTGCCCGGCCCAGGTGGAGGATGTCGCTACCCAATTCCTGGTCGCCCATCATGTTTTCTGCGAACTTGCGGGATTCCGGCACCCCCTTGACTCCCCGTTTTTCCCTGGGCGGCGCTATATTGATGTCTTTCTTTTCCACCAGGGCATTCTGGGCGAGCACAACAAGGGCCTGAGTTTCTCCGTTCCGGTTCCGGCCAAGTCCCCCGCAGACCCCCGCGCCAGGGCATCGTCCATCTATCTGCTCAGGGATTTCGACGTGCAGCACAACGTCACTCCGGCCCATGAATATTTTCATCAAATCCAGAACGGCATGACCCGGATCACCAACGGCTGGTTCTACGAAGGCATGGCGCGCTGGTCGCAGGAAGCGTTGCACATCCAGTTCCCCGTGCCGGTAACAAGGCGAAGACCAGGGCCGCTCATGAAAAAAAGCCATGCCCACCTTTCCGATCCGCCCTTGGATTATCCCTGGCTCCACACGCCGGACTATCCCCGGCACAGGCCGCCGGACGTTTTGTACGACCCCTCGGCTCTTGCGGACATTCTGAAAGAATCGTATCTCGCGGCCCAGTTGCTCTGGATCCCGCTGGCCAACTGCCTGCCGGACGCGGAGGCCCGCCTGCCCGCCGGGGATGCTCTGCTGCGCGCCCGCTACAGCGACGGTACGCCGGTGATGAAGGACCATCTCTTCCGCGGCGCCCGCTTCATGCGAACCGTGCTGGAGGAATTGGAACGGGAACAGGCGGCCATATACCGCAAAAACGGGTTCCGTGGCGGCTGGACCTCGAAAAATCGGCGCGATCCGCGCAATAATCGTTACCTTCTGGAAATCGTAAGGAGCACGGCCGAAAGACTGTGCCCGTAACCGGCGTAAACAGGCGCCCGGAGAAACCACATGCCCCATCCCCCCCAGGCAGGCGTACGCTACCCGCTGCAGAAAATCCTCTTTGCCGACTATGCGGTCAATGCCCAGACCGCCCTCTATTATCGGGCGCGAGGCCAACACCAGTACGACGAGCGTTCCGACAGCATCTGCCTCGCCCGCCAGGCGAGCCTGGCCTTCAATACCTACTGCAACAGCCTGAATTACGACAAATGGAATACCTGCACACGGGTCAAAACCGTGTTTCTGGATCTCGCCCTGCGCGGGAAATTCAAAATTGTTCTGAAAAGCGAAAAATACAATGTCGATGATGTTCAGATGCGGGTTTTCTATTTCGATTCGTCACGGGATGTTGGAAACGATTCGCCGTTTATCCGGATCAACGAAGACGACCCGGAGGAAAAGACCTATGAGGCGCGCCGTTTCATCTGCTCCTTCGCGGGGTTGGAGTCGTTCCCGCACTTCTATTTTGAGATCATCGCCCTTTCGGATAATGCGGTCGTTCACGGCGGCGAATATTTCACTCTGGTTGATGACCCCTCCTTTTCGCCTCGTCCGGTTCACCTGGCGATCCACATTCGCGCCCACGCCGGAGGAGAAAAAGCGGGCGCCCTTCTCGAACGCCTCAAAAGCGTCCTGGCGGAAGAAAGCTCTCCGCTGCGCGGGCACACGCACATTTTCCTCACGGATCACGGGAGCGGCCTACCGACGCAAGCATGGCGCGCGGAGGGAGTCCATGCCTTTTCCGACCGCAATGCGGGCGAATCCGGCGGATTCGCCCGGGGCATGCTGGAAATTCTGGCGAGCAGGGAGCGGACGGGCTGCACCCACATGCTGACTCTGGCCGAGGATGCCCTTTTCAACCGGGACATGCCGGAAAGACTGTTCTTTTTTCTTTCCCTGCTCAAACCCGCCTATGCCCGGGCTGTCATCAGTCTGGCGCGTCTGGATCGTTCTCCGGCATACCGGCAGCGGCACTCCGCCGCCTACTGGGGCGGATCGGGGCATACCCTGTTGCAGTGCGGCTATGATTTGCGGGATTTCCCCCAAGTTCAACGGAACGAAATCACGGATAAAGCCAATATGGCTTTCTGGGGCGCGGCATGTTTTCCTGTGGCTTGTCTGCGGACGGACGCCCTGCCCCTGCCGCTTTTCTCACTGCGGGCGGATGCGGAATTTTCCCTGCGCATCGCTTCGGCAATTGTCACCCTCAACGGTTTGTGCGTCTGGCGCCCGTATTCCGCGCCTCCGCCCGAGGCGGAATACTATCTCGCGCGCAACACCTGCATTGTGGACGCCGTGCGCGGCCAGGCGCGGTCAAGAAAGGCCATGCGCCGGTTTCTGTTCCGCAACATGTGGAAATTCCTCTGGCAATTCCGGTATCCCTTGGCGGAACTGGTCTTTGACGGAGTGGAGGACTTTTGCCGGGGGCCCGGCTGGCTGCGGGGGCAGGATCCGGAAACCATCCATGCCGCCCTGTTGGCGAAAGCGCCCCGGGAAGAACCGGTGGAAAAACAAAAATTCGGCTTTTGTTTCGACAACTACAAAAGGGACCGCGCCATGCCCCCGACCTCCCGATTGAAGCGGCTCATCAGGGCGCTTACCCTCAACGGCAGCCTGCTTCCTCCGGTGCGGACACTGGTGTTGCCGGTTTCCGGCGCCGCGCCGCAACAGTTCTATCGGGCGCGCCGGGTCTTTTTTTACAATGAGAACTCCCACGCGGGCTACTTGGCAACGCGAAACTTCAAACGCGCCAAGGCGCTGTTCCTCCGGTGGCGGAACATGCGCGCCCTGCTGGATGCGCGATACGAGGCGGCCTGCAGGGAATACCGCGAACAGAGGCAGGCTCTGCGTTCCTTGGAGTTCTGGCAGAATTACCTGCGCCCGACAGACAAGGAAAACCCATGAAAATCACTTTTTTTTCGCATTCCGCGCTCCGGCTCGCGGGAGGGGCCATCTTTTTCCTTGTCCTGATGCCGTTGGGCGCACCGCTTTCGGCCGAGCGCGTGGAACCGGACGGAAAAGGCCGGCTTGTCCTGGCCGAACCGGGGGCTGAGCAGGTCTGGCAGGATGGATTTCTCCGCGTCATCTACCACACGGAAGGAGAGGACGCCGTGCCTCCCGCGGATAAGAACGCCAACGGCGTGCCGGATTATGTGGAGGATATGGCCAGGCAGTTCGCGGTGGTTCACCACATCTTCTGCCATATCGCCGGGTTCCCCCACCCCTTGGACTCCCTCCGTTACCGGAACGTCAGTCATGTTGACATTTTTGTCCGCGCACCGGACGAAAAGCTCGGCAACGGCGGACTGGCCTTTCAGGAACCCTCTCCCTCCCGTCCGCCCGCGCGCTCCGGTGCGCGTTCACTTACCATCCGTATGGCCACTTCGGTGAAGCCCTCCCAAAACCGGCTGGCCGCGCACGAATACTTCCACCTCATTGAGAACGGCGTTACCCATCTGACCAACGGCTGGTATTTTGAGGGGTTGGCGGACTGGGCCAGGGATGCTGTGGCGAAGATTGAGGCACATAACGCCTCCTGGAAAAAGGTGGATCGCTTCCTCCATGATCCGGAAGGCGAGACTGAGTTGTTCGGTCTCAAATACAGCGCGGCCGTCAAATTTTGGCGGCCGGCCGCGGCCCTGTGCCGGAGCGGAGCGCTGCCCCTGCCTGCGGATGATCCCATGCTGCGGCTTGTATATGTGGACGGCGGGGCCGTCTTGGAAGATTTCGTTTTTGCGGGAGTGGATATGGTTCGGGACATCCTCGACCGCCTGCCCGAAGTGGAGCGCCGTCTTGCGTCGGAGTACGGAATCAGGCGCTGGAACAGGGAAAACCGTCTGCATCCCCGGAACGATCCTTTGCTGCTGGAGGCGGTACGCCAAAGCATGGACAAAATATGCCGCTGACCGCCACGCCCGGGAGGGGAAAAAATCTCTACAGGCGGCGCTGCCGGGCGTATTGATCCAGGTTCCGGAAGGCCCGCCGGACATCAAACACCCCAAGGCATCTGTCGGGGAGTGGTTGAATCTCTTGCGGCCACGCCGCTGGAGCCGGAGGTTAGAGCGATTTAACATTGAAAATGTATAAATCGCTCTGCAAGGATTTGTTCGCAAATCCTTGCCGCGAGATTGTCGCAAGGCGAATTCACTTCGCCGTCAAGCGACAATCTCAAGCGTAAAATGCTATAAGCTGATTTACAGTCAGAGTCATGCCCGGCAGAGAATCTCGCGGCTTATGGAAGCCAGATTCGCGCAGCCGGTGAGACGCATGGCCTCGACAAGCTGCCGCTGCAAATCCCCAAAATAGAGTTCGACGCCGTTTTCTTCGTCGCCGTGCAGAGCAATGGCGACAGGGCGGCAAATAAGCGTCAGCCGCGCGCCCAGAGCGAGCATGCGCAACACGTCAACGCCTGTGCGCACGCCGCCGTCGGCCATGATCAGGGTCTTGTCGCCGACGGCATCGGCAATGGCGGGCAGAACCTCGGCCGTGCCGGGCGTGCAGTCTATGGAGCGCCCGCCGTGGTTGGAGACGATCAGGGAATCCACGCCGCAATCAACGGCAATGCGCGCGTCTGCAACGGCCATAATGCCTTTGATGATGAATTTCATGCCCCGAGCGTGCGTCATTTCGACAAGTTTTGCGATGTCCCGGCCGGGGCGGACGCCGTAGGATCGGGAAACCCGGCGGAAAATGGGAAAGCCGGCCGCGTCGACATCCACGCCGCAGGCGGCGCAGCCGTGTTCGGCCGCCATATCCAGGCGGGAGACAAGATCGTCCGGCGCCCACGGCTTGAAAAAGGGAATGACCATAGCCCCGTTGTCGCCGACTTTCGCAAAATTCCTGGCAACAGGCTCGAACTGCGGAGTATCCCCGAACGTGGCAATGGTTCCGGCTTCGCGGCAACCCTTGATGAGCAATTCTGTATACCTCTCTGTCGGCATGTCGCTGCCGACGTTGGCGATCACATTGCCGATAGGCGCCGCGAGCACCGGCAGGGAGAGCTTTTGCCCCCAGAAGTCAGCGCCGGTGTCCGGATCGTTGGCTTCGTGCAGGTACCGCGGCAAAATGCGGTACGCCGCCAGGGCGGTCAGATTGTTCTGAAACGACATGCCGGAACCTATGCCGCCCATGCCGGGGATCTGCCCGGCACAGGCCTTGCCGTTGCATACGGGGCAGACCTTGCAGCATTTTTTGACACGCTCGCGGGCTTTTTCTCTGTAATCCGCCATAACAACAAACCTCCCCCGGATAATGGTTCGCCTCCGCAAACGCGGGACAGCGAGACTCTGCGAGGTCATGCCGCTTTCCGGCTGGCCTCGTCTGTTCGTTCCGCGCCGGAAATTCCTGACAGACATTTTTCTTTTTGTCAATATGGCAACGCATTTTAGATGTTAATAATTCCACTATGTTGCCTGCTGTTCGCCCTCCTGGTATGCCGATGGATCAAGGTCATTGGTTCCGGTCAGACAGGATCAGCGGCATTCATGCCTGTATCCAGCAGGGCCGCGGCCGCCTGAGCCGCCTTCCGACGGGCAGCCCGACGGGAGGCCGTGCGGGCCATGACCGCCGCCACCACTTCTTCCGGGGCGCTGTCCGGAGTGCCGCAGGCATACGGCGGCTCAGGGGCATATTCCATATTCAGTTGTATGCTCCGGGCCGTTACATCGTCCCAAAGCAGGCCGGCCAGCGTCAAGGCCATGTCAATCCCCGCGCTGACCCCGGCTGCGCTTATCCGGTTGCGGTCCCGCACCACGCGGCGGCGCTGGGGCACCGCGCCGAAAAGCGGCAGCAGATCCAGAGACAGCCAGTGCGTCGTCGCCCTGTAGCCGCGCAGCAGTCCCGCCGCCCCCAACACCAGCGCGCCGGTGCATACCGAGCACAGGTACCGGCAACCGGCCGCCTGGCGCCGGAGAAACTCCAGGGTTTCGGCATCGCTCAAAAGCGCCTGCACTCCGCCTCCGCCGGGAACGCATACGACGTCAAGGCGGCGGCAGTCGGCCATGCTCACGGTGGGCGTAAAAGGCAATCCGTCGCTGGACGCCACGGGAAGCGCGTCCTTCCAGACCATGTGGATTGCGGCATCCGGCCCGGCGGCCAGTACGGCGTAAGGTCCGGTAAAATCAAGCTGCAGCATGGAGGGAAATACAAGAAAACCGATGTGCAGTGGCGATGCCATAAAATCCTCCGTTTCAATGTTAAATCGCTCTAAAGAGCAGTGCCTTTCTTTGGAATAAACAGCGGAGACATATCGACACCTTCCAATTCAAGCAGTTTTATCTTGGCGGCAAGGCCCCCGCCATAGCCCGTCAAGCTGCCGTCAGACCCCACAACCCGGTGGCAGGGGATAATAATTGATATGGGATTGTGGCCAACCGCCCCGCCTACCGCTTGGCCGGACATTCTTTCTTTGTTCATTTTCACGGCGATTGTCTTTGCGATATCGCCATAGGTAATGACTTCGCCATATGGGATATCACATAAAATACTCCATACTCTTTGACGAAATTCACTGCCGACGGGAGCCAGCGGCAATTCAGAAACAGCAGGCTTTCCACCGGCAAAATATCTGTCCAGCCAGTTTTTTGCAGCGCAACAAACCGGCATGCCGCCATTTTCCATCATAGCTTCGCCTACGGTATCCCCGTGATACTTCTGCCCCTCCATCCACAAACCGACGAGATTGCCGCCGTCACATGCCAGGGTGAGCAAACCTATGGGAGAATGGTACGTTGTCGAATAATACATTTTTATCCTCCTTCATTTTCTTCTCTGTAAGGCCGTTCGTTGAAAAATATTCTGTTATGGACAGTGGGTTGAGGTTTTCATACGCCAAGGGAGTTCCAGAGCGCAATGGCCGCGTAAGCGCGCCATGGCCGCCACGCTTCGGACAGTCTGAGAATCTCCGCGGCGTTCAATCCAGGCAGGGCTGTTTTTACACCGTGATCCGTATGCGGAAAAGCGTCGGGCCAGGCCAGAACCCGCATGGCCAGATACTGAACCGTCCAGGGTCCGAATCCGGGCATTCTGAGCAGTTTTTCCATCTCCGCCGCCGGGTTTGCAGCGCGCGGGGACAGATTGACATGACCTTGCGCCAACGCTTCCGCCAGGGAAAAAATGGATCGGGCGCGCGCCCCGGTTATGCCCAGCGGTCCCAGTCGATCTTCAACAGGCGGCGCCAGGCCGCAGATAGTTTCCGGCGCGGGGAAGGTGCGGGTGAGTTCCCGGAATGGC
>JAISOT010000217.1 GCA_031275465.1 Desulfovibrio sp.
GGGTTGCCTTGCCGGACAGATACGCCTCGACCGCTATTTTTCGAATCTCAGGGCTTGCTATGCTCATGAGTTCAGCATAAAAAAATATTTAGACTATTTCAAGAGTTAAATGCTCTAGAGTCTGACGGCTACGCGGCGGGCAGCAAAACCCGCACAAGGGCGCCGCCATTTTTTGCGTTGTCCAGTTCAATCTGCCCGCCGTGACTGACAATGATGGACTGCACAATGGGCAGCCCCAGGCCGGTTCCCGCATCCTTTGTGGTGAAAAAGGGGTCAAGCAGGTGAGGCAGCGTCCGGGGGTCAAAACCCGGCCCGGAATCCTGGAATTCCAGACACACGCGTCCCTGCCCGTCCGATCGCCCTGAAATGCGCAGCGTCCCGGGCCCGTCAATGGCCTGCTGGCCGTTGACAAGGATATTGTAAAAGGCCCTGTACAAAAGTTCCCTGTCGCCGCGCACAAAGAGCGCGGGGGCCGTATCGCGTTCAACGCCCACGCCGCGTCGGGCCATTTCGCCCTCCAGAAAGGCCAGCAACTGGTCCAGTACCAAATTCACGTCCGTCAGTTCCTGTTTCGGGCGCCGCGGGCGGGCGTAGTCCAAAAAATCGTTGAGGGTGCGTGAAAGGCGCAGGGATTCATCGTAAATGGCTCCCAGAATGCGCTGTGTGCCCGCATCCGCCTTGTCCGTGCGGTTGTGGAGCAACTCGGCGCTGGAACGTATGATGCCGAGGGGGTTGCGGATTTCATGGGCAATGCTGGCCACAACCCGGCCCATGCTCGCCAGGCGTTCGTTGCTGCGCAACTCCTTTTCCAGCATGCGGTTTTTTTCCATGCGCTGGGTCAGCACTTTTTCAGCCCTGAGTATAAGCAGCAGCATGAGCGTGAACAGGACAACGGAAGAAATCAGGCACATTGCCACGATGATCCATTGAAAAGCCACCACTTCCTCGTAATCGCCGGTAATGTCCTGCGTCAATTCCAGCACGCCCATGACAGAGGTCGGATGGCCATCCAGTTCTCCCCGCAAAGGGTAGAGCACGCGCAGCACAAAGGAGCCTTCGCTCAGGGGCAGGCGGAAAAAAGCCTGCCATGCCGGAATGCCTGCGATAATCCTGGGTTTCGGGGTATCGCCTTCCATCACTTCATCAAGGTTTTCCGGGGCAAGCCCCACCTTGCCCAGTTCCTCCCGCTCGGTGGAATAGGCCACGCGATGGGAGAAATCATAAATGCGCAGCCGCTGGACCGGCAGACCCTGAATGACGGACCGCACCACCGTGTCCAGCCGCTCGTACTGCTCGTTGTCGCGCAGGGCAATATGCCCGCGCGCAAAAACAGTGGGCAGAAAAAAACGGCGGAACATCTGATAGTTCAGGTTCACTGCCAGTGAATATGCAAAATTTTCCTGCCGCGTCAGGAGAGTCTCCCGCGCCGAATTGGAAATAAAGAAAGACAGGCTCAACGTTGTCGTTAAAATAAGCAACAGGGAAAGCCAGGACAGGGTGCGGGCATAGCTGAGGGTCAAATCCTCGCCGTCGCTGGGCGCGGCATGGGGTTTCCCGGCGCCGTTCCGTCCCGGAGCGGGCATCTGTTCCCTCGCTGCCTCGGCGGACATGGGCTAAAACATCTGCTCCTGGCGCTGTTCCGCCAGAAAAGCGGCCAGCCCGGCCTCTTCCCCGGGATAGCCCTTTGCGCCAAGACGGGCGTTGGCGAGGCGTTTGCCCATTTCCACCGCCGGCTGATCAAGGGGGTTGATGTCCATAAGCCAGCCAGTAAAGACCGTGGCGGCTTCCAGCAGCATCATGAGCGCGCCGGCGGCCCTCGGCCCGTCATCCTCCATGTCCAGATGGACAAGGGGCACGCCGCTGGCCGCAAGGGCCATGCGCGTGCCCAGCGCTTCAGCCTCAAGCAGGCTGCTGAAGGGTTTGCCCGAAAGCCAGGACCATTGTTCGGGGAGATCAGCGCCGAAGCTGCCGCACTGCGGCCGGGAGCGGCTTGTCAGAAAAAGGCAGCCCTTGTCGCGCGGGCCGTCCAGAAACATCTGGTTGACGGAGTGCTGATCCGTCACGCCCACAGCCGGCACGGGCATGGTTCCCTTGCCGTTCTTGCCGAGGCTTTCCGCCCAGAGTTGGGCAAACCAGAGGCCGTAGGCGGCCCAGGAGGGAATGTAGCAGAAAAAAATCAGTTGTGTATACCGGTGTTTTTCCAGGGCTTTTGCCCAGCAGGCAAGGGCGAAGGAGGGATGAACGCCGAGCGAGGCCGGCGTTTGCGCCAGAGGGAGCGCAAGGTCGCGGGCCCCGTCCAGCAGGCTCTGCCAGTCAATCCCCAGAAAGGCGGCCGGCAGAAGCCCCACGGCGGAGAGGGCGGAATAGCGGCCGCCCAGAAAATCCGGTACTTCCAGAGAATAGAGACCGTGACGCAGAACCTCTTCACGCAGGTATCCCCTTGTTCTGTCGGTGACGACAACCATGTGTTCCCGCCAGCGTTCGCCGGTTGCGGCCCGCAGCCAGTCTTTGACGAGAAAATACTGGGCCAGCGTTTCAATGGTTCCGCCGGACTTGCTGACGCACACGACGACCGTGTCGGCGGGATGGAGTTTGCCCAGCAGAGCTTCAAAACTTCTGGCGCAGACATTGTCGGCAATCCACAGCCACGGCCCCGCATGGTTCGGCTCGTCCTGCCCCGGCGCAAAGGCCCGCTGTATGGCCCGCGCACCCAGGGCGGAGCCGCCGATGCCCAGCAGAAGCATGTGCCGGAATGGTTTTATAAGCGGCAACAGCCGGGGCAGATCCTCCCGGAGTTTTTCCCTGTACGGCATGCCCAGAAAGGGCAGTTCCCCGGCGGCGAGTTCCCGCGCCAGCCGCTCCGAGAGATCCTTCCGGCGGGACAGAAAAGGCTCTCCGGCGTTTTTGGGCAGACGATGCGTGTAGGCTCTGGACCATTCTATGCAGTGCGCCATGATTCCTCCCGTTTCGCGTTCCACGAAATTATTTTGCCTGCCGGCGCAATTCCACCAGGCAGCCCGTATTGACCGGAGCGTCTTTCGACATGCTGAACTCCAGTATGCCTTTGGCTGTTTTTTGCGCCACAGCCCGGCCGATTTCCTCCCCCTCCGGGGTGAAGACCCGGCAGGAGACGCCTTCCCACCGGCTTTTCCGGTCGTTGGCCAGGCAGAAAACGCGGCGGTCATTTTCGGTAACGGCAGTCCGGAAAACTTCGGAACACCCGAGTTCCGACAAATTTCTGAGATACCGCCTGCCCCAGAAAAATGTGAAGCCGCCGAACAGCAGGCCGGCGACGCCGCAGACAAGTCCGGGCATCGCAGGGGCAACGCCCGTGAAACGCCGCACGGTGGAGGGATCTTCCGCCCGCTTGACGTCTTCGCTTTCCCAGACGATGACAAGAAATTTCTGCGCGCTTTTGGCCGGAGCCCCCCGGAAGCGTATGAGCAGTTCCCGGCGTCCCGGTTCCGCTCCTGCGTCGGCCTGCACGGCGCCGCGCCACATGGCGCTGCCGAACCAGTAGCTGGCGAAAAATCCCTCAAGAACAAAACGCACATCGTCGCGGGGGGGCGTGATCTGCGCGGCGAGATCGCTGTCGAGAGGGTTTTTCAGGGGAGAGGGACCTGAAATCATGAGCGTCTGGCCGGGCAGGAGTTCCAGAACGTCCGCCCCCACGCGCACCGAGGAATACAGGCCGTCGGCCAGACAGAAGATCGCCGCGACGATAAAGACCGCGCTCACGCGCCCGCAAGAGCGCATACGTCTGCGAAGGAAAAAACAGGACGTCCAGAGGCGTGTATCGGCTACAGCGGTCATGCCGCATCATACACGGCGCGGGAGCATGGCACAATACCCCTTGACCGGCTTTGATCAACGCGCCCGCACCGGAGCCAGGGAGAGGCTCAGCACGCGCCAGCGGACAAACACGGGGCCGCGGCCGGGCAGGTTCACAAGACTTTCCTCCTCAGCCGGAAAACGCTTTTTGATGAAGCGCGTGAGGAGGATGGCGCCCGTCCACACGGGCACTGTTATGCCGAAAAACCAGAGGCAGAATCCGGCCTCAGCCGGCAGCGGCCCGCGCGCGGCCATGTACATGCCCACGAAGACGGCGCCGAACATGAGCGCGTTGGCGCAGATTCGAATGAGACTGATATAAAAGGATTGTTTGTAGCTGTTCATTCCGGCTCCCGCATTCGCGCGGCCCGGGCGCGCGCCCCGGCCGCGCATCAGGTCAGCGTCTGAAGATGTTTGTCTTGGTTATGTTCATGAAGCGAGTGGTCTGGGTTCTTGCGGTATCTCTGAAGGACACGCGTATTTCGTCGCCGAATTTCCAGGTCTCGGCCGGCATGGCTATGGCCGCGCCCGGATTGAAGGTCACGAGAGACCTGAGGGTCGGCGCGTAGACGGTGACGGTCTGCTTTTCCTTGTCAACCATGGGGAAGGTCTTGCCCGCCACCAGGGGGTGCCTGGCGTCGATATCCTTCTGCACGTCGGTGAACTCCACCGGCAGTTCCTTGACGCTCTTTGCCGCCGGGTCATAGACGCTCACGGTTTTCTTTTCCGGATTCACCGCCAGCAGCCCGCCGCATGCCGGTTCAGGCCCCATGTCCATGGGATCGTCGGGCAATTTGTACATGGCGGTCTTGCCGTTGTACAGGGGCTTGTTACGGACTTTGCTTGTATCCAGCACAAGCGTCACGTCCTTGCCGCGCTCGAAGGCCACGGCGCGTCCCTGCTCCACGCCCCCGTTGTAGTCGCACGCGGTCAGGGCGAAAGAGAGAGCGGCCAGCAATGCGGTCATCAGTATGCGGTTTTTCATGGCGTTCACTCCTCTCTAGTTGCCAGCGGCCTGTTTTTTGGCCGCAAGTTCGGCCTGGGCGCCCTTGACCATGCGATATGTGATGTAAATGGCGGTGAGGCTCACAAGGGCCAGCACGTCAATGGTCGCCAGGGTGGTGAACAGGCCGCGCATGGAAGGGACTTCCGAGGCGAGCTGCCTGAGCAGCACGGAAAAGAGACAGCCGATAACGGCCAGGCCGAAGACGATGCGGATGCCGTAGCCCTTGACGTACTTGGTGGCCACAACGCCTATCTGCGCGCCGATGGACGCGCCGACCAGCATGATGACGGCCGCCAGGAGCTCGGTGCGGCCCTTGTAGGTGAAGGACGCCGCGCCGTAAAGGCCGGAAATGGCGACCTCAAAAAGGTCCGTGCCCACGGCGAGGTGGGTGGGGCAGCCGATGAGGTAGACCAGGGCCGGCATGCGGATGAGGCCGCCGCCTATGCCCAGAATGCCGGCCAGCCAGCCGGTGAACAGGCTCACGCAGATGGGCAGCCAGAAGGAGCAGTACACGCCGGCATGCTTGAAGTGAATCATGGGCGGAACGCGGATGGCCTGAAGCTTCTTGCCCCAGTCAAAGCCGGATTCCAGCTTGTCCACCTCCTGATTCTTTTCCCTGGCCGCCCGCTCTTTCGCCCTGCGTTTGGCCACGTCGCCAAAAACGATCCAGGCGATTATCGTCAGCAGCACCACGTACATCCAGCGCACCACCCTGTCCACCTGGCCGATGCGCTCCAGCCACATGATCATCTGCGCGCCGATCTCCATGCCGACGATTGTGCCGACGAGCATGACTATGCCGAGCAGGTAGTCGACATTGCCGAATTTGCCGTGCCGCATGGTGGAAATGAGGGATTTGCCCGCCATCTGCGCCATGTCCGTGCCGATGGCGAAGGCCATGGGAAAGCCGAGGATGTTCAGGCCCGGCGTCACCATCCACGCGCCGCCCAAGCCGAAGAAACCGCCGATAATGCCGACGCCCAGGCCGAGTATGATCAGTCCCGGCCAAAAAATATTCACGCCGGAAATGGGCATCATCATGTATAACCAGTCCATAATCGCCTCCTTTCCGGGTTATTTTTCCGCGAGTTCGCGTTTTCCAAGGTCAATGCCGGTCATTTTCATGAAAAAGTCGGCCACAAAGCCGAGAACGCAGCCGAGAACGGGGATTATCACCATCGTCATCAGGGCGAAAGCCAAATGGCTCTCGTTGTACATCTGGGCCCACCAGTGCATCAGGCCGTTGTCGATGAAGCGCGTGTCAGCCACAATGGCGATGGGCGCGCCCCTCCCTCCCGCCGCCATGGCCAGCGAAGGCGCCAGCAGGGCCAACGACAGCGCGCAAGCAGAAGCCCCTAATCTTCGCAGCTTTGTCATGGTTTCCTCCACATGTTTTGCAATGCCTTTCGGCCCGCTTGCCCCATGCGCGCGGGATTCCGAAAATTTTACATAACAATAATAGCAAATGTTGTGCCGTTGTGATATTTTTCCTCCGGAGGCGCAATATTTTTACTTTTTTCTTCAGCAAGACTTGCGCTGTTGCGAAAAATGCGCCATAGTCGCCCTGTGTTTTGCGCGGATTGTTGCGTATTTTGCGCGAATATTGCACAATACGGGAGTGATCCGGTATGCGTTTTTTTAGCTCGCATTTCAACGGAAATTCGCTGACCACGGCATCTTTTCTGGTACATCGCAGTCTCCGCGGGCGCATGCTCATCCTTTGCCTGCCTTTTCTCGCAACGGCGCTTCTTGCGTTTTTTTTCTTCAGCTGGCGCGTGCTGGGTTCTGTGGTCAATCAGGCTGTCGCGCGCAACGCGCAATTCCAGTCCTATGCCATCGGGCAGGCATTGACGCAAATTCTTGCAGAAATGCGCAACCATCTTCTGCTGCTGGCTTCAGGCGAGCTTGATCAGAAGACAATGGCGCGGCGCCTGAAATACCGCGGAAGATTTGAAAAAGTGCGGTATTGCGAGGTGGCCTTTATAGGCCCTGCGGCCGAAAACAAATACCTCTTCCTGAACTACGGGGGCGAGCCTGTCGTCGTTCCGCCTGAAGTGGCCGTGAACACCGTGAACGGGCCGTTTCACAGCGTAGGCGCAAACCTGCTTCCGGGGCGGGTGAATGTGTCCCAGCCCGTGGAAGTCAGCTATACGCTGCTGCCGGTCAGCAATTCCCTTCAGAGCGTCACTTTTCAGGTATTGCGTTTTTCCACGGTCGTGCACGACGCGGAAGGGCGCTTCCAGGGGGTGCTGATTCTGTCGCTGGACTTGTCGGCCCTGCGCACGGCGCTTTCCACGCTTTCCTCGGGTGAATCCGACAGCGGCGGAAATGCCGACGACAGCCCGATACGCAGTCTTTTTTTTGACAAGGACGGCTGGATGCTTTTTCAGTCAGAAGGGAGCGTGGTGGAAGAACAGGAAAAACCCCTGCGCATCGATACCGTGCGCACCGGTTTCCGCGGAGATTTCGGCCGCCCCGGCTTCAGCCAGGCCTTTCGCCCGGGGCCGGAATATCTGAATTACTGGAGCATGGTTCTGGATGTCCAGAACGGGCGTTCCGGACGCCTTGCGATGCCGGAGTCCGGCGCCTTGTGGGGCGACGGGCATTTGCGCCTTGACGGCGTGAGCTATGTGCCGGTGACCATCCCCGCGGAGAACGAGGGCGGCAAATCCGTCATAGGCGGGGTTGCGGTGCTGGACGCCAATTTTACATTCTCGCACACGGGCGCGCAGATTACCTTCATCTACGCCTGCTGCTTTTTGGGCGCCATGGCCTTGCTGGGAGGGGGGTTGTGGTGGATTGCCGGGGTTGTCAACCGGCAGCTGCATGTCCTGGCGACGGAACTGGAGCAGCGCAACGCCCGGGAAGGCTTCGAGCCCCTTGACATATCGCCCCTGCCGCAGGAACTCGAAAAAATCAGAAATGCCGCAAACATGCTTCTGGAACGCCTGCGCGGAGCAATAGAGCGCAACCTTTTCAGGCAGGCGCAGGCGACCGCCAAATCCCTGCGGGAGCCTGCCGATGATCTGCCTGATCTTGAAGATGTGCCGTCCCACGGGCTCGTGGGCAATTCGCCGCTCATGCGGCATTTACAGCTGCAGATCCGCAAAGCGGCCCCGTCCACGGCGGACGTGCTTGTGGTGGGCGATACCGGCACAGGCAAGGAGCTTGTTTCCGAACTCATTCATCGTTTGAGTCCGCGCGCGCATGGTCCCTTTATCAGCATCAACTGCGGCGCTCTGGACGAGGCGCTGCTCATGGATACGCTTTTCGGCCATGTGAAAGGGGCGTTTACAGAAGCAAAAGCCACGCGGAAGGGAGCTTTTCTGGCCGCGGACGGGGGCACGCTCATGCTGGACGAAGTGGGCAATGCGGCGCCCAAGGTGCAGCAGGCGCTTTTGCGCGCCCTTTCAACAAGGCGCATACGGCCGCTGGGGGCGGATTATGACGTTCCGTTCAATACGCGCATCATAGCCGCCACCAATGCGGAAATAGGGGATGAAGCCATGGAGGGCAGATTCCGGGAAGATCTTTACTATCGCCTTGCCGTCATAACCATACATACCCCCCCTCTGTGCCAGCGCAAGGAGGACATCCCCATGCTTCTGGTGCACTTTCTCTCCGAGGCCGTGCACAATGGCGGGCCTGACATGCCCAAGACCATGCCCAAGGTCAGCCGCGGCGCGCTGACAAAGCTTGTGGAGTACAATTGGCCAGGCAACGTGCGGGAGTTGAAAAACTGTGTGACCAACGCCCTGACATTCTGTGAGGGCGGGATAATTCTTGCGGAAGATATACGCATCGGCGCGGAGGTGGGCGCGCCTGTCAAAATCCCCGGCGGCGCGCATCATACGGCGATGCCGGCTGATCTCTTCCGAAAACCGGCATCCCTGGAAAGCGGAGCGGCCGGGGCAAAGCGCGCGGATGGGAGCGCGGCTGCCGACGTTGCCGATGTTGCCGATGTTGCGTTGACAGGCGGTCTCAATTACCGCCAGCGACGGGTTTTTCCGCTCATAGTCGCCAGGGGCGGCGTCAGCCGTCACGAATACCAGGCCCTGGTCGAAGAGAATATTTCCGTGCGCACAGCCCTGTATGATTTGCAGACTTTCGTGGAACGCGGCATATTGCGCAAGGAAGGACGCGGACCTGCCCTGCGCTATGTTGTTGTCCAGCAAGAGCCGGAGCCGTCGTCCCGCCTGTCCCGCTCCGCCGCGGCCTGATTCCTGTTCCGGACTTGCAGACGCGCATAAAAGTTGATGAAAAGTGCCGCCGCAGGCGCGGCAGGCGGCGGGCAACGGGCGGCGCGTCAGGCGCGTGAGACGCGGTGCCTTGATTCTTTCCGAACTTGGCGTTACTGTGAAGGTCACGGGCAAAAATCAAAACCGGAATCCGCAACGCCATCCTGTAATCGCCGCCATGTTTTTTCACTTCCACCACTCCGGCGTAGCGGAAAAAGCCCCCGCCTCAAGGCAGACGGAACTTTTAAGCCGCGATTTCATACTGCTCTTCTGTCTTTCCCTGTGCAGCAACGGCCATATCGCCGTTTTTTACTGTTTTGAGCAGTGGCTGGAAGGCCTTGCCGTAAGCCCCAACTGGCGCGGGCTGCTGATATCTTCCATGTTCGCCATGGTGTTGTTTTTGCGTCCGCCGGCCAGTTTTCTGCTGCTGAGGGGCGGCCGGCTGCCGGCCCTGGCGCTCTCCACCGCCGCGCTGATCGGCGTGATGCTGGGCTACTTGTGGCTGCCTGAGACATGCCTTGTGGAAGGGGTTCTCGCCCTGCGCGTAACACAGGGCATTGCCATTGCCGTGCAGTCGAGCTGCATTACCTCGGTGCTTGTGAACTGTATCCCGCCGGGGCAAAGCGCCCGCGGGTTCGCGCTTTTCTCCCTGACCATACTGCTGCCTTACTCCATCATCCCCGCGATCTCCGAAAAAATTCTGCTGCCGCTGCTGGGCGGCTCCGAGCCGCGTCTTTTTGCCCTGACGGGCGCGCTGGCTTTCATTTCCCTGCTTCTCGTCATTCCTCTGGCGCCACGTCTCAAAAAAGCGGAATTGCCCGTCGAAAGCCAAAGCGGCGTCTCGCGGGGAGCCGTGTGGAACTCCGTGCGGCATTCAGGCTTGCTTTGCATCTTTGTTGCCTGCCTTTGTTTCAGCACCATGACCATCCTCGCCATTTTTTTCATGAAGGGGTTGTGCTCCGTCACCGGCGGGCAGCCTTCCCTGTTTTTTTCGACATACACGGTCACCATCATTCTTGTCCGGCTTCTCGCCAGCAAAAGGCTGGATGCTCTGCCGCACCACAGCGTCAGCATAATCTGCGCCCTGGGTTTGGCGTTGTGCATGCTGGGCTTCGCCTGGGGACCCCTGTGGGCTTTCGCGCCCATCGCCTGTCTGTACGGCGTGGGCATCGGCCTGCTCTACCCTTTGCTGGCTTCTGTCGTATACAACCGCTCAACGCCCGTCACGCGCTCTTTTAACTCCAACATGATGATGTCCGCCTTTGACGCCAGCGGCATGCTGGCCCCTCTTATCGGCGGCCTGGTAATCCATGCCGGTTTCGGCTATCGGGGGGTATTCACCGCTACGGCGATTTCCATAACACTTTGCGGCCTGTGGACGCTGCTGGACTGGTTGCGTTTTCACCGTGTCGAAAGGGGAAGACCTGCATGACGCGACAAGTTATTTTTCTCCTGTGCGCCTCCAGTCTGGCGCTCGCGGCCTGCCTTCCGCACGGCGGGGCTTCGGCTTCCGGCGGGCTCACGGTGCTGCGCAACGGCACGCTGGCCGTGCATCAGGCGGATGGGGTCGCCAGGGTGGCCTATGTGAGTTTGCGCGACAGAAGCAACCGCATTTTCGGCCTGCGCGCCCAGCTTGAACGCTGCCTCGGCTCCAGGGGCTTTGCCGTGACGAACAATCCCAGTGAAGCCGGGTATATTATTCAACTTTCCGTGCCCGCAGCCGGAGCGAGTTCGCCCGATGCGGTACGCGGCGCGGTAAGCAACGGTTATGGGGGAGAAGTTCTTTTGAGCGGGACGGAAGGCACGGCGCTGGTGGCGGATGCGCTTGTGGTGCAGCGGCGCGTGCCGCAATCCGGGAAAAAAGGCCTCAAAAGCATTTCCAACCGTATGGCGGTGGCGGACAACCAAATGCGCCTTGCGCTCTTTTCGCCGCGCAGGGTCAACCTCCATCTCGGATTTCCGGAATACGTCACGGAAAAAGTGGCGGACGAGCTTTGCTCCGGCCTAGGCGAAGCCGGGCAAGCCTCGCGCTGATTTCAGGCTCAAAAGGTTTCCGCTGTTCGCGCCGGCGCATTTTTTTCGTCGGCGGTTGGAAGATACGCCGCCGGGAGATTCCATGTTATTCCGCGTAATCAGCTTTCCTGTCCTTGCGCGGCGCATGCGCGTCCGCTGGGGTATGCCATTCGGGTACAAGCATGTTTTGGGAGTGGCCCTGCCGCTTGTGGCGAGCATGGCGTCAGAAACGCTCATGCTCTTTGTCGACCGCCTTTTTTTAAGCCATTATTCCGTCAGCGCCATCGCCGCCGCCGTGCCCGCCGGCAGTCTGGCTTTTGCCGCGCAGACGACATTTATCGGCATTTGCGGCTACGCTTCCGTATTCATCGCCCAGCACATCGGCGCGCAGCAGCCGCAACACGTGGGGGCCATTCTGTGGCAAAGCCTGTGGATTGCCCTGATTGCCGGCATTCTTTTGGCGGCGGCCGGCGTGTATCTGGCTGACCCCGTTTTCGCCATAATCGGGCACGCGGGAGATATCGCCGGCCTTGAAAGCGTCTACTTCCGCATTCTGCTTCTGGGTTCTTTTCCGGTGCTGCTCGGAAGTTCCTTCAGCGCTTTTTTTGTGGGTCTCGGGCGCACAAAGCCGGTGCTTTTCGCCAATATTGCGGGAGTGGCGCTGAATATTCCCCTGGACTGGATACTCATTTTCGGCCGTTTCGGGCTGCCGGAAGCGGGTATCGGCGGCGCGGCCGTCGCCACTCTGGCGGGGCAGGTTTTTTCCGCCATTCTCCTGGGCTGTCTTGTTTTTCGAGAGGGCGGCGGACCCTCTCTGCTGGCTTCCCGGCGGCCGAAAATTCGGCTCATGCTGCGCCTCCTGCGCTACGGCGGGCCGAGCGGTTTCAACATGCTCATTGATATGGCCGGCTTTTCCTGGTTTATTCTGCGCCTGGGGCGCCTCGGAGAAACGGCTCTGGCCGCCAGCAACATTGTTCTTTCCATCAACACGCTTGTTTTTCTGCCCATGATGGGACTCAACAATGCCGTGTCCTCCCTGGTGGGCAACGCTTTGGGACGCCGCAGCGTAACCGGCGCCAAAAAGGCGACCGCCAGCGCCCTGCACATGTCTCTGGCTTACATGATGCCTCTGGCCCTGTCGCTGGCGCTGGGCGGAGAGTGGTATATGGACATGTTTCAGCCGGAGGGGGCGGCCGCCTCTTCGCCGGAGGTGCGCGCCGCCGGCGTGACCCTGTTGTGGTATGTGGCGGCCTATTCTCTGGTGGATTCCTGCAACATCGTCTACTTTGGCGCGCTCAAGGGAGCGGGAGACACCTTTTTCGTCATGTTGTCCTTGCTTGTTTTTGCGGTATTTTTACTGGGCCTGCCCGTTTTTGCGCTGGAGCGGCTTGGCCTGGCTTCATTGCACAGCCTTTGGACAACGCTCTCCATCTATGTTGTCGCGCTGGCCCTGCTTGCGTGGCGGCGCTTCGCCGGCGGCCGCTGGCAGGAAATACGGCTTGTGGAGGGATAGCCCCGCGGAAACGGAGTGCGCCGGAGACGGCTTGCCCTGAAAGGATGAAACGGTTAGGATGGCGGAATGAACATCCCCGGCGAATCCGGCTCCGGCGGCGCCGCCGCAAAAAGCCGGGCCGCGCTGGCCTCGCTGCTGGCTGCCCTTGGTTTGACCGCCCTCAAACTTGGCGCCGGCTTGTATACCGGCAGCCTGGGCATTCTTTTTGAAGCCCTGCACAGCGGGCTTGACCTGCTGGCGGCGGGAATGACGCTCGCCGCCGTGCGCATTGCCGACACGCCGCCAGACGCCGGGCACCCATACGGCCACGGAAAAATCGAAAACCTCTCCGCCCTGGCGGAAACCCTTTTGCTTGTGGCGAGCTGCTTCTGGGTGGGCTATGAGGGCACGCTCCGCCTTCTCGGCGATGAAGCGGCGAGCACGCCTTCGCTCCTCGGCGTTGGAGTCATGGCGATATCCGTCGCGGTGGATGTAAACCGCGTGCGCGTCTTGCGCCGTGTGGCCCGGCAGCACAAAAGCCAGGCTCTGGAGGCGGACGCGCTACATTTTTCCACGGACATCCTTTCCTCAGGCATTGTCCTTGTCGGGGTGTTCGCCGTCTGGCTGGCGGATACCCTGCATTTTCCGGCGCCCCTGCACAAAATTTTCGTCCAGGCGGATACCCTGGCGGCCTTCATTGTCGCGCTGGTCATTCTCCGCGCCAGTCTGCGCATGGCTCTGGAGGCGGTCGGCGCGCTCATGGATTCCGGCTCGGCCAAGGAGGAAAACGCCGTCACCAGGGCCGTCAGGGCCGTCCCCGGCATCACCGCCATGCGCCGCCTGCGCCTGCGCAGCAGCGGCCCTTTGACTTTTGTGGATATGACCGTGGGGGTGGAGCCGGACATCCGCGTCAGTGAGGGGCACAGGCTGGCGCACGAGGCGGAAAAGGCCGTCGAGGGCGTCCTGCCGGGCTCGGATGTGACGATACACGTTGAGCCGTTGAGCGCCGATTCCCTGTGCAGCGTTGACCCGTTCGAGCTGGTAAACCGCACGGCGCAGGAGCATGCTCTGGCGGCGCACGATGTGCATGTTCTGCGCGACGGCGCGCGCACCCGCATTGAGCTGCATGTGGAGCTGCCGGCGGCGCTGTCTTTTGCCGAGGCCTATGCCCGCGTGCATGCTTTTGAAACGGCTTTGCGCGGCCGCCTGCCGGACGCGCATGTGCTGACCCATCTGGAGCCTGAAGGAAGCGCCGGGGATCGGAGCGTGGAAGCCGCTATTCCCGCGCCGTTGCGCGAGCGCGCTCTTGAAAGGGCGAAGACGGCCGTCGCCGGAGAACCCCTGTTCGGAACTCCGCATGGATTTTCCGTGTACAGGCTGCCGGAACGCGGAATATGCATGTCGTTCCACTGCGTCGTCAAAGGAAATCCGACCGTGGAGGAAGCCCACGACGTCAGCGTGCGTCTGGAAAAGCGCATTCGCGCGGATCTGCCTGACATGGACAGGATTGTCATCTATCTGGAACCGGAGCGTGCGGCATCGGCCGCGGCGCCGGAGCAGGTTCAATAAGGGACGCATGGTCCGCTGTCCCGCAGCCGCGGGTTGAGCGCCGGCGCGGCGGATGCGAATTCAACCGTCAGGCCGGGAAAACCAGCGCTTCGTACCAGAACAGCCGCGCGTCCTGTTTGCGCCAGGCGCCGGGCGGAAGGCCGGCCTTGAGGCAGAGGTGATCCAGATAGGCCAGGCGATCCCATCCCTGTTCCACCGGCACATGGGGCAGAAAAACTCCGCTGTGGCCGCCGTATTGCAGGACAAGGCCGTGCCGCCCCACCTCCACGGCATCCGGCGCGGGGCAGGGGGTGAGTTCGTCCAGCACGGAAATGTCCACCTTGACCCGTGCCCATTCCTCCGGCGCAAGAGGGGGAAAACGTCGATCTTCAAAGGCTGCCGCGCGCGCCATGCGCCAGACATTGGCATAGAGCGGTTCGCGGCCTATGATGGTGCCGATGCACCCCCTGAGGCGGTCGTTGACGGAGAGCGTGACGAAGGACCCCAGATGTCTGCGCAGGGGGCTGGTTTCCGCCGTGTCAGGCGGCGCAGGCGCGGCGGCGGGCGTTTTGTCGAAGGCGGTTTGTATTGACTGTCGGGCAAGACGTGAAAGATATTCCTTGTCCTGTTCGCTCAGTGAAAATGAAAGGGACATGG
>JAISOT010000017.1 GCA_031275465.1 Desulfovibrio sp.
GGAATCCGTGAAGCAGAGGGTTTTCGACACCGCCACCTCACTGTCCCTTGACGGCGGTATTGCGCATCTTGATCTGCTGCGCCGCCGCATAATATATGACCTCTCTGTAAAGAACGTGGATCAGCACAAGGCTGTTCTGGCCATGGCCCAGGAACGCGCCAATCTCGGCGCGGATACCGCGGCTGACGTGAGCCAGGCCCAGTCGCGCCTTTCCCGCGCGCTTTCGAGCCTTGCGGAGGCCAAGGCTTCCCTGCACGTGGCTGAGGAAACCTATACCCGCCTGACGGGCCTTCCCGGCAACGCCAAACTGCAGACGGTCACCATGCCGCCGCAGATTTTTGAAAATCCCGAATCCGTGTTTCTGCTTGCCGAAAAGGGCAATCCGAAATTGGCCGCCTATCTGCAAGACATACGGGCGCTGGTGGGAGACAAGGAACTGGCCGAATCGGCCTTTTATCCGACAATCAATGTTGAGGCCGGTCCCAACTACAGCAATCGCGGCGTGTATGACGAAAACGAGCGCTGGATATTCAGCTTCGATGTTCTCGGCACGGTACGCTGGAATATTTTCAACAGCGGCGCGGACTGGGCCGAGCGCAAGGCCGCTTTGGCCAGAATACGCCAGTCCCGTCAGGTAATGTACAATTTTATTGATGAACTGAAGCTGGATATCGACAGCACGTGGATCAACTATCTGGCCGCGCAGGAGCAGTACAAACACTACACCAAGGCCATAGAGTACAACAAGTTTACGCGAAGCGCCTATATGGAACAGTTCCAGCTGGGGCGGCGCACGCTTCTTGACGTGCTGGACGCCGAATCGGAGTTGTACAATTCCTCCACCCAGGCCGAGACTTCACGCGGCAATATTCTGGTGGGCGCATACAGGCTGTGCGCGCTCACGGGCAATCTGTTGCCGCAACTGCTTATTGATCTTGCGCCGCTGGGCCGGCGCCCGCCGGTTGACCCGAATGACCCGCGGGAGGAGTTTGCGCCGGGCTGGTTTAACTGAGCAACCCGGAAAGTCGTCATCAGACGGGTCTCGCGCGGCAGAAGCGCGGCCAGAAGCAAAGAACGCTTTGACGCCGCATATGGGCCGCGCGGGACGCCGTTTGCGGGCGGGAACAGCGCTCTGGAACTCAAGCTTTGCCTGCAAATTTCCGGTCGCGCCCTCCCTTTTCCCCACATGGCGGGAGCGTCAAGACTGTTTCTGCGGCTTATCCGAAAGAAGGCGATCAATTTTTTCATGAAGCTTTTGGTCCGGGAGGGCCGCGAACACCAGGAAGCCGACGGACAGGTTTATTACCGGTATCCAGGCCCACAGCAACATGGGCCAGCCGTATCCTTTCCTTTTTGCGACATAGTGCAGGATGACGCCAACACATAGTGTGAGGACACCAAAAAATATCATTGGGATGAGTATCACAGAGGTTTCCGCCAAGCCGACTCCTCTCATGGAGCCTCCCGTATTCGTATTTTTACAGGTTATTCCTCTTTCCATTCCTATCCGATTGCCGGGCTTTTGGCAACATAACAGAAGGGAAAAAAGCATGCCCGGCCGTGCTGCCGGAGAGCGCATGGCGCCCTGAAGGGCCGGGCGCCATTCTCTTTTGCGTCATTGCCGTTCGAATTTCCAGGCCCTGCCGTCTCTTTCAACCTTGCCCCCACCCGGGAAGGGCAAATGCATTCCGGCGACGGGAATTCCCTTTTGTTCGGCCAGATTCAAAATACGCTTGCGGGCGAGAACAGCCTTCGTCGGATCAATGTCATATACGGCGCATTCGTCAGGCAGGGCGAACTGCAGGGGGGTGCCGTGGATCAGATCGCCGATGATGAGCAGGCTTTTTCCCCCGGCGCCGTCCTGAGGCCTCTCGTGGCCGGGGGTATCCAACGGATACAGCACACCCGTTGCGTCCCCCGGAGCTTCCACCTGAAATGCCGTGTGCCCGGGGGTGTGGCCGGAGGCATCCAGCGCGGTCACGCCGGGCAGCAGAATGTCGCCGAAGTCAAAAGGCGGCAAAACGTCGGGCCCGTACGCCTTGATCACCGCTTTGACAAAGGCGGCGTTGCGGTTGCCGGGATCCTTCCCCGCAAGAGCCGTCCAGTAAGCGATTTCCGGTTTCGAGACCATCAGCCTTGCCTTGGAGAAAGCGCGATTTTTTCCCTCCAGAAGGCCGCCGACGTGATCCAGATGCAAATGGGTCAGCAGAACAAAATCGACATCTTCCGGCTTGACGCCGAGATCGGCGAGGATTTCCGGCAGCTTGCCCGGAGTCTGCCGCACTGTGCCGTTGCCCGCGTCAAAAAGCGCGATTTTGCCGCCCCCGCGCAGCAAAAAAACATTATACCCGGCTTCGGCCTTGCCCTTGTTGAAGTATTGTTCCCTGGCCGCCTCGGAAGCCGGCCCCCTGAAAATGGAAACCTCCGTTTCGCCCGGCAAGTCCTGAATGGCTGTGACGCTCATGCCGCCGGCTTTCCATATTTCGCGGGCTGACGCCCGCGCGGGAGCCGCCCGGAGGTCATCAGGCAGCTGCATGATAACACAGGCCAAAAAAACCGCGGCGACGCGGCAAAAAAAGCCCGGAAATAATATGCGTGAAGTCGGGAACATACAAACTCCTTTGGCGAATCGCCCTCGTAACGATCCTGTACTTGAAAGCTCACATGATTTTGGATAATGGGGTAAAAAAAATCAAGGGATACATTCGGTTTTCAGGTTTTGCGTTCAGGCCGCGCTTCAACACCGCCTCATTCCCGGATAAACAAGATGGATGCGCACCTTTTCAGCCGTTTCTGCAGGGCGTTGACGCCGGTCATACAGGGCGCGCGTCTGGAAAAAATTCAGGAGCCGCTCCCGGGCCTTCTGACCTTCCACTTTTTTTCCGCCGGACGCGCGGCGCAGCTCTGCTGGCGTTACGGAAAAAAAGACGCCTTTTGTTTTTTGAGTTCCGTGCGCATAGCCGCAGTCGACGCGCCGTCCGCACAGGTGATGCGTCTGCGCAAGTACGCCGTGGGCAGGAGGATACGGGCAAGCGTCATGCAATTCAGCGAACGCAGACTCTGGCTGCTTTTGGGGCGCTCAACTTCCGGAGATCGCGCCGCAGGCGCTGTCGGCAATCCCCTTGTCTGGTTGTGTCTGGATCTGCGCTGCGGTGCGTCTCCGCATTTTTTGGCGGCCGACGCCGCCCCGGAAGAGGAAATTCTTCGTTGGCCGGCTTTGGACAATCTTGCCGAAGCCTGCGCCGCATGGCGGCAATGGCCCGTTCTTACGCCGGCCCTGCGCCGTACCCTGGCGCATTTGGATGAAAGGGAAGGCCTCGCCCTGCTTGCGGATCTCAGGGAAGGCAGCGGCGACGTGTTTGTATACCGCAGGCCGGGGAGGCAGGATATTTGCCTTGCCAGCGCCTGGCCGCTGCCCCCCGCGCTGCGCGGCGGTGCCGGGGAGGAAAGGGGCGGGGAAGCGCTGGGCCTGCTTGAAAAAGCGGGACAGGGACTTGTTCTTCTGCATTTCGCCGAACAAAGAGCGAAGGCGGAATGTTACGCTTTCGGCCGGCAGGCCCGCAAACTGGAACGCCTGCGGCAGCGGCTGCGGGAAGAGGAAATCCGTCTCGCCGCCATGGTCGGCGCGCAGGCCGATGCGCTGGCGCTGCGGGAAAACCTCTGGCGTCTGCCGCCGGAAACCAGGGGAGGGGGGGTGACTGTTCCGGCCGGAGAGCACGGGCCGGGCAGAGAAATTCGTCTTGCCCCCCCCGCGCACCGCCCGGCAGGAAATGGAGGCGCTTTTTCACACGGCCAAACGCGGCCGACGCGGTCTTGCGCATCTGGCGCGGCGCCGCGCAGCCCTGGAAGAAGAAGCGGCCGCCCTCGCCGGGGCGCGTCAGACGTTTTTGTCTCCAGACGCAAGCTCCGGCGGGAGCGCGGATCAAAAAAGCGTCCCTGCCGCCGTCATTCCGAAAAATCTGCCGAAGAGCGTCCGCGCATTTGTCAGCGACGACGGCTTTGTTCTCCTGCGCGGGCGGGACGCAGAGGGCAATCTCGCGGCGCCGCATGACATCTGGCTGCACGTGGAAAACGGCCCCGGCGCGCACGTGATTATCCGCAGGGCCTGTGCCGGGCAGGAAGTTCCCGAACGGACGCTTGTTCAGGCGGGAGTTCTGGCCGCCTGCAAAAGCTGGGCGGCCGAAGCCGGAAAAGCCGGCGTCGTCTACGCAGAAGCTCGGCACGTCAAAACGCTGCGCGCAGCGCCCCCGGGCGCCGTGAGGATAGACAGAGCATACTGCTCGCGCCGTGTCGCCATAGACAATACCCTGGAAGACAGGCTCGCCCTTGAGGGCCGTCCCGGCCAGGCCCCCGGCGGCCCCGCTCAGGGCAGATCCACCGGCAATGGGCCAAAGGCCCTTTCATAGCGTCTTTTGAACCGGGCCGTCGTGAATTTGTGTTCCTGCGTTCCCATACACTCAAGGGCAAAGCTCGCGCTCACCGCGCCGAGTTTGGCGGCCTCGGTCATCAGCAGGCCGCGCACCAGCCCCTTGACAAGGCCGGCGCGGTGAGCGTCGCCCGCTCCGGTGGGATCGACCACAGCCTTCGGCGCGACCGCCGGGATATGCGTCTCGCTGCCGTCCGCCCCGCGCACAAGAGCGCCCTGCGCGCCGAGCGTGGTCACGAGCCACAGCGTTCTGCCGAGCAGTTCATGTTCGGTTTTCCCTGTGGTCTTGCAGATCATTTTGAGTTCATAATCATTGGCGATGCAGGCGAAGGAGCCTTCGATCGCGCCCAGCAGATCATCGGCGGAGAGCAGGGGCAACTGCTGCCCGGGGTCATAAATATACGGCACGCCCGCCTGCCGGAACAGCGCCGGCAGACGGCGCATGTCGGTCATGTTGCCCGGGGAGATGATGGCCAAGTCCCTCTCCGGGTCGAGGGCGTCAAAGGCGTAGTCGGCCGGCGTGGCCATTGCGCCGGGATAAAATCCCGTGATCTGGTTGCCGTTCAAATCCGTCGTGATGTAGCACAGGGCGGTGAACAGAGTGTCGTCCCGGCGTATGCCCTCCAGGGGAAGACCATTTTTCCGGAGCATTTTTGCGTAGTTGTCAAAATCGCGCCCCGCGCAGGAGACGATGACCGGTTTTTCGCCGAGCAGGGCCAAAGACCAGGCGATATTGCCGGCGCAGCCCCCGCGCCGCTCATCCATGCCTTCCACCATAAAACTTACGTTTATCTGGTGGAGCTTGTCCATGAGGATATGGTTCTGAAAGTTGCCGGGAAAGGTCATAATGCGGTCAAAGGCCAGGGAACCGGAAATATAGATGGCCATGATTTATCTCCTGAACGGGTCGGGTTGAATCATCCCGGCAGGCTGTTTTCTTCAATCCAGCGCACGAAGGGCGTATGCCCGGCCTGGAGGGGCAGGGCCACAATGCAGGGCACTTCATGGCAGTGGTGCCGCCGCACCGTCTCGCAAAAACAGGGAAAAGCCTCCCGGCTGACCTGGGCGAAAAGAAGGCATTCCCCGGTTTCCCGAATCTCGCCTCGCCAGCGGTACACCGAGGTCGCGCCGGGCAGCACGTTGACGCCCGCGGCAAGGCGGGTTTCAACGAGCGTGCGGGCAATAGCCAGGGCGCGCTCCCTGTCCGGCACAGTGACATAGGCAAGATAGGCCATGCGGTTTTCCTTCTTTTCGCCCGGTTTGCGACGTGTCTCCCCTTTGCCCGGAATCCTGCGCATGCCGGCGTCACGCATGCGCGCCTGCCGTAATACCTTAACGGCATTTCAGCGCTATGTCAAAACAGGAAGCGGAAACAGCGTCACTCCGACGCAAACGGAAGCGGCGCTGGAGCGATTTAACATGGGAAATATATAAATCGCTCCGCAAGGATTTGTTCGCAAATCCTTGCCGCGAGATTGTCGCAAGGCGAATTCACTTTTCTCCTCATGGTGCTCCGGCTTACGCCGAGCAGGCTGGCCGCCTCCTTTTTCGAGTAACGGACGGTTTCCATGAGTTTTTGCAATGTATGGGGATTTTCAAGGACAGCCCTTCGGTCCTCGGGGAGGGAAAATGATGCTTTTTTGTCCCGTCCCCATGAAATCTTCCCATTTTTTTCAGACCTTGTCCGGGCGGCCTTGCGGTCATCCGTGGAAAGCTCCAGCAATTCATTTTGCCGCCTTTACGCGAACCGGTGAATGCCCCTTCCTCATACCCGAACAGTTCGCTTTCCAGCAGGGGTTCGGGCAATTCGGCGCAGTTTATGGAAACGAACGGCAAGTGGCCGCGGGGCTGTGGTTGTGGATTCTCTTTCCCAAAGTGACCCAGCCGAACATTCTGGTGGCGCTGACCAACGAGGCCGCGGCCAAGTATCTTCTCCTGATACGTCCGGTCGGCTTTCTGCTTTACGATTCCGAGCTTGTGCAGCCGAGCGAGCATAGACGCGCAGAGAATAGGGCTGCCCATGTACCGGGCCACCAAGGAAAAATTCGGCCGGACCGTGGCCTTCAACATTTGCGTGCTGGGCGCTCTGGTGTCCCTGACCGAAATTGTCAGACTCCCCTCTGTCCGGAATACTCTGGAGAAAAATTTCGCCCCCGCGCACCACGAGGCCAACAAAACGGCGCTGGGGCTCGGGGTTGATCTGGCAAAGCCGCATTCCTGGGATCGCTACTAAACCCGCCCGGAGGGATGAGATCAAGCAGGCCGCGGACTACATCAGGGAGTCCGGATATCCCAAACCTGTCTTCGGTTTCATAAAAACGATATAACATCTTTACATATAATTGTGAACCATAGAAGAGCTTCCCCTCACGGCAGAGGGTGGGCTCTTCTATGATACGCATCCAAGTAAAAGCTATTTCTGTAGAAAAGCCGCCATTGCAGCATAGGCCTTTGCACACGCCTCAGGCACAAGATCCTCAAGGCAAAGGAAAGGATGCATCATATCGTCAAAAAAAGCGACTTCCGCCGGTACTTCAGCCTTTTTCAACTTTTCCGCGTAGGCCAGACCTTCCTCGCGCAGGGGATCAAATTGCCCAATGATGAATATGGCCGGGGGCATCAACTTTGAAACCTCCCAATACAGGGGGGAAACCGCCTTGCGATCCTCGTTGTTGGCCAAATAGGTGCCGGAGAACCACTCCATAAGCCCTTTTTCCAGCCAATACCCCTTCTCCAACTCCACAAAGGAGGAAGAACTCAAGGTGTAGTCGGTATTGGGATAAATCAGCACCTGCTTATGAACGGAAAGGTTGGGGTCCCATTGGCTTCTGGCAGCGACAATCGCCGCCAGGGCGCCGCCAGCCGAATCGCCGCTCACGCTGAGAACGCGCTTGTATCGCATGCCCAGGCCGTCAAGAACCGTCCAGACATGCTTGGCCGAGGCCACGCAGTCGTCCTGGCCGGCCGGATAGGGGGTTTCCGGCGCCAGACGGTATTCAGGGGCTACGACAATATGGTTGGAGGCCAAGGCCAGCTTGCGGCAAACCGGATCATACATGGAAACGCTGCCGACGCAGTGCCCACCGCCATGGTAATACATCAGCACGGGCAATTCTTTTTCCGGTGCCGGATGGAATACCCGCACTGGCACATTGTACCCGGGGGTGGGGATGATCCCTTCACGAATCAGGGCCACATCAGGAATTTTCGTTATCAGGGACCGTCCGACTCCGGCAAAACCCTCGCGGATGGCAATCACCGTGGGCACATATCCCTGTGAGGTGGCCACTGAGTTTTCCGCGTTGAGTTTCTCCAGCCATTGCTGCAAATTCTTGTGCAATGTAGCCATTCTGTTCTCCGTGGGTTAACGTTTAAGGCCCAAAAGTGAAATACACGATGGCGCAACATGGAGATCTTATTGATAACTGCAAAGGCGAGAAACATGACATCAAGCTTGTCATACCGCGTAAAAACACGGTGGAACCCTTTGAACCTTCGGAAAAGGCGCTCTACCTCATTGCGCCTCCTGTACAGTTCTTTGTCATATTCCCAAGGCTTCAATCTATTGAGATTTGGCGGTATCACCGGAGAATATCCCAAATCGCGGTTCAACCGCCCTGTCTCGTTGCCTTCGTATGCGCGGTCCGCAACATAAAGAATCGTCATTCAGCATCTGGAGGTTGTCAAAATGCACATTTCCCCTTTGACGCGGGAAGCAGTCGGCAATTCCCCCATATTGTTCCAGAGTGATTTCCATATCTGGATAATGCCCTATTGCTGTGAGCCTGTCAATTAGACTGAATTTCCAGGTTTTTTTCTATAACCATTGGGTAACCTAAATATATGCTATTTCGTGCAAAAATGTAGCCATGTAAAATCTCTAATACTCTCGCTTTTCGAAATGCGGACGGCTTGCCTTGAGGGGCAGGTTTTGCGCGTTGCGAAAAGTCTTTTTCTTCTTCCGATAACATGATAATGCTTGGATTTGAAAGACC
>JAISOT010000037.1 GCA_031275465.1 Desulfovibrio sp.
TATACACAGTTACCTTTGGATGACTGTTTGTATTCCTTGCAAGATACGATTCCTCATCTTAGTCGTTCTTCTTTGCACCGTTGCTTGCAGCGGCATGGATTATCCCGACTACCCAAAGAGAAAAACGCCACAGAGAAAAAGAAGTTCAAGTCGTATCCTATCGGCTATTTCCATCTGGATATTGCTGAAGTGCAAACGGAAGAAGGTAAGCTGCACCTCTTTGTCGGCGCTGAAAGGTAAATCTCCCTATGGCTTCATCAGGGCAATATGGGAAATGGAGCCGGAAAGATTTATTGTTAACCCAAACCACTTTACTGTGGGACTAAACACACTGCCTGACTCACTGGTCACGGCGGTAACAAGCGTGCGAGCAGCCCCTTGACGCAGCGGAGTCGGGGTGTTATATACAAAGGGAACCCCGGTTCCTGCGTAAACAGAAACCCGGGGCTGGCACGGCGCGGTTTGCGCCCCCGTGCACGGCTACCGGCCCGCTATTGTTTCAGCCCCGTATCAGTTCGCACCTGATACGGGGCCGCTGTTTTATCTGGCCTCGGAGGCCAGTAACAGGGTGAGTATCAGCGCGATGACGAAAGCGAAAAACAACTTTCGCGGCATGGCGATACCCTCCTTACCGTTTGTGCGCCGTGCCGACGCTTGGTTTGAAGGGTAGCCGTGCAAGTCGCTTATATACTGCCTGTAGAGAGAACGCAAAGGAGATTTGCCCCCTTGGCGTTGAACCGTCGAAGACGGTGAATAAGCTTCTTGCCCCCGGAGGGGCAGGGCGCACGGTACATGTCCCGTGCCTGTCCTGCCTCTCCCAAACGCCGCACAAAAACGCATTGTATTGCACAACTGACGCACTCCGCCTACTGTGGGTGATCTTTTCCTTGTAGCGTCATTTGTGGGCGGTTCGGTAACAAATCGACATCAACGTGCATCATCCGCGTTGCTTGGGGGCAATAATGGGCGTATTCATTATGAAAGCGGCCATGGAATCAACGAAAGGCCTTCACCTTCCTGTTGACTCCATGGGGCCGGGATACGGTTTGCCCGATAACGGCTCGAAACGTCCGTTTGAAGCCGCAAAAACTGTTGGTAGTGTAGATGGTATAAAATTGTTATAAAAATATTTTATCCAGTTATTTCAAGGTAAAATAGCATAAGTCAAAATAAGTTTGAGATTACCCATCAAGTTCTCATTGGGCTACGCCCGCTCCGGCGCTTAGCAGCGCAAATAAATTGCGCTTGCGCCTTCGCGGCGGGCGTCCGCTCACGCGGTCGCCAGAGCAAGTTACGCTTGAGATTGTCGCTTGACGGCCGGGCGACCGCTACGGCTTCCTGACGCGCTTGAAGGCGTCCTGGGCGCAGGCCCCGAGGCGCTCCAGACGCCTGTCCACCAGATCATAAAGGCTGCCGGGGGTGAAGCCCCCCCTTTTGCGACGCTGCCCCACGGGCAGGCCCGTAAGCAGAACGAGAGCCTCCTCTATGCGCCGCACGGGCCAGACGAAAAAACGCTTCCGTTCGACGGCGTTGCGGATTTCGGCCGAAAGCATCAAATGGTTGACGTTGTCCGCCGGGATGATCACCCCCTGCGTTCCCGTCAGTCCGTGGCGCGCGCACACTTTGTAGAAACCCTCCACTTTCCGCGTCACCCCGCCGACGGGCAGAATCTGTCCCGCGTGGCTCAGCGCGCCGGTAAAGGCCAGGTCGAGGCGCACCGGCGCTTCGGCCAAAGCTGAAACAAGGGCGGCAAGCTCGGCGCCCGATGCGGAATCCCCCTCAATTCCCGCATAGCTCTGCTCAAAATACAGCGAACCGGAAAGCACCAGGGGTTTTGTGCGGGCAAACAGATTCGCAAGATAGCTTTTGAGGATCATCATGGCTTTTGTATGGATGGGGCCGCCTAGCTCCGCCTCGCGCTCCAGGTCGATGATGCCCTCATGCCCCACGCCGACCGTGCAGGAGATGCTGTGCGGCAGCCCGAATTCAAAATCGCCGTGCCAGGTGACGGAAAGGCCGTTTACCTGGCCGACGGCCGTGCCGCTGGTGCGAACCTTGATGAGTTCCCGATCATACTCCTCCATGAAAATTTCTTCCGCCAGATTGACGCGCCAGACGCGCGCGGCCCAGGCCTCCTCAAGCACGGCCGCGCTCACTTCCGCCAGTTTGCGCATGCGGGCGAGGGCCGAGGCCTCAATCATGATTTCACGCAGCAGAGGAAACTTGAGGGAAAGCCGCCGCTGATCCTCACACAGGCGCGAGCCGAGATCAACAAGCCAGGCCAGCGCCGCCCGGTCAAAGGCGAAAAGGTTCGCTTCGGCTATAATTCCCGCAAGATGGCGCACATACAAACGAATGTTGGCCGCGTTCCGCTCCGCGAATTCGTTCAGATGGGCCTTGACGCGAAACTGTTTGGCAAAGCGGTCGTCATTGACCAGCAGAGTCTCATACAATTCCTCGCCGCCTATCAGCACGACTTTCAGGTCCAGCGGCAGGGGGTCCGGCGTGATGCCCTTGGCGCGCACAGGGGAATCCGACGATTCGTCCGCGTCCTCAAGGCGGGCTCTGTTGGAGCGCAGGGCGCGCAGCAGGCCCTCCCAGGCATGGGTGTGCTGGAGGATATCTTCCAGATGCAGCACCAGAAAGCCTCCGTTCGCCCTGTGCAGGCTTCCGGCGCGTATGAGGGTGAAATCGGTGACCAGGGCTCCCATTTCGGACTCCCTCTCCACGCAGCCGAGCAGGTTGACGGCGGTGGGATGGTCTTCAACCACAATGGGGGCGCCGGAGAGATCGCTGTTGTCCACAAACAGGTTGACTTCATAACGGTAAAAAACGCTTTCCTGGGCAAAGGAGGGGTGAATTTCTCCGCTTTGCGGCTGCTGCGGGTCCTTCGGCAGAAAGGCCTCGGTATTCTTCAAAATATCCTCGCGGATCGCGGCAAAATGATCTTCAAGGCCGGCAACGGGGCAGGCTTTCAAAAACTGCTCCCGCACGGGCGCCAGCAATGCGTCCAACACCTGCGTCATGAGGGACTTTTCCAGACCGCGCTCGTCGTCCCGAAATGATTCCGCTGCCTTGTTCAACTGGCGCATGAAACCGGACATGGATTGCGCCAGATCGTCTCCCCGCCGCTTCAGGGCGAAACGCGCCGTGTTGTCCAGACGGCCGAACTCTTCCTCGCTCAGGCGCTTGCCCTCCAGAACGGGGTACATGGTCAGCGCGCCCTCCTCGTCCAGATCCAGGACAAAACCTTTGTGTTCGGCCAGGGAGTTCATCTTGTTCAAAAGCCGCATCCGGATGCGCTGAAATTGTTTCAGCAGTTTCGCGTGCGCCTTGGCGTATGTTGTGGCCTCGAAGCGGCGGCGAATCTCTTTTTGAATGTTTTCAACAAGTTCCTCGGTGACGTGACGGAACTTTTTTCCCTGGCCGGCGGGAAACGCCAGAAGAATCGGACGGTCCGGATCCTTGAAATTGTGCACGTAGACAAGATCCGGCGGCGTTTTCGACTTGCGGGCGCGTCGGCGCAGCCAGCCGAGCGCCATGTGGCTGCGCCCCATCCCCGGTTCGCCGGAGAGATAGACGTTGTAGCCGGCGGCGTCAATTTGCAGGGCAAGATTCAGGGCGTGCACGGCCCGCGGTTGGAAACGTCCGCCAGGCGGCGGAAGAGGTATGTCGCCGCTGTTTTTCCAGGGAATGCGCTCGGGATCAAGAGCGGCGTGCAGACGCGGGACGGACAGGGCGGAGGGAAGCGGCATGGATTATTGCCCCCGTGTGAGTTGTTCAAGAATTTCACGCGCGCCGTTTTCAAGCAGCTCGTCAGCCAGCCGCAAACCGAGGCCGCGCGGGTCGGCTGCCGTTCCGGACCTTTCCCGGCGCAACATGCGGCTTCCGTCGATGTCCGCCACAAGGGCCTCCAGATGCAGCGTGTTTTCGTCGAGCAAGCGCGCGTGGCCGGCAACGGGCACCTGGCAGCCGCCTTCAAGCCCCGCCAGAAGTCCGCGCTCCGCCTCAACGCAACACCGCGTCGCGCGGTCTTCCAGTTCGCGCAAAACGCCCGCAAGCTCGCGGTCGTCCGCGCGGCATTCGAGTCCCAGCGCCCCCTGCCCCACAGCCGGCAAAAAACGCTCCGTCTCCAGAAAACGCGCCACCGGCGCCGTCAGGTTGAGCCTGCGGAGAGCCGCCGCCGCCAGGACGATGGCGTCGCAAACGCCTTCATTCAGCCTGCGCAGGCGCGTGTCCACGTTGCCGCGCAGCGGAACCACGCGCAAATCCGGCCTCAGGGCCAGAAGCTGGGCCTGGCGGCGCAGGCTGCTTGTCCCCACCCTCGCCCCTTCAGGCAAGGCGCTCACATCGGCGTATCTGACGGAAAGAAACGCGTCGCGGCAGTCCTCGCGGGCGGGCACGCAGGCCAGCGCAAGGCCTTCCGGCAGAGCCATCGGCACGTCCTTGACGCTGTGAACGGCCAGATCGGCGCGCCCGCGCAGGAGCGCATCTTCGATTTCCTTGACGAACAACCCCTTGCCGCCGATTTTGGCCAGCGGAACATCCTGCATGATGTCGCCCGCCGTTTTTACGACTTCAAGCGTCACTTCAAGAAAAGGATGCGCTTTCCGCAGGCTGCGCTTGACGGCATCGGCCTGCCAGAGCGCCAGCCTGCTGCCGCGCGTCGCGATAACCAGATTTTTTTTCATTTGCAATGTTAAAGCGCTCTATAGCATGTTACGCCTGAGATTGTCGCTTGACGGCGAAGTAAATTCGCCCTGCGACAATCTCGCGGCAAGGGTTTGCAGGCAAATCCTTGCAGTGCAACTTATACATTTTCAATGTTAATTTGCCCTAATGCCCGCAGCTGGCGCAATTTCCGCCGGAGCATCCCCCGCATCCGCCCGATGAGCCGGACGGGGGGCGCTCTCCCCCGCCGGCACCGTCGCGGTGCCTCGCCGGACGCGACATGAGCCTGCGCGTCGTTTCTCTGCCGCACTCGGGACAGGAAGGAACGTCTTCGCCAAAGACCAGTTCCTCGAACTCGTTTCCGCATTTTTCACAAACATACTCGTAAATGGGCATAAACATTCCTTATCCGCCTGGCATGGGGCCGGCTTTTTCCAGATATTTTCCGATCTCCGCCGGATTTTCGGTGAGATAGTACTCGGCCAGCCAGCAGAACAGGTGCCCGGCGGCGATGTGGATTTCCTGGATCAGCGGAGTGAACCCGCTCGGCACGTCAAGCAGAATGTCGCAAAGGGGAGCCATGTCCCCTCCTCCCAGGCCGGTCAGCCCCGCGGTGCGCACGCCAGCCGCGCGGGCGGCCCGCAGGGCCGCGACGACGTTGGCGCTGCTGCCGGAGGTGGAAATGCCTATGAGCATGTCCCCCCTGCGGCCAAGGGCTTCCACCTGACGGGCGAAAATCCGGGAAAAATCCGAATCATTGCCGATTGCCGTCAGGCACGAGGTGTCGGTGGTGAGCGCAATGGCCGGCAGCGCCGGGCGATCGGCCAGAAAACGGTTCACGAATTCCGCCGCCAGGTGCTGCGCGTCCGCGGCGCTGCCGCCGTTGCCGCAGAGCAGGATTTTTCCCCCGCCGTCAATGCAGGCCGCCGCACTCAGGGCCATTTCGCGCACGGCTTTCCCTCGCGACGAAAAAAATTCCTCGCGGAGGCGGGCGCCCCCGGCCGCATGGCGCGCTATTATCTCCAGTCCCCTGTCTCCCGCCGTTGCTTCGGACATTTGTCTCTCCCCAGTCGCCGCCTCTTTTATGCCAAAGCCAGCCGGGTGGCAAGCGGTCCGGACAAAGGCATCCGCCGCGGGCCTCCGGCCGCGTGAAAAGCGTCCCCGCGCCCGCGGCGGCGCACGATTTCGGCTTTCGCGGCGTCCGAAAATTCCCGCGCCAGCCATTTTCCCTTGCCAAGCGCCTTCCGTGCCGGTAAACGAATCCCTATACACTTCACGCCGATCCCCGCGTTCGGGAAATCGCCCCGCCGGCGAACCTCCCGGGGGCGATTACTGGAGTTGCCGATGCTTGCCCTGCTTGGTCTTGCCGTTATTTCCGTCGTTCTCGGCGGAATCATGAGCAAACGCATGTCGCCCCTGGTCGCTCTGGTCATCGTGCCCTTCGCCGGCGCCCTGCTCGCCGGTCATGCCCCCGCCGAGGCGAGCCTTTTCATTGTGGATGGGCTGCGTTCCATTGTGCCGGTAACGGGCATGATCATCTTTGCCATGCTCTATTTCGGCGTCGTTTCCGACGCGGGCATGCTGGATCCCATCATCAGCCGCATCCTGCGCGCCGTGGGCCGCAAGCCGGCGCGCATCACCGCGGGAACGGCGCTCCTGGCCCTGATCATTCATATGGACGGCTCCGGCGCCGTCACCATCCTGCTCACCGTGCCCGCCTTCATGCCGCTCTATGACCGTCTCGGCATGGACAGGCGGGTGCTCGCCTGCATTATCTCCATGAGCGCCGGCGTCAACTTTCTTCCCTGGACAGGCCCCATGGTGAGGGCCGCCATCACGGTCAACACGCCGTCCGCCGATATTTTCCTGCCTTTGATCCCCGTCCAGATAAGCGGCCTGGCGCTCATGTTCATGGTATCATACTGGTTTGGAAAACGCGAGGAAAAACGGCTGCGCGTCGGCGACGGGACAGGCCGGGAACAGGAAGGCGCGCCCCCGCGCTTCGAACTGACCGCCGCCCAGCGCGCCGTGCGAAGGCCGAAATTGTTCTGGTTCAACATCGTCATAACCTGCGCCGTCATCCTGGCCATGATACTGCGCGTTGTGGACGCCGCCGTCGCGTTCATGACGGGCCTCGCGCTCGCCCTCAGCGTCAATTACCCGAAAATGGACGATCAGATGGCGCGCATTGAGGCGCACGCCAAGCCCGCCCTGGTAATGGGCAGCATCCTGCTCAGCGCGGGCGCCTTTGTCGGCGTCATGAAACATACCGGCATCATCACGGCCATGGCCCATGCCCTTGTCGGCGTCATACCCCAGGGCGCCGAAGGGCACATACCCTTCATCGTCGGGCTGCTCAGCACCCCCCTCTCGCTGTTTTTCGACCCGGATTCCTTCTACTTCGGCGTATTGCCCGTCATAGCGGAGGCCTATAAAACTCTGGGCGGCGATCCGGTGCTTGTGGCCCGCGCCGCCATCCTCGGCGTGTACAGCACAGGTTTCGGCATCACGCCCCTGACCCCGTCCTGTCTTTTGCTGATCGGCCTCACCCAACTGAACCTCGCGGACCACCAACGTTTTTCCCTCCCCTATCTCTGGGGAAGCAGCATTTTTATGACCTTTGTCGCGGCGCTCATAGGCGTTTTTCCGTTCTGACGAATCCCGGACTGTCCCGTATCGTCCCGGATTGTCCCGCAAGGCCGATCTGCCCCTGCTAGTGCACCGACAAAGTTATATTTTATGATAAAGCCATT
>JAISOT010000063.1 GCA_031275465.1 Desulfovibrio sp.
TAAACCATCAGGGCGCTGCCATTTAAGGCTGACGCCGTATATATGCGAGCATCCGAACTAATTTCCTTTATCCATTTTCCCTTGACTCACGGGCGGGACCATATATGCGTCGGCCCTGAGCGCGAGTCAGTTAGTTATGGACAGTCCCTGAAAAAACGGCTAGCATTGGTGCCGCTTGGGCATGTTGGAACCAGCATGCCGACAAACGACAGCGCAATGATGTTCTTTCAAGGCCATGTAAAAAATTTTCCGGCATGGGCCGCGTCCGCCGCGACGCGGCTTATGCGTTTTTACAGGGAAAATCCGGCTGAATTTTATTTTGCGGGCGTTTTCTGGTCCTTCTGGACCACTCTTGCCTTTTTTCCCGTCGGTTATGGCTGGCGTGAAGTTATGCCGCCCGTCTGTCTGGTTTTTCTGCTGCTTTATTACCGTTACGCCTGGTCGCAAAGTGTTCTGGCGCGTCTGAAAATTTTTCCGCTTTTTTACTGTTTTTGGGCCATGCTGCTCATAGGCGTGGTCTTGTCCGGACATCCCCTTGATTCGTTGCTGCACGCGGGCACAGGCATCAACAAGGGATTTATCTTGCCCTTTATCGCCATGGAATGCGCACGCGAGGAGAAAGACCTGCGCCGTCTGGTCTGGGCCTGCGTCTTTGCCTGCTTTTGGCAGGGAGTGGATGGATTGTGGCAGGCGCACAACGGCCGGGACTTCATCATGGGCTACCCGCTTAACGGCGGCCGGCTTACCGGCAGCATAGGGGACTATGCTGTGGGCAATTATATCGCTCTGGCCCTGATCCCCTCCTTCAGCCTCTGGTTTATCCTGCGGGAGAAATTCGGACGGGCTGTTTCCGCCCTTTTATGGCTGGCCGTTCTCTGGCCCGCCTTTTTTCTGCTGCTGGGGGCGGCGGCGCGCAGCGGCATGCTGGCCGTGGCGGCCTCCCTGGGTTTGTGGGTTATCCTCAAAAGCGGCTTCGTGCGCTGGCGGGACTGTGTCCGGCCCCTGGCGGCGTGTTTTGCCTTGCTCGCGCTTTTTTTCGTTTTAAGCCCGCGCAGGGAAATTCTGCTTCCCGCCTCTCTGGTCGGCGAAGGCCGATGGAGCCTGTGGGAGCTGGCCTGGCGCGTTTTTTGCGAGCATCCCTGGTTCGGCGCGGGCGCCGGGCAGTACAATACGGCCTTTCGCGCCCTGGGGCTTGCCCCTTCCCAGGATGCCATCACCATCAGCCATCCGCACAATCTCTATCTGGACATGTTATACGCCCACGGCATCGTGGGCTTTGTTCTGGGCATGATGTTTCTGCTGGTTTTTTTATATTGGGGGTACAGGCATATCCGGCCGAATTTCCTTGTGGAATGGGGAAGAAATGCCGGCAGCCTGTACTGGCGTTTCGCCGCCGCCTTCTGGATCGCTTACGCGGGCTGGCTTGTGAACGGTGTTTTCGGCCATGATTTTTACCGCACATGGTGGCTTGGCATGGCCATGAGCTATCTGGGCATCATGGCCGGCGCCGTGGTGAACGGGACTACGCAATCTGAAATGGAAGAACGCGCGGTTCAGTGAAAACCGCGGGGGAGTTCACCCGCGCGCGTTGACGAGGCTTCCCCTTCCGCTCATGATTATTTCAAAAAGAACATCCCCGGAATTTTTTCCGCCGTCAAAACCGGTCTGTTTTACGGAACGATCCAGAATAGTTGCCTGACGGGTAAAAGATGAGGCTTCTGAGGCGTACAGACGCGACCTGACCTCATATGTTTCCCGGATGACGGAGATCCATCCCTGAAAGTCGGAAAGTATGCCGACTGTTGCCGTGTCTGCCGGATCCGGCGGCAGTGATTTGAGAGAGTCGAGATTGAACAGCGTCAAATCGGTGGAAGCCTCGCCCGCCTGCAGACTGATTTTTCCGGTGGCTCCGTCGGTGCCCAGTGCAATGCGCTCATCCTGGCTCCAGTTGCTTCCGTCAAGCAGTTTGATACCGTTGTATTCCGTCCCTTCCACGAGAGCCGCGACGGAGGTCCCCAGATCGGCGTATTCCTGCTCCAGCGCGGCCAGTTGCGAAGGAGGGGGACTTTGCTGTATCGCCACTGCGACATCCTGCATCCTCTGCAAGGCGTCCTGGATGCTTTTGAGGCTTTCAGCGGCCATTCCGGCCATTGAGGAGCCTTCCGCCATATTCCGGGATGCCTGGCGGTACATGGCCGCCTCGCTCCTCCTGAGTCCGCTCAGAGCATCGTTCATTATCTCTGTGCCGCTGCGCGCGGGAGCAGCGGGTTGCCGCATCACGCCGGAATAGCCGGGCGGAATGACGATGTCTCCCGAAATACCGGCTGAGCCTGACAGCCCGCCCATCAACTGGGAGACCATCCTGCCGCGCAGCAGTTCCAGAGTAAGTTGAGCCGTGGGATGGGAAGAGTTGAAATGCGGCACGCTGTCCTCCGAAAAAAGACCGTTCACCCTGTCTCCTATCGGTCAAAACGCGAATTTCTTCAGGGCGCTTCCGCGACGCAGGATTTCGCAATCCCATTCGGGCATCCCGCAGGCGGACAAAGCAGTTTCTGTTTCTGAAAAATCAAGCCCCACAAGGATTTTTAGACTTTGTGGGGCTTCGTGGGATTATCATTTGGTGCCGAGGGCGGGACTCGAACCCGCACGCGCATAACGCACTACCCCCTCAAGATAGCGTGTCTACCAGTTCCACCACCTCGGCGTAGTGGGGACATATATGTCAATATTTTTTTATTTGCAAGCTTTCTACCTGTACTTTTCGGGCCAACGCCATAATGGCGTCAGATTATTGCTCCCCCGAGTAAACATTGCCAAACAGGGGGGCGTGTCTTTTATGCGGTGTGCGCCATTTACGCTAACCGCGGCAAGGTTTAATCGGGGGACCAATACCACCTCAAATTTATGCAATTATCATATATCTTGCCGTAGCGCGCGATTTCGTGTAAAAACCCGTAACCATTTTGCTTTAATCCGCATCTGTATACTTGTTGGCTGCGGCGCCTGAAAATGCAAAACTGCCCGCATACATTGCAGAAGGCCGCGCAACCGGGCGCTAAGGTAACTGAATATGGAAGTTTTTGACCCGGCGGAGCTCTGGAACAGAGAACAAATTGAAATCGTGCAGTTGTCGCGCCTTAAAAGCGCGATTGTCCATGCGCGCAATTGCGCTTTTTATCGCGAGCGGCTTGAGCAGGCCGGCATTGGCCCGGACAGCCTGCAGTCTCCGGATGACATACGGCGCATCCCTTTTACCACCAAGCAGGACCTGCGCGGGCAATACCCCGCCGGGCTGTTGTGCGTGCCGCCTTCGGAGATTGTGCGTATGCACTGTTCCAGCGGCACCACCGGCGCTCCGGTTGCCGTATGCCACACGCAGAACGACGTCAACACCTGGGCTGATCTCATGGCCCGTTGTCTGTACATGGTAGGCGTGCGCCGCGAAGACGTGTTCCAGAATATGTCCGGTTACGGTCTGTTCACCGGCGGGCTCGGCATACATTTCGGCGCCGAGCGGCTGGGCTGCATGACCATACCCGCCGGAGCGGGCAACACGCGCCGGCAAATCAAGCTCATCAGGGATTTTCGCACCACGGTGGCGCACATTCTGCCTTCCTACGCGCTTATTCTCGGCGAGCACCTGCGTTCCAACGGTGAAAATCCGCGCGATTTGCCCCTGCGCATCGCCGTTGTGGGGGCTGAGCCCTACACGGAGGAGTTTCGCAGGCGCATGGAAGAGCTTTTTGATATAAAAATCTATAATTCCTATGGCCTTTCAGAAATGAACGGCCCGGGCGTGGGCTTTGAATGCACGGAGCAGAGCGGTCTGCATATCTGGGAGGACGCCTATCTAGCGGAGATCGTTGATCCCGAAACAGGCGATCCCGTGCCGGCGGGTGAAGTGGGCGAACTGGTGATGACAAGCCTCTGCCGCGAGGGCATGCCCATTCTGCGCTACCGCACGCGGGATCTGACGCGCTTTCTGCCCGGAGAATGCCCCTGCGGGCGCGTGCACCGCCGCGTTGACCGCATACTCGGCCGTACCGACGACATGTTTATCATCAAGGGCGTCAATGTGTACCCGATGCAAATCGAAGAAGTCATCATGACCTTCCCGGAAGTTGGACAAAACTATCTGATAGTGCTTGAAAATGATGGCGTGAGCGACATCATGCGCGTACAGGTGGAAGTGCGCGACGAATGCTTTGTGGAAGACATGCGCATTCTGCAGAATCTGCAAAAGGCCATTGCCCGGCGTCTGCGGGCGGAAATCCTGCTGACTCCCCGGGTGGAACTGGTGGAAAGCAACAGCCTGCCCCGCGCGGAAGGCAAAGCCGTGCGCGTCCGGGATTTGCGCGACGACAAATAGCCGGATATGGACTTTCTGCCCTTGCCCATAGCCACAATGCTTGCCGGAGCGTTTCTGACGCTGCTCGGTTTTGTTCTGCTGCTGAATATCTTCGGCCTGCCCGGCAACTGGGCGTTGCTGGGCCTCACGGTTTTGTGGAAACTGGCCCATCCCGCGGCAACGCAAATGGATGTCTGGTTCTGGGCAATGATGGCAGGTTTCGCGCTGACGGGCGAAGCGCTGGAGTTCGGCCTGCAGGTTATCAAGGCGCGAAAATACGGCTCAAGTTCGTCAGGCACGTTCGCCGGCATGATTGGCGCCATAGCGGGCGCCATTCTGCTTGCCCCGCTTTTTTTCGGCCTCGGCGCGCTGATCGGAGCGCTGATCGGCGCGTGGACGGGCTGCTTTTTCACTGAATGGCTTATCAGAGGCCGCCCTGTCGGAGAATCGCTCACCGCGGCCTTTGGAGCCATGATGGGCCGTTTTTTGGGAACAGTCTGCAAGTGCGGCATTGGCGGATGTATGCTGGCGCTTACGGCAGGCCGCATATGGCCGGGCCGCCAGCCGCCGTCTCCGCCTGGGCTTGACGCCGTTGACGGAGCGACGCGGGTTATGCTGGACATTTGGGCATCGCTCTGCTGCTGACCGGATTAAACCAGGCCGGGAGTTTTTTTGCTGATTCCATCCTCACGTCCTCCTTCGCCTCATAAACCGCGCTGGCGGCATGCCGTCAATATCCGGCGGTTCACATTGCGGGCACTTGCCACCGGTCTTGTCACAGGCGCCGTTATCGGTTTCTTTCGTCTGGCCTGCGTCGAAATAAACGGCTGGATCGTGTCCTGCTTGCGTAGCGACTTCTTCAATGGCCCGCTTTCAATGGCGCTCCTTCTGGCCGTGCCGGCATTGCTTGCCGCGCTGTCCTGGCTTCTGCTGCGCCACGAGCCGCTCTGCAGCGGCAGCGGCGTCCCCCAGACCGAGCTTGCCCTGCGGGGGGAGATATCAATGCGCTGGGGCAGAGTGCTGTGGACAAAGTTTCTGGGCACGCTGATCTCATTGTCAGGGGGATTGTCCGTGGGCAGGGCGGGCCCATCCATCCAGATGGGCGCCGCGGCCGGTTTGGGCGTGAGCCGTCTCTGGCCCGGCAACGGCAAAACCGTGGGGCGTTGTCTCGCGGGCGGCGCGGCGGCCGGGCTCGCCGCCGCCTTTGGCGCGCCTGTGGCCGGCTTGTGTTTTGCCATTGAGGAAATGCAAATTTCCTCTTCTCCGGCCATGCTTCTTTTCATTGCTGTTGCCGCTTTTTCATCCTTGTTTGCGATTGATGCGCTGTTTCATTTCGGGTACGTTTTTCCCTTCACAGCGCTTTCCGCCCTCATGTGGCGACAGTGGTGGATAGTGCCGGTTGTGGGCGGAATTGCAGGCATGTTTGGCGTTTTTTACAACAGCGCGCTGATTCGGGGGACTCTTCTGCTGGATCGCGTCCGTTTTTTGCCGCGGACAGCTCGCGTGAGCGCGCCCTTTTTCATGAGCGCCCTGCTGCTTTGCCTCTACCCGCAAGCTCTTGTCGGTTTCGGCCCGGACGCCCTGGTTCTGGAGCGGCTGCCCATGCCTCTGATGTCCCTGCTGGCGCTGCTCTGCGTCAAGGTATTTTTTTCATGCGCGAGTTTTGCCTCCGGCGTGTCCGGCGGCCTGATCATGCCGATACTGCTGACAGGCGCCATCGGCGGGACATTGCTGGCGACAATCCTGTTCAGGCTGGGTGCCGTCGCGGCGGATCAAAGCGCCACGATTCTCGTCCTGAGCATGGCCGGACTTTTTTCGGCCACAGTTCGGGCCCCCCTGACCGCCACGGCCCTGCTTGCGGAAACGACGGGCGCGCTTGTCAACATTCCGGCAATATTTTTTACGGCCTGCATGGCCGCGGCGACGGCGAACCGTTTTCACTCCCCCCCTGTCTTCCGCAGCCTCAGATTGCGTTTGCGCAACGCCCTTCAACACGGCCGGACTTCCGCAATTGGCTGAAAAACACCGCAACCGCGCAACGAGGAAAAGGGGATGCCAACTCTCATGCTGACAGGCGGAGCCGGCTTTATCGGATCGGCGGTTGTACACAAAATTCTGGCCTCAAGCCGCTGGCGCGTTGTCAATGTGGACAAGCTCACGTACTCCGGAAACCCCGCTTCCCTCGCGGAAGTGGAAAATGACCCCCGCTACCATTTCATTGAGGCGGACATCGCCGACGCGGCGGCGATGCGCGCCGTTTTCGAGGTTTTTGAGCCGGACGCCGTCATGCATCTCGCGGCGGAAACCCATGTCGACCGCTCCATTGAGGCCCCTTCCGCCTTTATAGAAAGCAACGTGCGGGGAACTTTCGTGCTGCTGGAAGAAGCCCGCCGCCATGTCAGAAATCTCGCCGCGGAGCAGCCCGGAAAAGCCCGCGACTTCCGCTTTCACCATATCTCCACCGACGAGGTTTTCGGGGATCTGGGCGGCAACGGCCTTTTTACCGAAACAACGGCCTATGCCCCCAGTTCCCCCTATTCCGCAAGCAAAGCCGCTTCTGATCATCTGGTGCGGGCCTGGCAGCGGACCTACGGGCTGCCGACGCTCATAACCAACTGCTCCAACAATTACGGCCCCCGGCAATTTCCGGAAAAACTGATACCCCTTGCCATCATCAACGCTCTGGCCGGACGGGATCTGCCCGTCTACGGCAACGGACAGCAGGTGCGGGACTGGCTTTACGTGGAAGACCACGCCGAGGCTCTTCTGCTTGTCCTCGCGCGCGGCAGGATTGGGGAAAGCTATAATATAGGCGGCCAAAACGAACAGCGCAATATTGATGTCGTCGCAAGCATTTGCTCATTGCTGGAAGAACTGGTAATGGAGAAACCGGCCGGGGTGCGGAACTACGCGGATTTGATCCGCTTTGTGGCGGACCGTCCGGGGCACGATACCCGCTACGCCGTTGACGCCACAAAAATCCGGAAAGATCTGGGCTGGCGGCCGCGGGAAAATTTTATTTCCGGGCTGCGCAAAACGGTGGTCTGGTATCTGGAAAACAAGGCATGGTGGCAGGCGATTCTGGAAGGCAGCCATCATTGTTTGAAAAGGAACACGCAGGCGTGATGCAACAGAAGAAATCCGGTTTTCACAACGGGGACAAGATGGACTACAAAGGCATTGTACTGGCCGGCGGTACCGGCACCCGGCTGCATCCCATAACGCTTGGCGTTTCAAAACAGCTTTTGCCCATTTACGACAAACCCATGATTTATTACCCCCTGTCCGTGATGATGCTTGCCGGCATCCGTGAAATTCTGGTGATCTCAACCCCGGAAGACCTGCCGCAGTATGAGCGGCTGCTCGGGGACGGAGGGCAGTTCGGCCTCAATCTGCGCTATGCGGTGCAGCCAAAACCGGAAGGCATCGCCCAGGCTTTTCTGATCGCCGAGGACTTTCTGGCGGCCTCCCCCGCGTGCCTTATTCTGGGAGACAATATCTTTCACGGACAGCATTTTACGGAAAAATTGCGGCGCGCTGTCTCATACGCCGAAGGGGCGACCATTTTCGGCTACATGGTCAAAGACCCGGAGCGTTTTGGCGTCATCGGCTTTGATGAAGCGGGCAACCCGGCATCAATTGTGGAGAAACCCGCCAAGGCCCCTTCCCCTTTTGTCGTAACCGGCCTGTATTTTTATGACAACGCCGTCGTTGGCGTTGCCAAAAGCATACGCCCCTCCCGGCGCGGCGAGCTGGAAATAACGAGCGTCAACCAAATATATCTGGAGCGCGGCCAATTGCGTGTGGAGCGCCTCGGCCGCGGCTTTGCCTGGCTGGATACGGGCACGCACGCATCGCTTCTGGAGGCCTCCGCCTATGTGCAGACCATTGAAGAGCGGCAGGGCCTCAAAGTGGCCTGTCTGGAGGAAATCGCCTGGCGGCAGGGCTGGGTTGACGACGCGGCCCTGGAAAAGGCCGGAAATTTTTTCGGAAAAACCGGGTACGGCAAATATTTGCTGCGCCTTTTGGAAATGAAATGAACAGCCGGCCTTGGGACAAAACTCCGCATTGAGGTATTTCATGGAATTTTTGCCCCTTGCTCCCGGAGGCCCCGCGCTGCTGACCCCCAAGATGCACGGCGACGAGCGCGGCTTTTTTATGGAAACCTTCCGCCAGAACGAGTTTGAGGCTCATTGCGGCCCATACGTTTTTGTGCAGGACAATCACAGCAAATCGCGCCGCGGAGTGCTGCGCGGCATGCACTATCAGCTCATCCGCCCGCAGGGCAAACTGGCGCGCGTCATACGGGGCCGCGTGTATGATGCGGCTGTGGATTTGCGCCTTTCCTCCCCCACCTTCGGCAAATGCTTCAGCGCGGTTCTTGACGATGAAAACCGCCGCATGTTTTGGGTGCCGCCGGGATTCGCGCATGGGTTTCTCGTATTGAGCAATGAAGCGGAATTTGTGTACAAATGCACGGATTACTATGCGCCGGAAGATGAATACTGCCTGCGTCATGACGAGCCTGGCCTCGGCATCGACTGGCCTCTCAAGGCCGAAAGTCTGATTATTTCCTCTAGGGACAGGCTGGGCCTTCCCTTCAGCGAGTGTCCGAAATTCGCCTGACGCTCTCAGAGCATTTCAACTTTGAGATTACCCATCAAGTTCTCATTGGGCTACGCCCGCTCCGGCGCTTGACAGCGCAAATAAATTGCGCTTGCGCCTTCACGGCGGGCGTCCGCTCACGCGGTCGCCAGAGCAATTTATACATTTTCAATGTGAACTAAATTTCCGCGCTTCCGAAGAAAAAAGTACAAAAATCAAAGCGGTTACAGTTGAAAAAACTGTGACCGTTTTATTTTTTTGCGACCATTTTGCGACTTGGCGTCGCAAAAAAAATCTTCAGTCGCCTCTTGTCTTCCATATAGACAGACAGTTCCCACAACCAACCCGTCTCAGACATTTCAATGTTTCCGCTTGCCGCATGGCCAAGCGATGCCTCTTCCCACTTGCCCGTCCTCCCACTGCCAAGCGCCACCAAGGCGAAACATCCTCTGGGTGTCGCCGTGGCGTGGTGGTCACGGCCTGACGAGCCAGCCAGCCGGAACAAGCCTCAA
>JAISOT010000005.1 GCA_031275465.1 Desulfovibrio sp.
AGAGCCAGAGCACGTGGATACAGAAATGCCCTGAATTTTATCACCATGATTTACCTGATAGGGGCACCTATCACTGCTTTGCTTTAAGGGCTATTTCCACAGTGAATGTCGAAGAACCATAAAGATATATCAATATCAGTAGATGTAGGGCAAAGGGATTTGAAATAGCGAGCGGAATCGTAATTCCCAGAAATAAAAGAACAAGTGGTGTGAATTTATGTATGAAATGCATATTACCGTCCCAGTAACCCTTTAGGGCGGATGAACATGATGAGCAAGAACAACGCGAATACAAAAATATGCTTGTAGGCCGGTTCGAAGGTAAAACCGCCCACCACTTGGACAATGCCGATGATGATTCCCGCAATAAATGCTCCTGTTATGCTGCCGAAACCGCCCAACACAACAACCACGAAGGCGGTTTGGCAAAAGACCGTGCCGACTTGGGGGAATATGGGATAGAAAGTTGCAATCAGCGCTCCGGCTGCAGCGGCGCAAGCGCCTCCGATTCCCCAGGCCAAAGCGAACATACGTTCAGTATTGATACCCATGAGTGAGGCTGCGTCTTTGTTTTCCGCCGTGGCTCTCAGAGCGCGGCCCAATTCAGTTTTATTTATGAGCCAGAAGAGAAAGGCGGTGATCAGCGAGGCGCCAATGCCCGCGATGAGCTGTGGCAGACCCAGGTATACTCCGTCCATGAGCATGATACGCTTTCCCCCTATAAAAGGATCACGCAGGATGTGATAGTCAGAAGACCACAAAAAAAATGCGATATTTTGCAGGAAAAGCATCAGGCCGAAAGTGGCAAAAATCTGTATCAGCATGGGAGCTGACATGATTCTGCTTATGAGGCATACGTAACACAGCACACCAAGAATAAAGATGGCAAGCGTGCAAATGGGCAATGAAAGCAACGGACTTAAATTAGTGAATTGAAAAATCCAGTACGCGGCGTACATGGCAAGCATCATGAATTCGCCATGGGCAAAATTCACAATGTTCATCACCCCGAAGATAATGTTAAGTCCGACAGAGACAAGTGAAAAGATAAGTCCTATGAATATGCCGCTAACGACAATTTGTGCAACGAGTTCCGTCATAACCGATTCCTTTTGCCGCCTAATCCCGGCAAGATATTATGCTATGCCTTTCGCCAGCGCACGGTATTGCGCCCTGCCATCCGGACAATGCGATTACGGTGCATAAGACTTATCAGCCATGCGTGAATGGAATTTTCAGGGATGGGAGCAAAAGAATCCGCAGGATCGTCTGGGAAAATCCGTGCGCGCAAATCGGCGATTCCTAGTGGGGTATCAAGCAGGGCGAGGATATCGCGTTCAAGAGTTCTGTGGCGCCCGATAATCATGTTCAGCCGAGGAAGGGGATTGTGTATGCCGAGGTAATGCCCATGTCCGCAAAAACGAGGTCCAAGAGCGCGGATACGCTCAAGGCTTGATACGCACTTATCCGCGTTTCCTATAGGATAAGGCCGACAGGGGTTTACCCAGAATGTCAAATCTCCCGTATAGATGCTACGGCTTGCAGGAACATATACACTCAGGCTTCCCGGTGAATGTCCGGGCGTGTGTAAAAGGCGCAACTCTAGGCCATTGAGATCCAACATGCATTCTTCCGTTATATACTGATCCACCTGTAGCGGGACGTTGAATAAGCGTTCTGTAGTTTTTCGCATGGCGGCTATCGTTTTGGGCGTATATCCCATGTCACGCCATGTGTCGTACACATTTGCACCATAATGATATTGTATTATTTCATTGTCATATATACATAATGGATTGGCAATTAACGTTGCGTCAAGCGAGTGCGCCAATATCTCTCCGCCGAATTCACCGCGTAGACGTTCTGCATTACCTACATGGTCAAAATGATCATGGGTGAGGATAATATATTTGAGTGTAGTAACATACTGATTCAACACGCGTGTAAGAGCGAAAAAACTCTCTTTAAATCTTCCGGTATCAATTACACAGGCGCAGCCTTTGTGTACAATGATGTATACGGAGGAAACAGTGCCGCCTCGCAGGCTTTCTTCCATAGTTTGAGCGTGCGGGCCGCAAACCATGAACCCATCCGGAGTACTGTGGATACTGTAAGGGAAAGGGCACTGGCTCCAGTCCCGGGAAGTATCCGATTGAAAAGCGAGCCTTTCTGTCAACTGTGCATCCATCTTTGATCCACACTGCCCATGTCCATCATGGTATCGCTAGATCATGTTACGCTTGAGATTGTCGCTTGACGGCGAAATGAATTCGCCTTGCGACAGTCTTACTGCAAGGATTTGCAGGTAAATCCTTGCAGAGTGACTTATACGTTTTCAATGTCAATTCGTTGTTATGATTGACCCTTGTCAACAGGCACAAGCCTGTCTACATGCTTGTGCAGGGGGTGCGCCTGTTCTTCCTCCGCCTTGCGCTTGGCAAGCGTATTTTCTCGTTCGTACTCCGGTTCAATGAGCCACACGGTGGAAAGATCAAGGTCGCCGGGGCGCAGGCGGACCTGCTCATAGTGCCTCCGGAACTCCAGGCCGGCGATGAGCGCGCGCACAACACTGCCCCGGATCAGAAAGCTGCGTTCGTCGGGCGTAAGCAGGGCAACGGAAACCGGAATCCCGAACCAGATTGACGCAGTCATGTTCCGATTGGTGGTGGAGCTTTCAATATATTCCCGGTATTCGATAAGACCGTCTGCCCGCAGGCGCAGGGACTCCTTGAAGGCGAGATGGGGAACCCCTTTCGTATCGGCGCTCGCCAGCGCCTTCACCGTGCCGTTATCCCGAAATGCCGCGCGCGCTTCCGCGCTCAAGTCAATGCCCATACGCGCTCCTTAAATCCTTCCCAGATCCGTATCCGGATGGTTGCCGCATCTGCGGTAGTTATCCATATCCACCGAAATGCCGTGAGTCCTGCGGATGTTGTCCAGACCTTTGGCCAGCCGTATATAATATTCAAGGGATGGCGGCTTCTGCCGCTGGAACACCGAACCCTTAAGCGCGCGCCACACGCAGCTCACCACGGCGATTCCACGCCGCGCCAATTTTTCTGCCTCGGCGATATCGGAGGCAATAGCCTCGTCTTCGGAGGCAAAGCCTTTAGGGCGCGCCAGCTCCACCCCTGCCACAATGCCGGTGTTGACATTTCCGGGGCCAAAGATATCCACAGCCTGATACAGGCGCTCCATCCAACCATCATAGCCGAACGTGGATGCCTTTCCTGGACAAATCCACATAAACAGATCCTTGTTCAAAACTTCTATATCCGCCGTATACGTCGCCAAGCCCGTCTGATCGTAAAGCCGCCGCAGCTGCTCCCTGGAAAAGGCGGTACTGATCAACTGGCTGGGAAATTTCCGTCCGCCGAACAGCGCGCTGATGCCCGTAAGGATTTTCAGGTACAGATCAAGTTCTTCCTCCAGCAACGCATCTCCGCCGAGAAGCGAACCGCCGGTAAGAAAAATGTTGACATTCCGCCCCGGTTCTTTGACCGCTTCGGCAACAGTCTCGATAATGTCTTCAACATGAAGCAACGGCGGCTTATCCGTTGAATTGTATATTTCGGCCATAACGCAAAACTTGCACCCCTGGCCTTTCCTTTTCCAAAAGTCGCAGTATTGGTTGGGATGGATGGTCAATCGCTGGGGTCTCGCCGACACGACCTGCCACATGGGCGTTCCCCGCGACGTGAATTTGTCGTAATAGTCCGGCTTTTCCCAGTAACTCACTTCCTCAATGACTCTGCCTTCGTCCGTGAGCACGATACGTCCGCTTGCGGCATCCACCACATAGGGCTCCCGATGTCTGCCGGCCATGAACCCTTCGGTGAAAATCGTGGTGCCATCGCGCAGCATGAGAGAAACCGGCGCAAGGTCGTTTTTTTCACAATAGTCGCTGCGCACTTTGGTCATGTGGCGATCGGGATCAACTTCACCCAGAGCGGCCTGCGTGTATATGACACCCCGTCTCTGCACGTCCGCTTTGATAATCACAAACGGGGAGATGTCGGGATACTTGGCGAGCACCTGTCCCAGACCCAACTCCTCTTCGCGCCAGCGGCTTTCGGCGCGTCTTTCCGCGCCCTGAAGCCGAACCACTCGGCCGATATCTCCACTCCCCCTGCCATGAGCCGTTACAGCCCTTTCCTTGATGCTCATATTTCTCTCCTTGGAAGCCCGGCGTAAAGCTAGCGCGCATCGTGAAATCATAAAAATATCAATTTCAAAAATGCTTATTCGCCCCTGGCATAAAAGACCTTTGTACTGCCGCCCTGTATATGGATATATAAAATCGGTAGTTCCTCTTGTTGCGATTCGGGCATAACTGTTTTGACAGTGCGGAAACCCTGAACACAACCGGCGCAACCGGGGAGGCCATTATGAAACATTGGATCATCGCTTTGGGGATCAGTTTGTCGCTGTTTGCCGCGGGGCTTGCCCAAGGCGCGGAACTCCGCATCAGCAAGCAGTATGGCGTCAACTATCTTCCCCTGATTGTGCTTGAGCAGCATAAAATCATTGAAAAAAAGGCGAAAGAAGCCGGCCTCGGCGAAGTATCAACCACATGGATCACCTTGGCGGGAGGGGCCGCGGCCAACGATGCCCTGCTTTCAGGCAGCGTGGACATCATTGCCCTCGGCGTGCCTCCTTTCATCCGCCTGTGGGACAAAAGCAAAGGACAGGCCAAGGCGCTGGCCCCCTTGTCCGGGTTTCCTCCGTCCTTGACGACCAACAACCCCAATGTAAAAACAATCAAGGATTTCACGGCGAAGGACAGAATCGCCCTGCCGGCCGCCAAAGTTTCGTTGCAGGCATTGCTTCTGCAGATCGCCGTATCACGGGAATACGGCATTGCCGCCTACGACAAACTGGATCACCTCACGGTCACCATGAGCCATCCCGATGCGTTGATCGCCCTGACTTCCGGAAAATCCGAAATCACCGGACATTTCACACAGGAGCCTTTCCTGTCCGCCGAGTTGAAGCACCCGGGAATCCGACTGATACTGGACGGCTATGACGTGCTGGGTGAGGCCTCATATCAGGTTTTGGCGACCACGGCAAAGTTTTACGAGCGGCATCGCAAGCTTGCAGAAGTTTTCGTCAAATCGTTGGAGGAGGCCGACGCATGGATCACCGCCCACCGGAGGGAAGCGGCCGAACTGTATGTGAACGTCACCAAATCCAAGGAATCCCCCGACGAAATTCTGGCCATAGTGCAAAATCCACGCGCCGGGTACTCAACCACACCGAAAAACACAATGTCCTTCAGCGATTTTCTCTATGAAGTGAAAGCCATCGGGAAAAAACCCGCAGACTGGAAGGAATTGTACTTTCCACTGGTGTATGACAAGGCGGGCAGTTGAAAAGATGAAAAGACAATCTGGCGTCGCGCGTTGCCGGGGTTATCCCCATGTGTGAGGCTTCGGCTCCTGATGCGCGTCCCTTTCTGGAGGTCAGCAACCTGACGCTTCAGTACAAAACGGCACGGTATCTGGTGACCGCGACCTCGAATATCGGTTTTCATGCTGACAGCTTCGACAGATTGATTCTTCTCGGCCCGTCGGGTTGCGGCAAGTCAACGATTCTGAAAGCTGTCGGCGGTTACATCAAGCCTGCCGGAGGCGAGATTCGGCTTCAGGGCAAGCTTGTCACGAAACCCGGCGCGGACAGGGGGATGGTTTTTCAGGAATTCGACCAGCTCCTTCCCTGGAAAACCGCACTGGAGAATATTGTTTTCGCCGTCACATCAGCCGGGCGGCTTCCACGTCGGCAGGCCGTCGCGGAAGCGCGCGAATGGCTGCACAAAGTCAACCTGACGGCCTTTGAAAACTCGTATCCGCATGAACTCTCCGGCGGCATGAAACAACGGGTCGCCATTGCCCGTTGTCTGGCGCTCAGGTCTCCGGTTATTCTTATGGATGAGCCTTTTGCATCACTGGATGCGTTTTCCAGAAGCGCAATGCAGGAAGAACTGCTGAGCCTGTGGGAAGAAAACCGCCGCACGCTGATTTTCGTCACCCATTCCATAGAGGAAGCCCTTATACTCGGTACACGCATCATTCTGTTCTCTTCGCATCCCGGACAAGTGCGGGCCGAATTCACGCCGGTCCGGCGCGATACCGCACAGGGACTGCGCGGGAAGGAAGTTCGGGAACGCATTGAGCATCTTCTTTTTCAGGATCGGGTAGACTATGCCATTTGAGGCGAACGGCAGGGCGCGCCGCCCAGAGAATCTGCCGGGCGGCGCGCCGCCGGCCGAAGCGCCCGAACTGTGGCTGGACGCCGAGTACGGCATTACAAGGGCCGGGAGCCTGCCGGACCTTCGCGTTCATTTGTCTGTTCTTGAACGGCTATGGCAGGTCGCGATGGTCAGAAAAGGATGCATCGTGCTGCTTCTGGCCCTGATCTGGCAGGTGTACGCCACGCTGCTGGACAACGACCTGATGTTTCCGGCTTTCGACGCCGCGTTGCTTGCTCTGTGCGAGGCCGTTGTCCGGGGGGAATTGCTCCGCGCCGTAAGCGCATCTCTGCGTGTTCTGGCCGCCGCTTATGTCATCGGCGTTGTCGCGGCCGGTCTTTTGACGGTTTTCGCGCTCACAACCCGCTTCGGCAGCGATTTTCTGGAAACCTGCACCGGCATGTTCAATCTGTTGCCGGCCATTGCGCTTCTTCCCCTCGCCCTGCTCTGGTTCGGCCTCGGATACCCGAGCATCATGTTCGTTATCGTCCACTCCGTAATCTGGCCCATGACCCTGAACATCTATTCGGGATTTACCGGAGTGAGCAAGACGTTGCGCATGGTGGGGAGAAACTATGAGCTTTCCCAGCCTGCGTTTCTTTTCAAGATACTGATTCCGGCGGCACTGCCGCAAATTTTGACTGGCCTCAAAATCGGCTGGGCGTTTTCCTGGCGGACCCTCATCGCTTCCGAACTGGTCTTTGGCGTCAGTTCCGGGTCGGGCGGCATAGGCTGGTTCATTTACGAGAAAAAAAACCAACTGGATATCGCTTCCGTGTTTGCCGGGCTGATCACCATTATCATTATCGGACTTCTTGTGGAAAATCTGCTTTTCAATGTTTTGGAAGCCAAGACAATACGCAGATGGGGGATGAAATCATGTTAGAGCAAGCCTAACATGCTGCAGAACCAGCAGTATCCGCTGGCATAAAAACGCAATCCCGCTGAATGCCGTTTGCAAAATCTCTCCGGGCGCATCGGGTCCGGGCCAGTCGGCATCCTTTTATTTTTTCCTGGCTGAAGCCGTCTTTTTCTTCGGCTTTGCCGGGGTGTTGTCCGCAATTTCCGGGGCAACCGGTTTTTCCGCAGTCCCGGACGCGGTTTTCATTTCGGCCGCTTCAGGGGCGTCAGCCGGTGTGCCCCCAAAAGCCGCGTCAGATTTCGCTTCGGGAGCGGGCGGCAGGATGACGGTGCCGTCCGGTTCCACCATGGACAAGGCCCGCGCGGGGCAGGCCTCCATGCAGGCAGTGATTTTTTTGCCGTTTTTGTCCCGCCAGGCTTGGCACATGTCGCAACGCACCGCCACTTCGCGGCGGGAGCGCTGGGCCATGGTCTCCGAATCGTCGCCCACGCCGGGCATGCCGATATGCTCCAGGGAAATGGCTCCATAAGGGCAGACCGCGAGGCACATTTTACAGGCCGCGCAAAACTGCACACGCACTATAATGCGTCCGTCCTCCTGCTGCAGGGCACCGGTGGGGCAGACGTTGCAGCAGGGGGCAGGGTCGCACTGATGGCATCGCACCGTGGTTTTGAAACTTTCCGTTTTGACCACCTGAACGCGGGAAACGAGCTCATCGCGGTGTTTCATGGCCTCCTTGAAGGTCATGCCGTGATGGGCGGCAATACAGGCCACTTCACAACGGCGGCAGGCGCGGCATTTATCTGGTATGACCTCAATGTGTTCGTGCATGGTCTTTTCCCTCGGATTCAACGCGCAGGGCAACAAGCATAAGCCCATGTCCCCCGCTGAAATGAATTTCATCGCTGCCGCATTGGGGACAGACGAAGCGCCGTCGCGTCAGTCTGAAAACGTGTCCGCAGACGGCGCAGTCACAGTCAAGCGGCACGGTACGCAACGTAAGCGCCGCTCCCTCAGCGGGTGTCCCCTCCGCGAAAAGCTCAAAACAACCAGTCAGCGTCTGGGGCTCCACAGAGGAGATCAACCCCAGTTCACACTCAACTTCCTGAATCCGTAATGCCCGGTTCTCCGGGTTGTCCGCATTATGGCGTTCCACAGCCGCAAGGGCGGCGGAAAGAAGCCCCTGCACCAGGCTTGCCTCGTGCATTCAACGCTCCGTGCAGGACACGCACGGATCAATGCTGTTTGTAATCAGCGCCGCATCCGCGACCTTGCAGTCCTTCATCATAACGCCGAGCGCTTCCCAATTCATGTAGGACGGAACGCGCCATTTGAGCCTGCCCGGTCTGTCTGTGCCGTTGGTGCGAATGTAGTAGAACACTTCCCCGCGCGGAGCCTCTGTGCGCGCGCAGGCCTCAGCTGAACGAATCTGGCGCATGGAGGCGGTTGTCGCCCCATCGGGCACGCATTCGCAACATTGGCGTATCAGGCGGAACGATTCAAAAATTTCATGCAGACGCACCGTGGTGCGGGAATGGATGCAACAGCCGTCACTGACGATTGTCTCGAATTCCAGATCAGGATAAGCGGCGTACGGCGAATCCTTGCGCACATCCATCTTCAAGCCGGAACCGCGCGCTACCGGTCCCACGACGCCGAGGCGCAAGGCGTCCTCCTTCGGCAGCAGCCCCAGGCCTTTGGTACGGCCGAGAACCATGCTGTTGGAGGAATAAAGCTCACGTATCTCCTCCACTCCCGGCTCCATTTTGTCGACCATGCCCAGAATGTACTTGAGAAGCTCAGGCGTTACATCACATTTGACCCCGCCGATACAGTTCTGCGCCAGATTCATGCGGTTGCCGTATACGGTTTCCTTTACATCCTGTATCATTTCGCGCACTTCCATGGTGTGCATGAACAGAGACTTGAAACCGATAATATGCGCCTGAATGGCTGTATTGAACAGGTGCGACGCAACGCGCTTGATTTCCTCAGCCAGTACGCGCAGATAGCGTGCCCGCTGCGGAATGTTGATACCCAGCACATTTTCCACGGCCATGCAATAGGTGAAGGAATGGCTGTTGGAGCAGAGCGAGCAAACACGCTCGGTCAGGGTGGTGTTTTTGGTCAGGTTGCGCTGGGTGGCCATAGCTTCCATGCCCCGGTGGACATGGCCCGAGGTCAGTTCGACTTTGCGTATGGTTTCGCCTTCCACGGTCAAATGGAAGTAAACCGGCTCCTCCAGAGCCACGTGCACCGGGCCCAGAGGCATGGAAAATGATCTGCCGCCGGTGTTCATGACAGTTTCTCCCTGTCTTTGAGAATGCGCTCCCAGAGGTCAGTGGTACAGGCGCCGTTCATCATGATGGAGAGCGGCACGGCCTGATTGAGGATGCCTTCGTCAAATTCCTCGTCCAGGAACAGACGGCGCGGATTTGGGTGATCCGTCACATTGATGCCGTAAAGCTCCATCATTTCACGTTCATGCCAGTCGGCATTGGCGAAAAGATGCGTTATGGACGGAACCACGGGCCATTCTCCGTTAAGCGTGACCGTGAGATTGTACACAACGCCGCCGAGCTCGAAATGATAGCAGACTTCCTGCATGGGCTCGCTCAACTGGCGACGGTTGTATGCCGTCGCCATGCACAGGCGTGCGCCGACGTCGCGCAGCAGAGCGGCCGCTCGCGTCAGGTGGCGCGGCGTTCCCAGTCTGAACCAGTGAAACGCATTGCCAAAGCTGTCCGCAGTGTGGTGAACCATGCCGGTTTCGCTGCACAGGGTGAGATTTTCTATAATGCGCGCGTCGCTTTGAATGTCTTTTTGCATGGGGAGCCTTTTTTCTTAATACGTTGTGGGCGCCGCCGAGGTCAGTTCGCGCGCCGCCACGGTCTCGGTCGTCGTTGGCGATATGACGCCGGCATTGCGGCTGGCGTCTTCCTGACGGCGGCACTGGGGACAGAGACGGCGAATTTTTTCAGGATCAATCTCAGGGGTGGCGGCGTAAAGGCGCCGCGCCAGAGAAGCGGGGACAGGCCGTATCAGCGTGCCGCAGCCCGCGCAGGGCTCGTATTTGATGGTATGCCGTTCCAGACGATTGAATTTTTCTTCTTCGGGATGAGCCGAATGCCAGTCGTTTGTGATGCTCATGGCTCCTGTGGGGCAGTAATGGCGGCATGACGCGCACAGACAGCAGGAATTCTGCCAGATGGTGATCGTATAGCCGCTGCCGTCGTCCAGGGGCGTAATATTGATGGCCCCAGCCGTACAGGAATTGCGGCAGATGCCGCAGCCCATGCAGAGTTCGGGATCCACCCTGGCGCGGCCGCGCAGGCGCTCCGGCGTAAAGGTTTTTCCAAGGGGAAAAGGATCGGTGCTCGGCCCTTCCAGCACATTGCGCAAGAGAACCTTTAAAAATCCCGCCATCGTCATTCCTCCAGCCCCAGTTTTTTAAGCCAGATTGAGCGCGCCAGCACGACCCCTTCCAGAATAGCCTGGGGGCGCGGCGGACAGCCGGGGACATTGACGTCCACCGGCAGATAGCGGTCAATCGGGCCTTCTATGGAATAACCCTCGCGGAAGACACCGCCGGAAATGGGACAGATGCCGACGGCCACCGTAATCTTGGGGTTGGGAATCTCGTGCCAGACCCGCAGTACGCGATCGCGCACCTTGGTCGTCAGTGGGCCGGTGATGAGCACAACATCCGCATGGCGCGGGCTGCCGCAATACCGGCAGCCAAAGCGTTCCACGTCATACCTGGGTATGCAGGCCGTGGTCGCCAGTTCCACATCGCAGCCGTTGCATGAGCCGGCGTTAATTCTGAAAAGCCACGGCGAGCGGACGGAAAGTTTTTTAAGCGTCTTATCCAGTGACACAGCGGCCTCCTCACATCATCCAGACCAGCACCAGACTGCACAGCGCAAGCGCCACCGGGATGGTCACGTAGAAGCGGAACGCCTGGTCTATGCGAAAGCGCCCTGTCGCCGATTTGACAAGCGTGAGCGCAAGCAGCATCAGAGCCAGACATTTCAACACAAACCAGACAAGGTTGACCGGCCACCAGGAACTGATGGTTCCGGGGAAGAACAGGGCGATGCCCAACCCCAGCACCACAAAGGTCTTGAAGGCGGACGTGACGGTAAACAGCGCCAGCAGCGGACCGCCGTACTCCAGCAACGGGCCTTCCAGCAACTCCGTTTCCGCTTCCGCGATGTCGAATGGAGCAACGCCCATCGTGCCGGGCAAAAAGATCAGATAGGCCAGCAATGCCGGTATCATGGCAGGGTTGATGCCCAGGGAGCCGTTTTCCTGCTGCCAGGCCACTATCTTGAGCAGCGAGAATTCCGCTCCGGAGCTTTCCGCCCCGAGATTTTTGCCGACAAGCATGGCCACGGAAAGCAGGACCATGAGCAGCGGCGTTTCATAGGCCAGCATGAGCAGCATTTCACGGGAAAATCCCAATGCCCCGAAGGGTGAACTGGAGGCGGAGCCTCCCAGCATCAGCGCCATTGCCGGTATGGGCAGAAGATAGAAAATAACCAGCAAATCTCCCATGTTGAACAGCCCCGAATAAACGCCGGGCACCGGAATAAAGGCGGCGCACACGGCCATGCCGGTGAAGCCGAAAACCGGCGCGAACAGGAAGGCTGTGCGGCAGGCCGTTTTGGGGATCATGGTTTCCTTGGTCAGCAGTTTTGCCGTGTCAAGCCAGGGCTGAATCAGCGGGGGACCGACCCTGCGCTGGAGGCGCGCTTCCACGCGCCTGTCCAGTCCTTTGCAAAAGAAACCCAGCGCCAGGGCAAAAATGCCTCCGGGAAAAATTGCCATGTGCAGAATGGCGAGAAGCGTATCAGTCATTGGCGGTTCTCCTCGGTAGCGGTCGCCGTAATGTCATAAGAGGCTATCCCGCCATAAACGCTGGAGGGACCCAAACGGCTTGTCGCCTGCTCCGGCGGCAGTCCGCAGGAATGTATATCGACTTCGCGCAGTTGAGTGAAACGGCGCACAAAGTAGCGCCCGGCAAGGAAGGCCAGCAGCGACATTACAAAGACTCCCGTGGCGTTCCATGCGCCCGGTCCGGAAAGCACGCCCGACAGGCCCACGTCAAGCGGGGTCAGGCCGTATTCGGCCAGGATGCTGTTGATGGGCCTGAGCGCCAGGCCGGGGAATACGCCTGTCAGGATACAGCCGAAGGCCAGTGTGCCCATGGCGGCCCGCATGATAAACGGCGCCTCGCGCACGCTCTCGATATTCGGCCCCGGCTGTCCGAGAAATGCCGCATGCAGGAATTTTGCGACATAGGCAAGCGTCAGCACGCTGCCGACAAGGGAGAGCAAAGCCGGCAAAGGTTGCCCTGCCTGCATGAGCGCGTGATAGATAAGCCATTTGGAGGAAAAACCGCTGGTTGGCGGCACACCGACGAGAGAGAGCCCGCCGATGGCGAAAACCAGCAGGGTAAAGGGCATTTTTCGGCCTAGCCCGCCGAGTTCCTCAAGACTTTCCCTATGTGTGGCAAATATCACCGCGCCGCAGACAAGGAAGAGCAAATCCTTGAAAAAAACGTGGTTGACGAGATGCAGCATGCCGCCCGCATATCCCAGAACACCGCCCGCGCCCACGGCCAGAACCATATAACCCAGCTGGCTGACGGTGGAGTATATGAAAATGAGTTTGAGTCCGTTTACCTGCAAGGCTTTTACGGCCGAGTAGATAATGGTGATCGCGCCTGTCCACATCACCGCGGTCATGACAATGTTCTGCTCATAGCCCCGGAATATGCCGGCCAAGGCAAAGCCGCCGCCTACAAGGGTAAAGAGCTTGATGAGGCCTATGATGGCGCTTTTCAGCAGTACGGAAGAGATGTAGCCCGAAACCGGCGTCGGGGCCAGTGCGGGATGCATCTGCCAGTCAATGCGCAACGGCAGTTGCGCGGCTTTCATTACAAAACCGACGGCGAGCAGGGCAATGCCCAGCCATGCAGCTCCGCGCGGAAGCTCCGGCGCGAAGCCGTGCAGCAGATCCGCCGTGAAAGGCGTGAGCGGGCCAAGCACGCAGATGCCCACAAAAAGGAAGGCCGCTCCCAGCATGTTGAAGAAGAAATATTTGAACGCCTCGCGCAGGGACGGGCGCGTCGCCTCGTGGGCAATGGCCATATAAAGGGTCCAGGAACTCATGATTTCCCAGTAGAGGAAGAAGCTCAACAGATAGCGGCTGGCCGCCATGCCCACCAGGGCGCCGCACATACAGGTGAAAGCCGCGTAGAAACGCCACTGGGTATGGCTGTGTTCCATGTAGCCCACGGCGTAGGCCATGTTGATGGCTCCCACGACAGGCACAATGAGGGCAAAGCAGAAAGAGAGCGTGTCCATGCCGCGACCGAAGAGAAGTACAAGTATGGCTGTCAACAGCAGCACGCCCACCGAGGTCCATCCGGCCGTTTTGCGTCTGGCGGAATAGTAGGCTGGAATCAGCGCGCCAAAGATGGGCAGGATGACATAAACCGGCCAGGGCACGGAAAGGGCGTCCAAAACGTTCACGTCGGCCAGTGTTGGCTCATGGCACAGGGAAGCAACAGAGACGATAAGGCTCATCGGCCATTGCGGCACCAGACAGAGCAGCAGGGAGAGAGCGGCCAGAATCGCCAGCGGGATGCGCATCGTCAGGGGCGCTTCCGACACGCCGGGCAGGTCAGCCGGACGTTCGTCGTAAATCAGGGTTTTCAGAATACGCGTGTAGTAAACAGCTCCCACCAGCGAACCCGCCAGGATGAGCGCGGCCACCCAGATGTAGCCCGCGTTTACCGAAGCCTGAATCATCAGGAATTTGCTGTAGAACGCGCCGAACGGCGGCAGGCCCATGATGCTCACAATTCCCACGGCAATACAGGCCGTTGTCCAGGGCATGTGCCGGCCCAGACCGCGCATGTCAGCGAGCCTGCGGCTGCCGCAACGCAGAATGAGCGCGCCGGCGCCGAGGAAGAGCAGGTCTTTCATCACGGCGTGGTTGAGCACGTGCCACAGGGAGCCTGTGGTCGCAAGCCAGGTTCCCATGCCGAGCACCATGGTGATTTCGCCAAGCTGCCCCAGGGTTGAGTAAGCGAGCATGCGTTTGATGTCATCCTGCATCAGGGCCAGAATCTCGCCGTATACCAGCGTTGCCGCTCCCATGAACGCCAGGGCCGTGCCAAACCAGCTCAAACCGAAAAGACCCTGCAGATAGCCGGTAACCTGGCCTGTCCCTGCCAGGATAACGCTGACGATGCCAAAAATGCCCATTTTCGTGATGATGCCGGAGAGCGGGCCGGACACTGAAGACGGGGCGGCCGGGTGGGCGTCCGGCAGCCAGGAGTGCAGCGGCACAAGACCTGCCTTGACGGCAAAGCCGGCAAGGCAGAGGGCCAGCGCTGTCTGAATCCAGAAAGTATCCGCGAGGGAGGCATTGCCCGCGGGGCCGAGAAGCCCTTCCAGCAAAAAGAGGCCCGGCAGCATGAAGAAGGCGCCGCCGGCGCACATGACATAGTATTTGAGGCCCGCGTTGAAAGCGGTGCGGTTGCCTTCATGCACAACCAGAAAGTAGGAGGCGAAGGTCATCAGCTCCCAGTAGCCGTAAAGGGCCTCTTTGCCGTCGGCGGAGACAATGCCCGCCAGAGAGGCGAACGTCAGAGGCAGAAAGAACCAGTACCAGCCCTGGCGCTCGCCGTGAATGTACCCCAGAGAGTAAATGCTGACGATCAGGCCGATGAAAGTGACCAGCAGCAGGAAAAACCGCGCTGCCGGCGGCGCGGGATCAGTATACGCGGCGGAGAACGCCAGCACGGAAAAGGCGGTTACGGCAATGCCGGCAGCCTTGTTGCGGCCGAGCCAGGCGAGCACGCCGGCAGCCAGGGCTCCCGCGTAGAGAAACCAGTATGCCGAATGCGCTCCGCCGTGGGGAGCCTGCACGACGAAGCTGCGACACACTATACCCGCGAGGGCGTCGCGCCCAAGGCCCAGCAGGGCCACCAGCAGGCCAAGAACCAGCATGAGCGCCAGGCCGGAAGAGGACCCGCCCGCGGACGATGCGCCGTCGCGGGGCGTCAGCGTGACGCGCCGCGCGGCGTCGACATACAGCCACACAAAAACCGTGGTGGCCGCGGCCATGACCAGCAGAGCGGCAATACCCCCTCCGGCGGAGGAATAGAGCACGGATTTGACAATAAGGCCGCGGCCTTCCGGCACCAGGAAGGGCGAACCTCCCACTGAAGCCAGCAAGCCGAGGACAAAGAGCGCTCCGGCAAGATTGCCGTAGCCGGCGCCCTGCAGTTTGCCCAGCGTGGGCGCGTCCATATTGTCGGGCGTGAGCCGCGAAAGCGAAACCAGCGCCAGCGCGCGCGCGATTGCCTGAAAAGCGACAAAAAGCCATATTCCGGCGCTGGCCACGGCATTATTGGCGCTGAACGCGAGGAAGATGACGCCCGCGTCGTGCAGCGCGCCCCACAGGATCAGCCGGCGTGGATTGTCACGCTGCAGGACAGCCTGAATTGTCGCGAACAACAGAATGATCATGCCGGCAAACAGGGGCGGAAGGGAACCGTCAGAGGCAAACAGTGATAATGTCATAGAGACCCTGCGCTGTGCTGAAGAAAGGATTCAGGCCGTAACGGCGCTGTTTGACAGGATATTGATTCAGCCCTAACACATACTTTTTAGAGCTGCAAGTTTTTTCACAAAATAAAAAATATCTATAGATACTCTGTAGTTCCATGAAAAACAAGGCGCAAATCTACTCTTCTCTGAGGGCGCGCGCCATGAGATTTCTCACAGCTCTCGCAGGGCTGCGCCCTTTCTGAAGGATGCTGTGCACGGTGCTGATGACGGGCGCCTCCGCTTGCAGGCGGCGGGCCAGATCGTAAGCGGCGGCCGTTGTTGTAACGCCTTCGGCCACCATGCCGAGGCTTTGGAGGATGGCGTCGGCGGATTCTCCCCTGCCCAGGCGCAGGCCCACCTGGCGATTGCGGGAGAGTTGTCCTGTGCAGGTGAGAATGAGGTCTCCCAGGCCGGAGAGTCCCATGAACGTATGTTCCCGCGCTCCGCAGGCGACCCCCAGGCGGCATATTTCCGCTAGGCCGCGCGTGATGAGGGCCGCGCGGCTGTTGAGGCCGAGTTCCAAGCCATCGCACAGGCCGGCTGCGATGGCCATGACGTTTTTGAGCGCTCCGCCCATTTCCACGCCGACGATGTCCGCGCTGGTGTAACAGCGAAAAGCCGGGCCGGAAAAAATGCCCTGGAGATGCCGGGCAAGGGATTCGTCCTTGCTGGCCAGCACCACGGCGGTGGGTAGCCCCTTCATGACTTCCGCCGAAAAAGAGGGGCCGGAGAGGGCGGCGTAGTGAAATGGCGCGTCGGTTCCGGCAGCGGTTTCCCGGCTGGCGGCTCCGCTCAGGACATCATCGGCGACGGCGTGTCCCAGGGCCAGCGTGCCGGTTTCCATGCCTTTGGCGGCGTTGACAAGAATGCTCCCCTCCGGAAAGAGATCTTTGTGCGCGTTGAGCCAGACCCGCAATTGCTGGCAGGGTACGGCCGACACGATGATTTCCCGGGCCAGGGCGGCCGGGTCCGTGGTGGCGGCAAGATTTCTGTGCAGAGAACAACCCGCCAGATAGCGCGGGTTTTCGCGCCTGAGGTTGATGGATTGGGATATTTGGGAATCCCGCAGCCAAAGGATGACGTCATGGCCGCGAGCCGCAAGGTGATGGGCAAGGGCCGTGCCCCAGCTTCCGCCACCGGCCACGCAGATGGAAACAGGGCGCGGCATGCCTAGAATCCCAAACTCGACTCCGGCCCCGGCACGGATGGCAGCAGGGGGCGTTTGTCCGCCGTTTTTTCCATATTGCCGAAGCGCGCCAGGAACATGCCTGTAAGTAGTTGTTTTTTATAAACTTCAATGCGATACAGCGTGCCTTGGCGATCCACGGAATACCGTTTCATAAAATTTTTGTGGCGCAGGGTGACGCCGCTGTCATCCCCCCCCCTTCCGGGAAAACCGATGGCGTTGATTCTGAAACCGCTGTGGGGGTGTATGTGGAGGCTTTCAGCCACGGGCAACACTTCGCCGAAGGGTATCAATTTTTCCTGTCCGTCCACCGTCACGCGGATGGCATGAAGGCTGTCGTCCATCTCCCGCCAGTCGGGCCTGATGCGGGTGATTGTGCGGTTGCCGTAATGGATGCACAGGGCCTCGTTGTTCTTTTTACAGGGCAGAACAGCCATGATGGGCTTGGAGGTCACGACCGCGCTGTTTTTGGGGAGAGGCAGTCCGCCGATGGCTGGCCGCGCGTCGTCCAGAGGCAGAAAAACGCGTTTTTCGGCGAAGGAGACGCCGAGATTCGCCTGCAGCACCTGCCGCACGCTCTTGGGCGTCAATTCAAAATCGCGGGAAAAATGGATTCCCGCCTGCCGCAGCAGGGATTCCACCATGCACAGGTGGTAGTAGGTGCGCAGCTCAACCGGAAATTCCTTGCTGGCCTCAAGGCCGAAGGCGGCCTTGCCGTGGCGCACGGCGTAGTAGGAGAGACTTTTTTCCATTTCCCTGTCGCCCGCGGCCGTATTCGTATTGCGCACGTGCAGCCTGTCCAGCTCGCGTATGAGACGGCGATTTACTTCCTCGGCCGCCTGTCGGGCTTCACGGCCGAGTTCGCCCATGAAGGCTCCCGTTTCAAGCCGTTCCTGATCAATAATGACGGATTGTCCCCAACGCGAAGGGTTGCAGAGGGGATTTATCTTTTTTTCGCGGTAGTATCCGCTGCCGTCGTGAAGGTTGAGCACCAGCCCGACCTGGGGATGGCGTATGATCTCCTGTATGCGGCGCACGGTGGAGAAATCCGGGTCGCGCGCGTCCAGGGCGGCGAATTTTCGGTTCATGTCCCCGTTGATGCCGCGCGAACGCATGATGATGCTCGGGAAGTTGAGATTGGGCACAACCCATATTGCGCCGTTCTCCACAGTATAGCGCGTGGCTATGAGGGTGGCGGCGGAAAAGCCGCCAGGCTCGTCGCCCTGTATGCCGCCCACCACCAGCACCACCGGCGTGGCGTCGCCAAGGCGGATTGTGGAAAAATCCAGCGGATTCGCCTGGGCCGCGGTCATGCCGGGCAGAAGGGCGCATACTGACAGACAGCGCCAGAGACGGCGCAGAAAACGTCTTATTGCCGATCCCGGAAAAATTTCTTCACTCCACCTCAAACCCGGCACCCTCTATGGCTTTTTTGAGGGCGTGCACATCCACAGGGCCGGCCTCTTCGTAGCTGAGAATTCCCCGGGCCGGATCGGCCGACGCGTCCGCCACGCCGGCGATCCCGGCGGCGGCGTCTTCCACGGCGGCTTTGCAGTGGCCGCAACGCATACCTTTGACGACAAAAGTTTTCACGGCATATCCTCCATTCCAGAGTTAGGGCATCTTATAACGGCTGACAACGCCTTGCAACGGGCGGTTCAACATTCATGCGCCCCGCGTTATGACGGCCCGCGCGTCGAACCGGCCAATGCAGATGTTTTTTGAATCCGGCCTGTCAAAACAGAAGCGGGGAAGACCCATGTTGACCGATACCCAAAGCAAAAATCTGAAGGCAGCGGACATGCCCATGAAATACGCTGACGGTGGGGGAGCTGTCAATGAATGCACCCCGCAAGGCAAAAATTCACCCTCTCGCCCATTCAGCCGGATACCACTTCTGAAACCATGCGCTGAACACGCCCATTATGGCGGGAGCCGCCGAATTGACAAGCCCGACAAATGGCGAGACGGCGGTTGTCATAAGCCAATACGTCCAAAACGGCGTCAGCAGAAACAAGACGCCCCAGCAAGCCGTCAAGATACGGTTTGTGCGCATGAATAACGGGTTATCAAAGGCTTTTTCGCCGCCATAGGCGTTTTGCGAGTAATATGCCGTCAGCGGAATTTTGCAAAAAGCGGTAGCGAGCCACAGTATGCCGAACAAAGCATAGCTGATTGGCACAACGAGGCGCGTATCCGCTCCGGCGAGCGCCAGAAGGGAAAGCCCGGCGACTGCGAATACGCTTATCCGTTCAAACGGAGTCGGCCTGAAAAGGAACCAGATCAGCGGAACCGCCGCCGCCGCGATTATCCCCAAAACCCCGCCGGCTGCCGGATTGATGGCCGGCACAATCCAAATAACCATCCAGGGCGCGAGCAGCACGGCCATATTGGTTTTTTGGCTTTCCTCGCTCTTTCGCCTTGTTCCGGTCGAAGTCGCGGGCGTTGCGGCGAACAACCCGTCCCAACGAAGCATTACGTCAAAATCACCCAACACGCGGTACTTCCTTTGAAACATCGCGTCCTTCCCCGAAATCTCCCCCCGCGCAATCGCTCTCCACACGGCGTACGAAGTTTCAATGCGCGTGGTGTACGGCCTGAAACCATCCCGGATAACACTGTGTCCGTCCGGAGTGCACACGATTTGGTACGTTTTGTCAATGTCGGGGTACGCGAACTCAATGACGCGTTCCTTGCCGTCGGGACGGTACAACGCCGCCATTTGCGTCATGAAGCCAAAGCCGTCGTCATCGGTTTTGGTTTCTCCGTTCCCTGACAAACCCCAAGACGCGTCAGCCATTCGCTCAAAGGCCTCGCGGGCATAGAGCGGCTCCGCGAGTTCCCTTTGCGTTTCGGGCCTTATCCCGCCTTCGGCAAACTCCGCCCCCGCTTTGCGTACAAGTTCCAAATAGGCGCGCGTGCGCTCGCGCAGTTCGGGAACACGGAACAATTCCCCCTGCCCGCAAAAGATTTTCGCGTAGTTCCCGTTGCCGTACATATGGTCAAACATGGCCGTTACGCCATCGTAGTTGCCTTCGCTTCTCCAAAAGCCGCACGTCGATATGACGGCGTATCGCTGCCGCGACAAGTCGTGGCGCGGCGGGTGCCCGCCGTTTGCGGCATCAGCCGACATAAACGGCAGATTCAGCGGGAGTTCACGGTCTATGAGATTTTTGAGCGGTCCGGGAAGGGAGAAGTAATAGAGCGGAAAGCTCCAGACAATCACGTCGGCAGCGATGATTTTGGTCAGAACCTCGGCCATATCGTCCTTTATGGCGCACTTTCCCGGCGTTTTTCGCCAACAGGCAAAGCAGCCCAGGCAGGGCCCGATTCTGAGTTTCGTGACGGCGATTATCTCCGCGTCATAGTCCGCCCCGTCCAGAAAAGCCCGCGTCAGCTGCATGGAGTTGCTGTTTTCCGCTCTGGGGCTGCCGTTGACTACGAGAATGTTCATTGCGCGTCTTCCAACATTGAAAGGGCCTTATCCGCCCATTCAAGTTCGGCGCGATAAAAGCTCTCGCCGAACATGGCGACAACGCGCCAGTATTTGTTTTTGCCTTCATCGGGCACGATCGCGCTGTATTCGGCAATAGTACGCGGGGTATCGCCAAGTTTCCCCAATGCCTTCCCGCATTGCTCCCGAAACGCGCGGAGCATGGAAACCGCCTTCTCCCGCGGCAGTTCACCCGCGAAAAACACGCGCATGAGAAACGCGCTCCGGACGCAAAGCGCTTCCGCTATCGCGCCGTCGGCGTCCGAGAGCCACTCGTTGAGCGCCCGCTTCCCTTCGTCCGTGACGGCGTAAAGTTTTTTGTTCGGCCTGCCGTCCTGAACAACGCGCTTCGTCGCCAGCCAGCCGGAACGTTCCATTGCGGACAGCTCGCGATAGATTTGGCTCGTCTGGCCCTGCCAGAAGAAGCCGAGCGAGGCGTTGAACGCCTTGCCCAACTCATAGCCCGTCATGCTGCCGTAATTCAGCAGGCCCAGCAGACCATATTTGAGCGACATGCAAATTCTCCTTATATATTATTCAATAAGTATATTATAGAACAATAAAATTAACCTGTCAAGAGGAAGTTCCAAGGATTCTTTTTCTCCGCTTCCTTTTCCTTTCCTTCCGTTTTCCCGGCCATCGTGAACAGTCCGCAACCGGCTACACCCGTGAATTTTCCTTCAACCGCTTCGCGGACGCATGGGAGGCAATCGCCGAGGCCATGAAGGAAAACGCCAAGGCTATGGCGCATCTGCAAGACATGTAGCCCCTTGACGTTTTCAAAGCAGGGTGCTTATCTTGTATTCGGAGGCGGAATGAAATACTGGTCAAATGTACTGGCAATGGCCGGGGCGGCCTGCATAGCGGTCGCCTTTATCGAAGGCCGGCTGTATGTTTTTGCCTGTGGGCTGCTACTGGCCT
>JAISOT010000081.1 GCA_031275465.1 Desulfovibrio sp.
GATGGCGATACGGCCCACTGGACTGAGTGCGGAGCCTTCAAGCCAGCGGGTGTGAATCATGCATTACCATCAACCTTCACGAGACCTTGTCATTCCGGGCCCGGCCGGCTGCGCCCTCATGGCCCTCGCTCTTCTGGCGTGGTGCATTCTGTTTCTCAAGGCTGAAGATCAGGTATCCATTCTGGTCTACATGACATCAGGCTCGCTGCTTATACTCATTGCGGCGTTGTCCGATCTCCACAAAAGCATATCGTCAACAATCATCGCCAACGAGAAATCCTGGGACTACTGCATGGTTTTGACCATATTGCTTCTGATTCTGATTTTTAAAGACGATCACTATACGCTTTTTTTACTGGGCACAATCATGGTTTATGCCACGGCGGTGCTGGGGCTCAACGTACAACTGGGCTACACGGGGGTCATAAACTTCAGCGCCGCCTCATTCTTCGGCATCGGGAGCTACACCGCGGCCATGTTGACGTCGTCGGGCCTGCCTTCCCTGCTCGCCCTCCTGCTGGGCGGGGTGTTCGCCGCGTTGTCGGGCTGTCTGCTGCTGCTTCCGGTGCTTCGCACTTCGGGACATTACGCGGCCCTGGTCACAATGGCTTTTGCTTTGCTCTTCAGGGTTTTTCTCGAAGTCAACGAATGGTTCGGCGGCCCTCAGGGAGTTTCTGTGGCGCCGCTTACCTTGTTTGGCCTGGATTTCAGCGCCGACCTTACGTTGGGGGACATGGCGGCTTCCTTCTACGTCAAATACGATTTGGCCTGTCTTGCGCTCCTGTGCCTTTCCTTCGCCTTTGTGCGACGTCTTGAGCGCTCCTGGTTCGGGCTGTCCATGGACGCTGTACGCTGTGACGAAACAGCAAGCGCCTGTTTCGGCATCAACGTTGCCCGCTGGAAAATAGTCGCCTTCACAATGGGGAACCTTCTCAGCGGCCTTGCAGGCGCCCTCTATGCCATGATGCTTTCCTATATCAGCCCGGCCAATTTCGCTTTCGCCGATTCCCTGCTTTTTCTCTCCATCCTGCTTCTGGGCGGCATAGGCAACATCTGGGGGGTTATTCTGGCCACGGGCTTTGTGGTGGTTATTCCGGAAAAATTTCAAGTAATTCAGGAATATAGATATCTTATCTATGCGGCTCTGGTGCTTTTCATGATACTGTACAGGCCGATGGGGCTGTTGCCCCGCAAAGTCCGGACTTACGGGAGACTCCCATGAGCATGCTTTTCTCGTGCGCAAAACTCACAATGCGTTTTGGCGGGCTGACGGCCCTGAACGGCCTTGATCTGGCCGTGGAAGAAGGCGAGGTGCTGGGGCTTGTGGGCCCCAACGGTTCCGGCAAGACAACCTTCTTCAACGTGGTGACCGGCATTTACCGGCCAAGCGCCGGCACGGTCACCTTTCTCGGGAATGACATTACCGCCAAAAGTCCGCAGGAAATTTACCGCTTGGGAATCGCGCGGACTTTTCAGCGTTCACGCCTGAGCCTGGATCTGACGATTTTCGACAACATTATGATTGGCAACTACAAATCCCTCAATTTCGGCATAATCCACAACCTGTTCAATCGTCGGGCATTTATGGCGGAATACAAGGCCAATCTGGAACGTGCCAAAGCGCTGCTCCACGCTCTCAACCCTGCCCTTGCGGATCGCGTCCACCAACCTGTGGGGCTGCTCAACATGATTGACCGCAGACGCGTGGAAGTCTGCCGCGCTCTCGTCAACTCTCCGAAACTTCTTTTCCTGGATGAGCCGTCGGCCGGTATGACTCATGAGGAAACACGCAGGCTCATGGATGAGATACTGGCACTCAGCAGGTCTGATTCCCCCTTCACCCTGGTGCTTATTGAGCATGAAATGGAAGTTATCCGGCGCATCACCACGCGTTGTGTCGTGTTAAATTTCGGTTGCAAGATCTGCGAGGGAGACTACGAAAGCATCACGGCGGATCCCTATGTCCAGGAGGCTTACCTGGGAACGGAAGCGGCTTAACCCGAAAACGTCAACGGAGAAATTATGCCCCGGTCACTGGAGATAGAGCGCCTGTACGTCGCGTACGGGAACGCCTGCGTTCTGAGCGACGTCAACATGGAGATCTCCCTTGACCGCATTACATGCCTTCTGGGAGCCAACGGCGCCGGAAAAAGCACACTTATCCGCGCCCTGCTCGGATTGACCGCGCCGCGTCAGGGAAACATTTATTTCAACGGCATGGAAATCACAGGTCTCGCTACCCATCAGGTTGTCGCCATGGGCATTTCCTGTATTCCGGAAGGACGTAGAGTTTTTCCCAAGATGAGTGTTCAGGAAAACCTGCTGATGGGCGCCTACCAGGAAAAATCAAAGGTGAAGATCAGAGCGCGGCTGCAAAAAGTCTGCGAAATATTTCCCCGCCTTGCCGAACGCAAGGAACAGTTGGCGGGAACAATGTCCGGCGGCGAGCAGGCCATGCTTTCCATAGGGCGGGGGCTTATGTCGGAACCCCGGCTTATCATCATTGATGAGCCGTCACTTGGCCTCTCCCCCGCCCTTGTAAAAGAGAATTTCCGCATTATCCGCTCCATCTGTGAATCCGGAACAGCCGTTTTTCTCGTGGAACAAAATGTTCGCCAGACGCTCGCCATTGCTTCCTATGGCTATGTGCTGTCTCAGGGCCGCGTGGCGGCGCACGGCACGGCCGACGCACTTAAAAACGACGTTCAGGTGCAAAAGGCGTATTTTGGTTGAGTGGCGTAATCATGTTTTGCTCATTTTCCACAACAAGCAGGGGCAGGGTTCGGCGGCGCTGTTCCGCCGCGTAACAATGTAAAATTTTTGTGATTCTCTTGCACAAAAAGCCACCCGCTGGCGCGGGTAAAAAAGGAGAATGCCTTGGATACGCAAAAAAGGAGCGAGTCGGAACGGATCCAATTGCTGCAAGACGGCAAGTTTTATTATGGCTACGTTATAGTTGTAGTGGGTTTTGCTTTGATGCTCCTGGCCTATGTCGTCCTGGCCTCGGCCACCAGCGTTTTTGTCAGACCCGTCACGGAAGCGCTGGGAATCAACAGATCAACCTTCCTCGTATACAAATCCATTCACAGCATCGCGTCTATTCTGGCCGCGCCCTTCCTCGGCCGCATGGCTGCCAGAGGCCAGGTGAAAAAAGTGCTGCTGCTGAGCTCAGCGGCAGCGGCAATCGGGTTTATCGGGTTCGCCACGGCCCACAACATCTGGCAGATATATGTCTTCTCCGTTCTCACGGGTATCGGTTTCATCGGAACCTGCACAATGCCCATTTCCGTCCTGGTCACCTCCTGGTTTGGCGGCAGGATCAGGGGTACAATGATGGGGCTCACATTCATCGGCAGCGGACTGGGGGGCATGGCCATGTTGCCCTTCCTGACATACCTGATTTCCAATTACGGCTGGCGCGCGGCCTATTTCGGCTCCGCGGCGATTTTCGTCGTGGTCCTGATCCCGGCAGTTGCGCTGTTCATCGTCAAATCGCCTGAGGAAAAAGGCTTTTACCGCATGGGGCAGACGAGCGAGGAAGCAGCGGTCACAAAAGAAGTGCTAGGCATGACCTACCGGGAGGCCAAAAAAACGCCCATGTACTGGCTGGCCCTCCTCTCCGTGATCTGCACGACAGTGGCCTCGGGCGCAATCCTCAACAATTCCGTGCCGTATTACCGGGATATGGGTATCGAACCCATGCTCGCGGCTTCTCTTGCGGGGTTGCAGTTGGGCTTGCTGACCCTTGGAAAAATCACTGTTGGCCCGGCCTGTGACAGGTTTGGCATCAAATTCGGCACCACGGCCAGCATGTATCTTTTCGGCCTGACCTTCGCATTTCTCTACATGATGCAATATAATGCCGCGTTCGTCTATGCGGTGATCATCTGCTACGGCGTCGGCGGCGGCACGATTACCCTTTCCCCTTCCCTTATGATCAACGGGATTTTCGGAGAAAAAGACTACGGCAGACTGGTGGCGGACATGACCATGGCCGTCAGCATCGGTGCACTGATCGCTGCCCCGACCTCCGCCTTGGTCTTCGACATGACCGGAACCTATGGGGGATACTGGATGTTCTCAACGATCGTCGTGATGGTTGGCGCAACGTGCAGGTGGTATGCCTTTATTCTCCACGAAAAACGGCAAAGCGCCTGTGATTCGGGCTCAACGGTACGGAAAGAGCCCGATCTCAACGGAGAACAACGCAAGCGGATTATTCAGGAGGAAAAGCAGTGATTACGAATGTCAAAGAATCCATCATGCAATACATTGCTGATCATAACGCTAAATTTCACGAACTTTCCAGTTTCATTTGGGAAAACCCGGAGCTCGGAATGGAGGAGCACCTAGCGAGTGGGAAACTCTGCGCGCTGCTCGTAGCCGAGGGTTTCAGCGTGGAAAAAGGCGCGGCCGGGATGCCTACGGCTTTCGTGGCAACTTTTGGCTCAGGAAAACCGGTTATAGGGTTCAACTCGGAGTATGACGCTCTACCCGGACTGTCACAGCAGGTAGAAGCTGTAAAGAAGCCTGTTCATGAGGGATGGCCGGGGCACGGCTGTGGCCATAACCTGATGGCAGTGGCAGGAATCATGGCGGCCGTGGCAATCAAGGAGGCCATGAAAAAACACGGATTTCAGGCGACGCTGAAGATTTTCGGAACACCGGCGGAAGAGCTTTGCATCGGCAAGCAGATCATGGCCAAGGCCGGGTTATTCGACGATCTTGATCTTGTGGTGGACTGGCACCCCACCCGCTGGAATGCCAGCAACGCGCTATCCTGCCCGGCGTATTTCAACATCCGATACCATTTTGCCGGCAGAACCGCCCACGGCAACAGCCCGTGGCACGGCAGAAGCGCGCTGGACGCAGCCATTCTGCAAGGTCAGGCTGTTGAAATGCTGCGTGAACATCTCCCGCCCGGAAAAGACGAGGTGGCCAATACCATCAACTACACCTTTTCCGACACCGGCCCTGAATTCCCCAGCGTCGTGCCGGACAAGGCGACAGCCTGGTACGTCGGCAGGTTCATCAGCAGCCAGATGATGGAGGACGCCATCAAACGGGTTGACAAATGCGCCGACGCGGCGGCATTGGCCACAGAAACATCCGTGGAAAAGGAATACATCACCGCCACGCACGAAATGATCCCCAATGAGACGGCGGCAAAGGCCGGGCATGACAATCTCGTCGCATTCGGCATACCGGAATTCACCGAAGGGGAAAAACTGTTTCTCTATGCCATGCAAGACTCCATCGGCCAGGAACGGTATGAAAGCAGCGGCATCAAGCCTCATGCCGAAGCCTGGATGGGCGTCACGGATTCTTCGGAATACAGCTGGTTCGCCCCTCTCTCGCTTCTGCATGTGTATCTCGGGCCAGGCCCCGGATGGCACAATTGGATGGTAACCGCCTGTTCAGGTGCCCCGCACGGCGTAAAAGCGGTGAACGCGGCGGCTCGCGGTATGGCCGCCACCGCGGTGGATTTCATCTTTGACGCGGCATTGCTGGCTAAAGCCCAGCAAGAACACAAACAGAGGCTTAACGGTCGGTCATACAGACCTCTTTTGCCTGAAGGAACGCCGGTTCCATTGAAAATCAACACTGTTGCCATGGAAAAGTATAGAAAATAAGCGCCACCGTCGGGCAACGGCGTGGCTGGGGGGCGCTGTTCCGCCGCGTAACAATGTAAAATTTTTATTTATCCCGGAGGTTGACGAATGGTTGCAAAAAAGTTGTTTGTCATCGCGCAATTTGTTATTTTCTGCGTGATGCTCAATCTGACTCAGGCCGACGCGGCGAGCTATTCCGCGTATGAAAAGACAATTTCTGATCTCGCGGGGGATCTGAAGTCCGGGCGCGTCACGTCAGCCGGGCTGGTCAGATATTATCTCGCGCGCATCAAAGTGTACGACGGGGTTTTGAACGCGCTGATCACGGTCAATCCCAACGCCCTGAAGGAGGCCGAAAGACTTGACGCCATGCGGGCGCGCGGGCAGGTTGCCGGTCCGCTGCACGGCATTCCCATTATCCTTAAAGACAACTACAATACGCATGACATGGTCACCACGAGCGGGGCCAGGGCCTTCGCCAAACTCCAGCCCAAAACGGACGCCTTTACCGTGGCCAGACTGAGAGAGGCGGGCGCCGTTATTATCGCCAAGGCCAATCTGACGGAGCTTGCCCGGCACGGCATGAGCGTGAGCTCCATGATCGGGCAGACCCTGAACCCGTACGATCTGACCAGAACCCCCGGAGGCTCGTCAGGCGGCACCGGGGCGGCCATTGCCGCGAATTTCGCCGCGGCGGGCACCGGTTCCGACACGGTCAATTCCATACGTTCGCCGGCCAGCGCCAACAGTCTGGTCGGCCTGCGCCCGACGCGCGGCCTGGTCAGCAGGGCGGGCATTTCCCCCTGTTCGTCCTTTCAGGATCAGGGCGGCCCCATCACCCGCACTGTGGCCGACGCCGCCGTGCTGCTGAACGTCATGGCCGGGTATGATCCCGCTGACGAGACCACGGAAGCGATCAGGGGCAGGACGCTTCCCGATTATACGAAATCCCTGCGCGGGGACGGCCTGAAAAACAAAAAACTGGTCCTGCTGACCACCAATCTGGGCAATGATCCTGAAGTGACGAAAGTTGTCCGCCAGGCCGCGGCGGATTTGAAAAAACTGGGCGCCAGAATAGTGGAAATGGATGTGCCCGAACTGCATGTTCCCACCCTGATAAGGGACAATGACGTCCAGCAGTGGGAGCAGAAAACAGATTTGGACAAGTATCTCGCGGCGCTGGGCAGGGCGGCGCCGGTGAAAAACACCGAGAAGTATGTGGCGACGGGGCTTCTGACGCCGTCCATCGCTCAGGACATGGCGAAAAAAGCCGCCGAGAAAGATCCTGAAAAAAATCCCGAGTATCTGGCCAGGCTGAAAAAGAACGCCGTTCTGAGGACTTTCGTTGAAAATCTGATGCGCGAAAACAGCATTGACGCCTTTTTGTATCCGCTTCAAACCATTCTGGCGGTGCAGACCAATGACCCCCGCGGACAGGCCGGACGTAACGGACTGATGGCTTCCGTCACCGGTTTGCCGGCCATTACGCTGCCCGGCGGCTTTTCCGCCCCCACGGAATCCGCCCCCCTGGGCATCCCCGTGGGCGTGGAACTGATGGGGCGCCCCTTCAGCGAGGAAGCGCTCATCCATATGGGGCACACATACGAGCAGGCGACGAAGCGCAGAAAGGCCCCCCTTTCCGTGCCTGATCTTGATTTTACCTCCGTGAGATAGTGACCGTTCCCCCGATGGATTGCAAATCGGCATGACGGCATTCGGAAGCTTTTTCCGTGAGAGCTTCACTTTTTCAGAGATTAAAACTAATAAATTAATGTAGTTAGCATAAAAAATATGGTTGCCTTGTCCATTCGGCTCGCGTGAATATGCTTATACGAAAAAATTATTTCCATCGTTCGGCCGAATTAAATATTACTATATCTATCGTTTTTATAGTTGAAACAAAAGATGCTTTTCACCTCATTTCCGGAGCAGGGATATGCGCGCGGCATTTGTGGGCGGACTGGACAGGCTGAAGCGTGAATACGAAAAGGCGGCTGAGAACTATGGGGTGACCCTTAAGGTGTTCAGCGGGAAAGAATCCTGTCTGACCGGCAAAATAGGGAATCCGGACATCATGATTTTGCTGACCGGAATGGTATCGCACAGCGCCAGATCCGAGGTGCTGAACCGCAGCCGCAGCCTCGGCACGCCGGTATTTTTTCTCCATACCAACGGCGTCAGCGGATTGCGCCGCAGCCTGACAAGCATCACGGCTGGGCGCGGCATACGGGAATAATCCATGCGCATACTGGATATGGTGGGCGACACGCCCCTGCTCAGGCTGGACAAAATCGCGGCCGACGCGCCGGGAATCATTCTCTCGGCCAAGGCGGAATTCTGCAACCCCAGCGGTTCCGTCAAGGACAGGGCGGCCAAAGCCATGCTTTTGGACGGCATGCAAAAAGGCCTTTTGAAAAAGGGCAAGATCATCCTTGACGCCACCAGCGGCAACACGGGCGTGGCCTATGCCATGATGGGAGCGGCCCTCGGCTATGCCGTGACATTGTACATGCCCGCCAACGCCAACGCCGAGCGCAAAAGCATGCTGGGCAGTTACGGCGCGCGCGTCGTGTGCACGGACCCTCTGGAAAGCTCGGACGGAGCCTACCTCGCCGCCAGAACGGCGGCGGCGGCCGAGCCCGGATTGTACTTCTATCCGGATCAATACAACAACAAAGCCAACGTGCTGGCCCATTACGACGGCACGGGCGCGGAAATTCTGCGGCAGAGCCGGGTAACGCATTTTGTCGCCGGCATGGGAACTTCAGGCACGTTCACCGGCGTGGCCGGGCGGCTCAAGGCCCATGACAGCGCGATCCGCGCCATAGCGGTTCAGCCGGATTCTCCCCTGCACGGCATTGAAGGCACAAAGCACATGCGGTCCACAATCAGGCCGGGAATTCTGGATGAAAGCCTGATTGACGACATCATTGCCGTAAGCACCGAGGAGGCCTGCGCCATGACGCGCAGGCTGGCCCGCGAGGAAGGCATTCTCGTCGGCATCAGTTCCGGCGCCAATGTTCAGGCGGCCCTCAAACTTGCCCGCAAGGCGCCGAAACACTCTGAAATAGTTACCATATTGTGCGATACCGGCACGCGCTATCTGTCTGATTCCTTCTGGGAGGCAAAGGCGTGATTCTCATATCCGGGGACGCGGAACGGCATATCCGCGCCGAAGGAGAAAAATGCTATCCGGATGAATGCTGCGGCATTCTGCTGGGGCGAATTGACGAAAACGGACGGCGCAGGGTGGAGGACATCGTGCCCGTGCCCAATGCCGGCCGGGCGGAAGAGCGCTACCACCGCTTTCGCATTGAGCCGGACGAGTTCATGCGCGCGGAGAAGCGGGCCCGCCTCCGCGATCTGGAGGTGATCGGCTTTTATCATTCGCATCCGGATCATCCGGCCGTTCCGTCGGAGCATGACCGGGAACAGGCGCTGCCTTTCTATTCCTACGTCATCCTGAGCGTGCGGAAGGGCGCGGCGGCGGAGATTTCCTCCTGGGAGCTTTCCTGCGACCGCGCGCAGTTCAACCATAAAGAAATGGGCCGCGCGACATGACGCGGCGCCCAAAAACGACAATAAGGAGCGGAACATCATGGCGGTTACGATTTTGATTCCCACGGCCTTGCGCGCCTTCACCGACAGAAAGGCGGAAGTCGAAGTCGAGGGGCGCACCGCCGGCGAGGCGGTTGCGGCCTTTGCCGGGGCCTACCCGGATATCCGACATCATCTTTACGATGACGCCGGCAGCCTGCGCTCGTTCATCAACATCTACGTCGGCGAGAAAAACGTGAAGGACGCGTCCGGGCTTGAAACGCCCGTCCGGGATGGAGAAACAGTGATGATCGTGCCCGCGATCGCCGGCGGAAAGGCGCTTGTTCGAGACAGCGGCGCATGCCCGGATGATACCGGGAGGCGGCCGTGAGCATCATCTCCGACAGGCGTCTGGTCGCTCTGGACAACAGCGAGATCCCGCGGTACAGCCGGCATCTGCTGCTGCCTGAGGTGGGGCCTGAAGGCCAGCAACGCCTGAAAGCCGCCAAAGTGCTCATTGTGGGCGCCGGAGGGCTGGGCGCTCCGCTGGCGCTGTATCTGGCCGCCGCCGGAGTCGGCACCATAGGCGTCGTGGATCATGACCTTGTGGAGGCTTCCAATCTCCAGCGCCAGGTTATCCACAGCACCCGCGACATTGACAGGCCGAAAACGGAATCGGCCAAAGACAGGATCAGAGGCCTGAACCCCCTTGTAAACGTCGTTACCTACAATGTCGCGCTCACCGCCGGCAACGCCATGGACATACTGCACGACTATGACGTGGTGGCCGACGGCACGGACAACTACCAGACCCGCTATCTGGTGAACGATGCCTGCGTGCTGCTGGACATTCCCAATGTTTACGGCTCCATATTCCAGTTTGAAGGCCAGGCCACGGTGTTTCACGCGGCAGACGGGCCATGCTACCGCTGCCTTTATCCCGCGCCGCCGCCGCCGGGTCTGGTTCCGTCCTGCGCCGAAGGCGGAGTGGTGGGAGTTCTGCCGGGCATAGTGGGCACAATCCAGGCCTGCGAAGTCATAAAGCTGATCGTGGGCGTGGGCGAAGGCCAAGGGCTCACCGGGCGTCTCCTGCTTTTTGACGCCTGGCGCATGAAGTTTCGTGAAGTGAAACTGGAAAAAGACCCGGCTTGCCCCGTTTGCGGAGAAAATCCCGTCATAAATGAACTGATTGACTATGAACAGTTCTGCGGCCTGACGCAGCCGGATGAGGGCATGGACGGCATCACGCCTCTGGAGTTGAAAGCCCGCCTTGACAAGGAAGATCCCCTGCAACTGGTTGACGTCCGCGAGCAACACGAACGGAACGTGTTCGCGTTTGAGGGAGCCAAACCCGTGCCCTTCGGCCAGGTGGTGCGGCGCATGGACGAACTTGATCCGCACACGGAAGCGGTTTTCATTTGCAAGGTGGGCCGCCGTAGCGCCCTTGCCATCCGCGCTCTGCGCGAAGCGGGATATGCGGGCAGAATGCTCAACCTGCTGGGGGGCACCAACGCCTGGGCCAGGGATGTGGACAACAGCCTTCCCCAATATTAAAGCGCGTTAACGCGGACGCCCGCCGCACAGGCGCAGGCGCGATTCATTTGCGCCGGCAAGCGCCGATGCGGACGCGGAGCAGAGAAAACAGCGATGCGCGATATCAAAGTGGAAATGCCGCACATCAAACACAAGACCGGCTTTGGTCATTCCTCCCTCCCGCGTAACCGTTGATGGTTAAGGCGGCTGAGGTTCTCAACCGCCCGGCGCGGCAAATACTCCCGCCGGGTAATTCATGCGCCGCATACTCCGGTCATACCACGCGCTCGCGACACGTTGCTCCAGGCCGATTGATATCATTTCCTATTGATAACGCAATATACTGATCTGTTTTCGTGTTAAATACCAATGAGTTATGAACACATGTGGCGGCAACGTCGATAAGAAATGGTATGACAGGGCATTATGCCCATGGTAAAAGTTCCCTATATATCCGTCAGGAAACAAACAGACTTTCCGCATGACACGCTTACACAAGGAGCGCCATGCCTCCCGCCGTCAGGCAGCCGATGTTTGAAGGGACTTTTTCCATAACCCGAACCTTATTACGCGCCGTGGGCGGCATGGCCCTCGCCCTCGGCCTCATTTTCGTGCCCTTGTCTCCCGCTTTTTCCGGGCAGATCATCATCATTGACACTAATCTGGGCGCCACCGATGTTTACGGCAACGGCAGCCCGCCGAACGGCTCAGGCCCGCCCACAGCCGACACCGCCACCGACAACGCCGTCAACGTCTTGAGCGGCGGCGCGGTGGGCGGCAATGTTTACGGCGGCTATGCCGAGAGCTACTCCGGCGCGGCCACGGCCACGGGCAACTCCGCCGCCATCAGCGGTGGCACGGTGAGCGGCTCTGTTTACGGCGGCGAAGCCGCCAGCTACTCCGGCGCGGCCACGGCCACGGGCAACAGCGTGACCGTCGGCGGCGGCACGGTGAACGGCGATATTTACGGCGGCTATACCCACAGCGATCTCGGCGCGGCCACGGCCACGGGCAACAGCGTG
>JAISOT010000137.1 GCA_031275465.1 Desulfovibrio sp.
CACGGTGACGCCTGAGCAGGAAGAGCGCGTTATGGACGATTTTGAAAAAGTCGCCTTCGCCGGTTTGGAGCCGGATCAGCGCAATATCCTCTGGGTTCGGCACGGTCACGCCGGACATCATGAATTGCATTTTGTCGTGCCGCGCCTGGAGTTGGCAGGCGGCAAGGCTTTCAACGCTTTCCCTCCGGGCTGGGAAAAGGCTTTCGGCGTATTCCGCGACCTGCACAATCACCGTGAAGACTGGGCCAGACCGGACGATCCGGCCAGGGCGCGTCTGCATACCCCGGAGCACGCCGATTTGCACCGGGCAAGGCTGCTCCGCTGGGGCAAAACGCCGGACAAGGATGACCGCGCCGAGGCCAAGGAGGCCATTCACGCCTATCTTGCCGCCAAGCTGGAGCAGGGGCTTGTCCAAAGCCGGGAGGACATTCTGGCCGCCTTGCGCGAGGCCGGACTTTCCATCAACCGGGCGGGCAAAGATTACATCACCGTCAAAGACCCGGACAGCGGGGAAAAACTTCGCCTCAAGGGAGGTATTTATGGAGAACAGTGGCACTTCGCTGAGATCACTGGCCGAACGGCTCAAGGCCAAGACCGAACAGGAGATGCTGGAGATCGAAAACCTGACCCGGCAACAATTCGAGAACTTGAACAGGAGCTTGACCGAATCATCGAAAAACGCGCTCAGTACAACCGAAAGCGCTATCCGCAACAGCTTGTCGAACTTGGAGAGCGAACTCGCCTCACGCTGCCGGATTATGAGCAGGGCTTTCGGCAAGACCTGTCTGCAAGCCGGGCTGGCGATGTTCGGCCTCATTCTGGCTTTGGGGCTGATGTGCTGGGTAATGCTCTCTCTGTTCCGGGGCGAGGCCCAGGACCTGCGGCAGGAGATTGCGGCGCTGAAAACCGGGAAAGAGGCATGGGAGAGGGATTTTCCACCCATTCAACGGGCCTTTCCCGGTCTTGCCCTGCATCAGCAGAACGGGAAAAACTATCTGATTCTGCCGGAAGGCATGAAAATTCTTTCCACAGGCACGCTGGGGAGCCGGGAAGCATTGGAAATCGGGAGGAAATAGGCCATGACCGAATTGGAAAAGACTCTCAAGGACGCTCTGCTCCACATGGAAGGGGAATTGTCTTCAGCTTTGACCACCCAAGGCAAAGCATTGGAAGAACAGCGGCAGACGCTGAAAATCCTGCAATCGGCTCTGAACGACCAAGAGGAACGGATCAACCGGACGAACGGCGATTTGCGGGCATTGACGCGACGATTGCACGATTTAGGCGATGTGTACAGGAGCTTGGAACCCTTGTTACCGCTCTTGCACGGCATTTTGAGCGGCAACGGGAGGTAGAGCGGGAGCGGGAACGGCAGCAGAGCCGGGGGCCGGGCTTGCGTATGTAGCATTCAGCGTGGCAGTCATTTATCGCGGAGGTCGAAATATGGTTAACGCGCTCTTGCCTCTGGGGGGTAATTATCATACACATAGCTATGTTTTTTGGGTCAACCTGTTACCGGATGCCATTTCCGGTTTGATAATCTCCGCGACAAAGAATCATCATGGACATACAAATATATAACCAAATCGTAAGTTTCATCTGGGGCATTGCCGATGACTGTCTCAGGGATGTGTATGTGCGCGGCAAATACCGCGATGTTATTTTGCCCATGACGGTCATCCGGCGGCTGGACGCGGTGCTGGAAGATACAAAGCCCGATGTGCTGAACATGAAGAAACGTTTGGATGCTGCGGGCATGACCAATCAGGCCGATGCCTTGTGCAAGACGGCGGGGCAATCCTTCTGCAACTGGTCGCCCTTTCGCTTGAAAGACCTGACCAGCCGGGCCAAGCTACAGCAACTGAAAACGGATTTTATCGCCTATCTGGACGGTTTTTCGCCCAACGTACAGGAAATTCTGGAAAAATTCAAATTTCGCAACCAGATAGACACGATGAGAGACGCGGATATTCTCGGCGCTGTTATTGAAAAATTTGTCTCCCCTGCCATCAACCTCAGTCCTCATCCCGTGCTGGACGATCAGGGCGGTGTGAAATTGTCCGCTCTGGACAATCACACCATGGGTACGATCTTTGAGGAACTGATCCGCCGTTTCAATGAGGAAAACAACGAAGAAGCCGGGGAGCACTTCACGCCGCGCGATGTGGTGGAACTCATGGCCGATTTGATTTTTCTGCCTGTCGCTGACCAGATCAAGGATTCCACCTATTCCGTGTATGACGGAGCCAGCGGCACGGGAGGTATGCTTACCGTATCTCAGTCCCGCTTGCTTGCTCTGGCGGAAAAGCAACGCAAGACGGTTTCCATCCATTTGTTCGGGCAGGAAATCAACCCGGAAACCTATGCCATCACCAAGGCGGACATGCTGCTCAAAGGCGAGGGGCATGAAGCGGACAACATAGCTTATGGCTCTACCCTCACCAGCGATGCTTTCCCCAGCCGCCAGTTCGACTTTATGCTGTCCAATCCGCCTTACGGCAAATCCTGGAAAAATGAGGCGGAAAAACTGGGCGGCAAGAAAGGCATTTCGGATACACGTTTTGTCACGAGCTTTGCGGACAACCCCGAATTTGCCATGATCCCCCGCGTTAGCGATGGGCAGCTTTTGTTTCTGCTCAACAATGCTTCCAAGATGAAGGAAAGCACGAAGCTTGGCTCCCGCATCGCGGAAGTGCATAACGGTTCATCGCTGTTCACCGGCGATGCCGGACAGGGCGAAAGCAACGCCCGGCGGTATCTTATTGAGCGCGATCTGGTGGAAGCCATTGTCGCCCTGCCGGAAAACATGTTTTATAACACCGGCATCGGAACTTTCATATGGCTGCTTTCCAACCGCAAGAGATATGAGCGCAAGGGAAAAATTCAGCTTATCGACGCCACAAGCCTGAAATCTCCGTTACGCAAAAACCTTGGAGCCAAAAACTGCGAACTCTCGCCGGAAATCCGCGAGCATATACTCCAGTTGTATTTTGACTTCGCGGAGACGAAACACAGCAAAATTTTCAACAACCGCGCCTTCGGCTACTGGAAAGTCACGGTGCTGCGCCCGCTTCGGCTGAACTTCCAGGCCAGTCCCGATCGCATCGCCCGCGTGTCCAATGGCCCGGAGTTTATGGCCCTAGCCAAGGAATCCCAAAAAAAAGTAAAGCCGACGCCTAAAGGAAATGCGGAAGGACAAAAATTGCAGCGGGCGATTTTGGATGTTTTACACGCCCTTGACGCCGCCACGCTTCACAAAAATGCAGCCGACTTTGCCAATCTGCTGGCTGAGGCTCTGGACAAGGCCAAGGTCAGGGTAAAAGTAAAATTGTGGCGTGAAATTGTGTTCGCGCTGTCTGAAAAGGACGCTACCGCCGATGTTTGCGCTGACGCGGAGGACAATCAAATTCCTGATAACGACTTGACGGATAGCGAGCAGATTCCTCTGGATTACCCCGGCGGCATCGCGGCCTTCATGGAAAAGGAAGTTCTGCCCTACGCCCCGGACGCCTGGGTGGACGAAAGCAAAACGCAAATAGGCTATGAAATCAGCTTTACAAAGCATTTTTATAAACCCGTGCCTCTTCGTGAACTTGCGGACATTGTGGCCGACATTCGTGCCCTGGAAGCCGAAACGAAAGGGTTGCTGGATGAGGTGCTGGGGGAGGCGCGATAATGGAGTGGTTTGGCGAAATCCCCGATCATTGGGAAGCCAAAAAAATCAACGAACTTTTTTCCGAGCGGCGAGAAACTGTTTCCGATACGAACTATGAGCCTTTGTCCGTCAGCAAAGGCGGCATCGTGCCTCAGATTGCCACTGTTGCCAAAACAAACGCTGGCGATAATCGCAGATGTGTCCGCGTGGGGGACTTTGTCATCAATAGCCGTTCCGACAGGCGCGGTTCCAGCGGCGTGTCATATTATGATGGTTCAGTTTCACTCATCAACATAGTGCTGACACCACGAGCGGAATGTGCCGGGCGTTTTTTTCATTACCTTCTGCGAAGCCACGGCTTCATTGAGGAATATTATCGTAATGGCAGGGGTATCGTTGCCGACCTTTGGACAACACGGTACTCAGAAATGAAGACGATTTACCTGCCCCTCCCGCCTCGTACCGAGCAAGACCAAATTGTGCGCTTCCTTGATTGGAAGGTGTCGCGGATAAACAAGCTGATCAATGCCAAGAAGAAGCAGATTGCACTATTCGGAGAGCAAAAACGGGCGATAATCAACCAGGCCGTTAGCTGTGGGCTGAATCCTGACGCACCGATGAAAGATAGTGGCGTTGAGTGGCTGGGCGCTGTGCCAGAGTGTTGGGATGTTGCCAGGATCGGGCAACATTTCAGCATTAGAAAGAATATTGCAGGGAAAGAAGGTTATGATATTTTTTCAATCACCCAACAGGGGTTAAAAATTAAGGATATAACGATCAATGAAGGTCAAATGGCCCAGCACTACGATAATTACCAGCTTGTGAAGGCTGGGGACTTTGCGATGAATCATATGGATTTGCTTACAGGATTTGTGGGCATCGCGGATTCTTTTGGCGTAACTAGCCCTGATTACAGAGTG